>JAITTX010000533.1 GCA_031286755.1 Paraburkholderia sp.
GCGCCGCGCCTCAAACTTCTCTCGCTCGGCTCGCCCCAAGACCACTAGAACCGAAAACAGCCTGTATGCCGGCAGCAGGGTGCAGAAGGCCCTGGTCTTCTTGTAGCGCAGTGACCAACCGCGTTTCTTGCCACCATATAGCCAATCTGGTGCGAAAACACCGGGGTAGGATGCCTCGATCCAGTTCCGCATTTCGACCCAATGCTCAAACGCCTCGGGCCCCATCCAGTCTCGGACAGCACGGTCATCGGGCGGTGAAGATTTGTCGGCGATCCTGTCGCCGATCTGGGTGGACTCTTTCATGTTGCTTGCCTCTTCGTTTTCATGGACGGAAGGCTGCTGGTGATGCCGATACTGTCCTTGCCGACGATCTTTCATAGGCTTCTCGCAGGCAATCTAAATGCTTTGCAGGACTTCTCACATCCTCTGCAGCTGCAATGGCGGTATCCAAAGTTCGTCTATCCACGTTTCGGTCGGGTCTAATCGCTTTAATCGGAGGCGACCAAGGTTGCAGCGCCATCAAAGCAAAAGCGACACCTGCCTGGTTCAGGAGTTCATGGTGTTAGGCCACGATATCTGAACGGACGCCAGAAGGAGGCAAAGCGATGCAGCCAGCAGAACGAGATCCTTAAGAAGGAACTGGCCAGGTATCGCTGAAATCGCCGGAAACCCACCCGCAGTTGCTTCCGCCACCCCCGGGGTGCTCAAGAAGAAAGTGAGTGTGATCAGATAGGTCGCAGTCGACATCGCTGCTCCCAACGCGGAGAAAATCGGCTGGAAGGCCCCGAGAATCAGCGCTACTGCAGTCGACAGCTCAAGTACACCTATAACGTAGCTTGCCCCCTGGACTCCGAATAGGGCGTGCAACCAGCTCATGATGGGACTGTTGATGATGAACGGATTAATGCCGTTGGCTTCGTAAGCGGTGAATTTCATTGCACCAAACCAGAGAACCTGGGCGAGTGGAGCCGGCCCTGGACGGAACATGGCCGACTCGTCCGCCTGGATCCACGCTATTGCCATCGCCACCTGGCAAACGGGCAGCCATTTACGGGGAGGGCGGAACTGTTCGCCCTCCCGGGTTTCTCACGGACGAATGCGGACAATCGGCGCTCAGATCGAGCCGGCCGGCGCAACAGCGGGAAAGTCCTTCTCGGGATCGAACACGTTATTGAAAAAGTTCGTCAGCGAGTACATGGCCACCAGCGAGACGATCTCCATCACGTTTGCATCCGTGTAGCCGGCGTCGCGAACAGTGTTCAGATCGGCGTCAGTGACCTGTCCCCGGGTTTCGATGACTTTGCGCGCAAACTGTACGGCGGCGTCCCGCTTTGGATCGGTCGCGTGGCCCTTCCGGGCGAGAATGATTTCATCGGCCGGCAGCTTCGCCATGTGCTCCGCCGTAAAGCTGTGAACCGTCAGGCAGTAGTTGCACCCGTTCACTTCGGAAACGGCGAGGCCGATGCTGTCACGCGTCTTCACGTCGAGTGCTTTGCTCAAGGAGCCGAGCAGGGTAGCCCATGCGTTGAACGCGATCGGGCTCTGCGCGAAAGCCGCCATCATATTCGGGGTGAACCCGATATTTTTTGTGAACGCATCGAGTGTCGGCTTGGAATCGGTCGGCACCTGGTCTTGCTTTAAGATAGTAGTCCTAGTCATAACGGTCTCTCTAAAGTCACTTATTTCACTGGTTGGGGAAACTTCATTTGGGAACGATTCCCACGGCTTGCTTCGTGCCTGATCCCGGGTCGAATCCGGTCAGGTCTTCAAGTCGGTGGTACTTGCGCTTGCCTCGCGTTTTTCCCGGCCCGCTGGTCGTTCCGTCCGATCAGCGCCGCGACAACGCATCTATACGAATGCCAGCACATCGGCCACGGGACGGCGCGGCTTTTGCGCCCAGTTTCCCGGACGCTCCGCCCCGATCGACAACAGCATGACCGGCACTTCATCCTCGGCCAGTCCGAACTCGCGGTGCACCGCGTCGGCATCGAAACCGATCATCGGCGTCGAACCCAGGCCTAGCGAGCGGGCGGCATAGATCATCGCCGACGCGCCGAAAGTGGCCGTACGCACGGCCTCGTCGCGTCGCCGCTGCGGGTACGCCATGTACAGCTCGCGTGCGGGGTTTTCCCATTCCGGCACCATCGCGGCAGGCATGACGCCCGCTTCCACTAGCGGAGCGAGGCGCTCCGGTATGACGCTGGTATCGACCAGTTGGCCGCAGACGATGAACGTAACGGCCGCATCGGTGACGGCGGGCTGGCTCCATGCGATTGGACTCAGCCGGGCCTTTGCTTCGGGCGTGCGTACGGCGATGAAGCGCCAGTTCTGCAAGTGGAAGGATGTCGGCGCGGCGGTGCCAATGCGTACGAGCTCGCGGATCTGGTCGTCGCTCAAGGTCGCGGAAGGATCGTAGTACTTCGCGGCGCTGCGGCTCAGAATACATTCGATGACTGCATTGGTCATGGTGGTTCCATTATTCATGGCGATTCCTGTGGGTATGGACGTAGATTGCGGTACGCGGGGCCTTCGTTCACACGAAGGTGTTGTCATTCACGGATCCAAAATCCGGTACCTGCACGCCCTGGTCGCGATCATGCTGCGGGTTGGTCCGCGTCGGCCCGGTGCGTAAGCTGGTGATCGGCGTTGTCCACGGAGTTGAAGTTCTTCGGGGGCCAGTGGCAGATTCGACGATGGGCATGGCGATTCGGCTCATGGTGCGAGGGCTTCATCAGGTGGTTTGGAGTCTCTACTTTAGGCCCGCCAGACACGCGTTTCGAGACTGGATCTGCTCAATAAAATATCCAGAAGGATCAAGCCAGCGCAGACGACCGATTTCTCAGTCCACGACACGGGGCGAGACATGCCGCCCGGCCGCGATCGAAGCTCACGTGCGGCAGGTACAGGTCAACGCGTCTATGGTTGTTTGCGCGAATGAGCGCCCGCTCCGCATTGGCACCGTTAGCGCCTCATGCAGGCTTCGCGCCGTTTGGGAAACGATAATGTGCGACCATTACTGGCGCTTGCACCCGAGACGGCGCCATTGACCCGGTGTCATGCCCATCCGGTCGGCAAACAGACGCCGGAACGACGACACAGATTGATACCCTACCGATTCGGCGACGGCCTCGGTGGTCATCGCCGGCTTCTTCAACTCGTTTGCAGCCAGGCTCATGCGGATATCGGTCAGGAAGTCGATGGCCGAGCGCCCCAGCGTTTCCTGAAAATGCCGCATGAAGGTGGCACGTGACATATTGCACAAGCCGGCCAGGTCGAGCAGACTCCAGGGCCGCGCGGGCTCGGTGAACATGACTGAAAGGGCCGGAGCCAGTCGCGGATGACCGGCGAGCGCCAGCAAGCCTGCCGGAGCCCGTTCGGATTTGCTCGCCTCGCGTAGTACCAGGGTGAACAGTGCCGAACTGAGCGCGTTGAGGATCGCATGGCCGCCCACCTTGTCGCCCGTGCATTCGTCGCGCATCAGCCGCACGAAAGCCGCAAGGTGGTTCGAAGCAGATCCGTTACCTGTTTCACCATCGCTGTCCATGGTCCGTACCACCAGACTGGTGGGCAGATAATTGCGGATCAGCCGATCATGGGGCGGCCCAATGAAGAATCGCCCACACAACATGTCCAGGCGCTCGCCCTGGCCGTCATTCTTGCTGACCGTCAGTCCGGCAGCGCCTTCGCTTTCGTAAGTTGGCCCGGCCGCCTGCCCACTGCCATCGTGCAGAACATGCGCCGACCCGTGCGGCAGCAGCACGATATCGCCGCCTGACAGTTCGCTCGTCGTCTCTGTCTCCGGATCCTCGATGATCGCCCGGCCCTTGAGCACCACGTGGTAGGGAATCTCCTGCGTTGCGGACTGCGGCCATGCCACCCGCCATGGCGCACCGTAGGCGCAACGCACCTCCGGTCGGCCGCTGATGGTGATCATTTGCAGCAGGTGGCTCAGCCAGTCGACTTGGGACATAGAACTCCGTTATGCCGCGGCAAAAAATCAGGAGTCGATCTGGCTACCGCGCCGGACCGCGCCTGAGAATCCAATGATTGATTGTCACCGTGTTCCTCCTTCACGATGAGCGCCGGTGCTTCTCAGCGACCAGCACTTTGGCCGCCGTCGACGTGCGGGACCTCTCCCGTGATGAATGGTGCGGATTCAAGGAAGAGAATCGCGTCCGCGATATCGCTCATCTCGCCTATGCGACCCAGCGGATGAAAAGCGCCGAGTATTTGAGCTGCACATTGGCGATTGGCTATTCGCAACAGGTTTCACGATTTCGGCGGCCCGGTGAGCTGCAACGCCGGCGTTCACGGAAACCGCAACTGTCGCGCAAAATGCAGGCAGAATCGGTCGAAGGATCATGGCCAGCCGTCTCCATAATGACCTTATGTTTGGAGCAGTGATGGTGCGAATATTCTGTACCATCGAATGGTACGAGTAGAAGAACCAAGATTACTCATTTTTGTGTGTACCAAGAACATGGATTCGGAGTTGCAGATTCGGCTCGACCGAACAGCGAAGCTGTCGCTGGTGGAGCAAATTCGCGAGAGCATCAGCAGGGCCATAGAGTCGGGCGTGCTCGCGGCTGGCACCCGGCTGCCCTCGTGGCAGGACCTGGCCGCGCAGCTCGGCGTGGCGCGTGGAACAGTTCAAGCGGCATACGAACGACTGACCGACGCCCAGATGATCGAAGCATTCGGCGCTGGGGGCACCCGCGTGGCCCCGCGGCCCCGCATGGCGGCGACTCAGCCCAAAGCGCCGCGGCTGGGAGCATTCATGAGGGCTTATGAGGAGATGAACGCTGGGCCGGCGATCTTTCAGCTCGGCATTCCGGCGTTTGAAGGACTACCGGAAAAGCTGTTTTCGCGGGCGCGCTCGTCCAATCTGCTGAAAACCGGATGTTTATCGTCCTTGCTCTATCCCGACCCAAGAGGGGAGTTCGAATTGCGCAGAGAGATCGCGGGTCATCTCTCCATCGCCAGGAACTTCCACTGCCTCCCTGAGCAGGTGTTTATCACTTCGGGATACAGCTCCGGTTTAGGCCTGGCACTGCGAGTATTGGGTTTGGACGGCAAGAAAGCCTGGATGGAAGAACCCGGCTTCATGGTCACCCGGAAAGGGTTGGAGCTCGCTCGCCTGAATGTTGTGCCGATACCGGTGGATGCCGATGGTCTCAACGTCGATTATGGCATCGAGAAAGCCGCGGACGCTGCGTTAGCCGTCTTGACTCCCGGGCAACAGGCTCCTCTTGGCCCGACCCTGTCGTTGAGGCGACGTCTTCAGCTGCTTGAGTGGGCGGCCTCGAGCGACGCCTGGATCATTGAAGATGACTACCTCGGCGAGCTACAACTGGAAGGAAGGCCGGCACCTGCGATGGCGTCCCTGGGCGAGGACAAACGGGTCATCCACATCGGATCCTTCAGCAAGACGGTTAGCCCGGCTCTTCGGCTTGGATTCGTCGTGGCGCCAACCGAACTGGCCAACGCATTCGCCGAGGTAGCCGCAACCCTTGCTCACGCGCCATCGCCAGTGGTTCAACTCGCCACGGCTCAGTTCATGCGTGACGGCCACTATATCCGGCGCGTGCGTCGGCTCAAGCGTCTATATTGTGCCCAGCGTGACGCACTATGCGAGCAGTTGCGCATGCGTGACGCGGAGTGGGTAAACGCCGGTCTGGCGGTACTTCTCCGACTCCCCGACGGGGCATCCGACGTGCGGATCGTTCGCGAAGCGATGACCGTTGGCATGGCGCCATCGCCGTTGTCCGTGTGGTTTGCAAATCCGTCCTGGACTGTACCTGGCCTTTTACTCGGGGTTGCTACGGCACCTGAACAGCACCTGGCCGCATCGTGTCATCGTCTGTTCGAGATCATTGATCGACATCGCTCATGAAACATGCCGGGCGTCGCATGGGGTTTGATGAGCATAGCGAATTGCGCCACGACATCTTCGATCTGGATAACTCGCGTTGTGAGCCGCGCTCGATTCCCGCGGGTCCGACGCAACAGCGCAAATCCGCTACCGGCGCGCTTCCATCGCCATCCGAACGGCCAGGCCGGTCAACACAGTGCCCATCATCCAGCGCTGCATCGCTAACCATCTGGGCTGGCGCGCGAGAAATCCGGCGATCGAACCCGCAGTCGTTGCAACGAATGTGTTCACGCTGACACTCACCACAATCTGCACGAAGCCGAGCGCGAGCGACTGTCCCAGCACGCTGCCGTGCCGCGGATCAATGAACTGCGGCAGCAGCGAAAGATAAAGCACCGCGATTTTCGGATTCAACAGATTCGTCACGAAGCCCATCATGAACAGCTTGCTCGGGCTGTCGGCCGGCAGGTCGCGTACCTGGAACGGCGAACCTCCGCCCGGCTTCACCGCTTGCCACGCAAGCCAAAGCAGATAAAACGCGCCGCCGAAGCGCAAGGTGTCATACGCAAACGGCACCGCGAGTAGCAGCGCAGCGATGCCAAGTGCCGCACACAACATATAGAAGACGAATCCGAGCGCGACGCCGCCTGGCGAGATCAACCCTGCTGCGCGTCCCTGGCAGATCGAACGTGAGACCAGGTAAATCATGTTTGGGCCTGGCGTAATCGCGATGCCCAGCGCGACGAGGCCGAAGGCCAGAAAAGAAGTATGTTCAGGCATCGCATGTCTCCATGACAAGATCGTGCTCGCTGACTAACAGCTTGATGGTTTCGTGCTCTTGCCGGCTCAGGTTGGCCGAGTTCAATGCGGCCTGGGTGTCGAGCACCGCTGCCAGAGACGCCGGTACAAGGTGGCCCAACGCGGCGTATGTATTGGGGACGCGGCCACCGGAAATCTTCTTCACCCGCGCATAGATATCGGCAGTGGCGCCGGTGGCGGACGTGACGTCGGGAATCTCCATACGGCCATAGTGTGAACTCTGGTGATCAGGGCTCAGGAAAACGGACGCAGCGTCAGTTCGAGGCCCAGGATGATGAGAAATAGGAGAAAGCAACGGCGGAAGGCGTTCGGGCTGATCTTCTGCCGCGCTATCGTGCCCAACCACATTCCAGCGAGAGCGGGAACGACAGCCAGCAGCGAGAGGCCGAGCTGGCCGGGCCGGAACGCGCCATGGGCCAGGAGCCCTGCTGCGAGAGCAACCGTGGAGACGGTGAACGAAAGGCCAAGAGCCTGCACGAGCTCGTCTTTCTGGAGCCCCAACGATTGCAGATAGGGCACAGCCGGAATCGTGAAGACGCCGGTGGCACCAGTCAACAACCCGGTAACCATGCCGATGACAGGCGAAAGCATGGACTCGAGCCGCTCCGGGAGCGAGAGTGTCGGCAAGAACAGCGCATAGGCCGCATAGACGATCAGGGCGATTCCCAGCGCACGTCCCGACCAGACGGGATCGACGACTACCAGCAGTCGCGTTCCCAGAACGGTACCGATCACGATGCAGAGCATCATTGCCCACAGCCGTCGCATGAGGCGGAGTGTGTCTCGCCCGGCCAGCATTTGCCACACGTTGGTCACGAACGACGGAATTATCAAGATCGCCGCCGCCGTAAGCGGTGACATGGCAGCCCCAAGCACGCCCATGGCAACCGTGGGCAAGCCCATGCCGGTCACGCCTTTAACGACACCGGCTCCGAGAAAAGTGACGAGGAGCAGGCCGGTGAATTCGATGGTCAGAGTATTCATGCAGGGTATTACGCCTCTAACCGGGAACTGGCACAATGCGGTTTTTCCGATGCTGCCTTCGGATCGTCCGAAGGCAATCTGTCTTGGTGAGCGTATGCGATTCGATCTCGCGGATCTGCGCCTGTTCCTCTGTGTGGTCGATGCTGGGAGCATTACAGCCGGGGCCCGACAGGCAAATCTCGCATTGGCGTCGGCCAGCGAGCGAATCAGCAACATCGAGTCGGATGCCGGAGTCGTTCTGCTTCAAAGAAGCCGCAACGGGGTGGTAACCACCGAGGCAGGAGAAGCGTTAGCGCACCATGCGCGTCTGATACTCCGGCAGCACAGCCTGTTGCAGGGAGAACTGCGCGACTTTGGCGCCGGTACGCGAGGTACGTTGCTGCTGTACGCGAATACGGCGGCGTTGATGGGCCTCCTGCCGCAGAAGCTCGCGCCGTGGCTGGCTCAGCGTCCGCGTCTTAACATCGATTTGAGAGAGCGTACAAGTGCCGAGATTGTAAAGATGATTAACGCAGGCCTGGTCGAAGCGGGCGTGGTATCGGATGCGGTCAACGCCACAGGCCTCACAATGCAGCCTGTCGCCAGTGACGCTCTCGTTCTGATTGTTCCTGTTGCGCACAGACTCGCAGAATCGAAGGCAATCTGCTTTGCTGATGTCACGGATGAACGGTTTGTTGGCCTGGAGGCGGGGAGCGCGCTTCAAGATCACATCGACGAACACGCAGCCGATCTGCACAAGACGCTAGAACTTCGTATCCGCATGAAGAGCTTCGAGGGATCGTGCCAGATGGTGTCGCAGGGAGTGGGGGTGGCGATCATCCCATTGGCGCTCGCCAGGCGCTTTCGACGCAGATATCCGTTCAAAACTATTGCGATCAGCGATAACTGGGCACGCAGACGGCTTTGTCTGTGCTTCCGGCAATGGCACACGCTGTCCGCGCCGATGCAAAGCCTGCTGGCGCATCTCGGCGGCGGAGCGCAGACCGTGTAGCTGCGCGGCCGGCTATCCTGGGCAATCGCGAAGGGTTGGAAGTGTGAGTTCTCTCGTGCGGGAAGCTGACGTTCGCCTGCTCTATGCGGCCACCGTCAGCTATCCGCTCCATTAGCAGAAATCCCGAGCGGCAGGCGGGCGCCTGTGCGCCCGCCGCTTACCGCTTACCACTTCCAGTTGAGCCCGGCGACCCCGCTGTAGTCCTGCTCGTGATTGCCGAGATCCACCGAGACGCGTGCGAACACCGACGCGTGCCGGCCGATCGCCCATTCGCCGCCCGTCGCCACGTGGGCAATCGTGCGTGCGATTGGCGTGCCGCTCGTCTGATAGACGTACTCCGGCGCGCTTGCAAAGGCCGCATTCACCGTCTGGTTCACGCTGCCAAAGCGCTGCTGCACATTCGCATCGACTTCCCACGTGTTGCTGCCGCCGTCGCCGCGCTGCTGCGTGAACAGATAGCGCACGCCCGCCACGCCCGTCGTCGCTGCCTGGCCCGTGCCCTGGTAGGCGAGATCGAAGAGGTTGCCGCCGCTCTCGCCATAACCGGCCTGGCCGTAGTGACCGAAGCGCACGCCGAGGTAGGGCTGCAACGTCATGTCGTCGCGCAGATGCAGGCTCAGGCCGCTTTCGACATAGGCGGTCGTCGATTGCGTCTGCACGCTGCCCTGCGGATTGCCGGACAGGCCGCCGAACGCCA
>JAITTX010000560.1 GCA_031286755.1 Paraburkholderia sp.
CGGGTGTTGCCGCAGGCGGTGCGCGTCTGGTGGGTGGCGGATCTGCCGGACGGCGAGGCGCCATTGGCAGGCGAGGGCGCGCCGTCGCTCAGTGACGCCTATGGGCGCACGCGGCCCGCGTTCTACTTCGTGAGACCCGATGGCTACATCTGCGCGCGCGGCCGTACCGGATCGGACCTGCATGGCTTGCTGCGCCATTGCGAGATGTGGTTCACGCCTGCGCCTGCGCCCCGGCCGGCGGCGCAGTAGTTGTCATACGTCGTCCCACCGCGCCGGGATCAAGCAACGTTCGAGTGAGGCAGTACGAGAGCGCATGGGGTGCGCACTTCGCCCGCCTCACGCGACGTTGCGTTCAAGCCGCCGCTGCGGGCACGAGCGAGTCGCGATGCTTCGTGAGCGCGGCGAGCACGATCTCGGTGAAGCCTCCCTGCTGGACGTCGGCATGAGCCGCCGTACCGTCGAGCGCCGTCAGCAGCGTGCGGCGCATGCGCGGCTCCCAGAACTTGCGGATGTGATCGGCAATGCCCGTGAGCGCTTCCTCGCGATCGGGCAGCGAGTCGAAGAACATGCCGATCTGGTTCGCCATTTCGATCAGGTTGTCTGCTTTCATCGGCTTATTTCCCTGAGGTGGCCAGCGGTTCGCGCTGGCGGAGCAGCTCGAGCTGCGTTTCATTGAAGCGCGAGTACTCGCGCTGCCATTGCGACGGCTGCTGCACATGGCTCACCTGCACGGCGGTCACCTTGTACTCGGGGCAGTTGGTGGCCCAGTCCGAGGCGTCGGTGGTGATCACGTTCGCGCCCGATTCGGGGAAGTGGAACGTCGTGTAGACCACGCCCGGCTGCATGCGCGTGCTCACCTTGGCGCGCAATACCGTGTGTCCCGCGCGCGATTCGATGCCCACCCAGTCGCCGTCGTTGATGCCGCGATCTTCCGCATCGACCGGATGAATCTCCAGCCGGTCCTCCTCGTGCCAGCGCGAATTCTCGGTGCGGCGCGTCTGCGCACCCACGTTGTACTGCGAGAGAATGCGGCCCGTCGTGAGCAGGAGCGGGAAGCGCCGCGTGACCTTTTCCGGCGAGGCGATGAACTTCGTGATCACGAACTTGCCCTTGCCGCGCACGAATTCGTCGATGTGCATGATCGGCGTGCCGTCGGGCGCTTCCTCATTGCAGGGCCACTGGATGCTGCCCATCTCGTCGATCTTCTTGTACGAGACGCCGTGGAAGGTGGGCGTGAGACGCGCGATCTCGTCCATGATCTGCGACGGATGCGTGTAGTCCATCTCGTAGCCCAGCGCGCGCGAGAGCAGGATCGTCACTTCCCAGTCCGAGTAGCCGGCGATCGGCGGCATCACCTTGCGCACGCGCGAGATGCGGCGCTCCGCGTTGGTGAAGGTGCCGTCCTTTTCGAGGAACGACGAGCCCGGCAGCAGCACGTGCGCGTACTTCGCCGTTTCGTTCAGGAAGATGTCCTGCACGACGATGCATTCCATGGCAGAAAGCGCTGCCGCCACGTGCTGGGTGTTCGGGTCCGACTGGACGATGTCCTCGCCCTGGCAGTAGAGGCCCATGAAAGTGCCGTCCATGGCCGCGTCGAACATGTTCGGAATGCGCAGGCCCGGCTCGCTTTGCAGCGCGACGTTCCAGGCACTTTCGAACTCGCCGCGCACGATGGGGTCGCCCACATGGCGGTAGCCCGGCAGTTCGTGCGGGAACGAGCCCATGTCGCACGAGCCCTGCACGTTGTTCTGGCCGCGCAGCGGATTCACGCCCACGCCTTCGCGGCCGATGTTGCCCGTGGCCATCGCGAGGTTGGCGATGCCCATCACCATGGTCGAGCCCTGCGCATGCTCGGTCACGCCGAGGCCGTAGTAGATCGCCGAGTTGCCTTGCTGCGCGTAGACGCGCGCGGCTGCCCGCACTTGCTCGGCAGGCACGCCCGTCACTTCGGCCATGGCCTCGGGCGAGTTCTCGGGCAGCGCGACGAAATCGCGCCACTGCTCGAACGCGCGCGTTTCGCAGCGCTCGGCCACGAAGGCTTCGTTCACGAGCCCCTCGGTGACGATCACGTGCGCGATCGAGTTGACCATCGCGACGTTGGTGCCCGGGCGCAGTTGCAGATGATGCTCGGCCTTCACGTGCGCGGTATCGACGATGTCGATCTGGCGCGGGTCCACGACGATCAGCTTCGCACCCTGGCGCACGCGGCGCTTCAGGCGCGAGCCGAACACCGGGTGGCCGTCGGTCGGATTGGCGCCGATCACCATGATCACGTCCGAATGATCGACCGAGGCGAAAGTCTGCGTGCCCGCCGACTCGCCGAGCGTCGTTTTCAGGCCGTAGCCCGTCGGCGAGTGGCACACGCGCGCGCAGGTGTCGACGTTATTGTTGCCGAACGCGGCGCGCACGAGCTTTTGCACGAGATAGGTTTCTTCATTCGTGCAGCGCGAGGACGTGATGCCGCCGATCGAGTCGCGCCCGTACTTGTCCTGGATGCGGCGGAATTCGCTCGCGGCGTACTTGATCGCTTCGTCCCAGCTCACTTCGCGCCACGGGTCGGTGATCTTCGCGCGAATCATCGGCTTCTTGATGCGGTCCTTGTGCGTGGCATAGCCCCACGCGAAGCGGCCCTTCACGCAGGCATGGCCTTCGTTCGCCTGGCCGTTCTTGTGCGGCACCATGCGCACGACTTCGTTGCCCTTCATCTCGGCCTTGAACGAGCAACCCACGCCGCAATACGCGCAGGTCGTCACGACCGAATGCTCGGCCTGGCCCAGCATCACGACGCTCTTTTCCTGCAGCGTCGCGGTCGGGCAGGCGGCCACGCAGGCGCCGCACGAAACGCACTCCGAATCCATGAACGATTCGCTCGCGCCCGCCGCCACGCGCGATTCGAAGCCGCGCGCGGAGATCGTCAGCGCGAAGGTGCCTTGCGTTTCCTCGCAGGCGCGCACGCAGCGGTTGCAGACGATGCACTTCGACGGATCGTAGGTGAAGTACGGATTCGATTCGTCCTTCTTGTCTTTCAGGTGATTCGCGCCATCGAAGCCGTAGCGCACTTCGCGCAGGCCCGTCACGCCCGCCATGTCCTGCAGCTCGCAGTCGCCGTTGGCGGGGCAGGTGAGGCAGTCGAGCGGGTGATCGGAGATGTAGAGCTCCATCACGTTGCGGCGCAGTTTTTGCAGCTGGTCGCTTTGCGTGCGCACCTTCATGCCGGCCTCGACCGGCGTCGTGCACGAAGCGGGATAGCCGCGCCGGCCTTCGATCTCGACGAGGCACAGGCGGCACGAGCCGAACGGCTCGAGCGAGTCGGTGGCGCACAGCTTGGGCACGTTGACGCCGGCCTCGATGGAGGCGCGCATCACGGAGGTGCCCGCGGGCACCGTGACGGACTGGCCGTCGATTTCGAGCGTGACGTCCACGTCGGCGTGCACGAGCGGCGTGCCGAAGTCGGTGTCGTCGAAAGGCGAGCGTTGCTTCATTGCTGCCGATTTGCAGGCGCAGTTGCCGGAGCCGCAACCGCCGGCTTGGGGCATGAGCGTGTCGGACATGGTGGGGCTCCTCGTTCAGGCGGCCGCCGCGTCGGCGGCTGGCTGGACAGGTTCAAGACCGAAATCTTCGGGGAAAAAGTTGAGTGCGGAGATCACCGGGTAGGGTGTCATGCCGCCCATCGCGCAGAGCGACCCGGACACCATGGTGTCGCACAGATCGCGCAGCAGCGTGACCTGTTTTTCGGAGGTGTCGCCCTTGCGGATCTTCGCGATCACCTCGACACCGCGCGTCGAGCCGATGCGGCACGGCGTGCACTTGCCGCACGATTCGAGCGTGCAGAACTCCATCGCGTACTGGGCGAGATCGGCGAGGTTGGCGGTGTCGTCATGCACGACGAGCCCGCCGTGGCCGACCACCGCGCCCACCGCCGCATACGCTTCGTAGTCCATGGGAATGTCCCACTGGCTCTCGGGCAGATAGGTGCCGAGCGGGCCGCCCACCTGCACGGCGCGCGCGGGGCGGCCGCTGGCGGT
>JAITTX010000567.1 GCA_031286755.1 Paraburkholderia sp.
TGCTTCGGCGTGCGCCGGACGACAGTACATTCCTCTTCCATCATTCGAATCGAAAATGAAAATGCGACTTCTGCCAGCCAGCGCACTGGCTGCCCTCATCGTCGTCGCGGCTGGTTGCACGACCGCGTCAGGCCCCACCTACAACCTCGACATCGTGACGCTCGCCAACGGCTCGCAGGCATATCGTGTGCAATGTCTGGGCCTGCTGGAAAGCTCGAAGGCCTGTATGAAGAAGGTCACGGAAATCTGCGGCAACAAGGAGCCACTGCGTGTCTCGTCGGTTGACCGCGCCGCGTCCGGATTCAAGTCCGCAAACGATCCGCGTGAAATCATCTTCGTTTGTCAGACGCCGCAACCCGTCGTCCAGACGCCGCCGCCTCCTCCGCCGCCGCAAGTCGACACGCAGCCGCGCACCGTTACGCTGAACGCGGACGCCAACTTCGCCATCGGCAAGTACAACCTGCTGCCGGCCGGCAAGCAGGCGCTCGACAAGTTCATCGCGGATAGCGATAGCGTGAACATTGGCACGGTCGTGATCGACGGCCACACGGATTCCACGGGCTCGAATGCGCTGAACGAGCGCCTGTCGCTGCGCCGTGCGGAAACGGTGCGCAACTACCTGCAGTCGCATGGCCTGCATGCTGGCCAGTATCAGGTGCACGGCTACGCCGCAACGAAGCCCGTCGCCTCGAACGCAACGGCGGAAGGCCGCGCACAGAACCGCCGGGTCGAAATCCAGACCAGCGGCGTCACGGCGCGCTAACACGCGTAGTTCGACGCATAGTTCGTCGCGGCTGCAACAACAGTCGCCGCCCGCTTTCATCGCAGGGCGGCAACTCCGGGATCGTCAGCGGGCCGTCAATGGCCCATTGCCGGTCCCGCTCCCTTTTTGGGCTTCGTAATCCAGACCAGCGCGGCAAGCACGATGAACATCACGCTCGAAATGCGGAAGAAGTCGTTGGTCGCCATCATGTAGCCCTGCGCCGTCACCACTTCGTTGAGCTTCGCCGTCAGGCTCGGCCCAGCGAAGCCGAGGCTCGTCAGCGCATCGCTGTACGCGCTGGTATTCGGCGAATATACGCTCACCGACTCGGAGAGCACTGAGTGGTGATAAATCGCGGCATCATCCCAGAACGTCGTGCTTGCCGCCGTGCCGATCGCGCCCGACAGCGTGCGCAGGAAGTTGGACAGCCCCGAGGCGCTCGCGAGCCGCTCGTCGGAAATGCTCGAAAGCGTGATGGTCGTCATCGGCACGAAGAAGCACGCTACGCCTATGCCTTGCACGAGACGCGGCAAGATCACCTGGCTGAACGGCACGTCGAGCGTGAATGTGGCGTTCCATAGCGAAACGCCCGCGAACACGATGAACGCGAAACTCGCCACCATGCGCAAATCGAGCTTGTGCATGTTGCGTCCGATCAGTGGCGAAAGCACGAGCGCGAGCAGTCCCACCGGCGCCGTCGCGAGACCGGCCACACCGGCCGTGTAGCCCATCACCGTCTGCAGCCAGAGCGGGAAGATCACGACCGAGCCGAAGAACGCCATGAAGCCGAACGAGATGATCAGCGCACCGAGCGCGAAGTTGCGGTCGCGAAAGAGCGAAAGATCGACAACCGGCTCCTTTTCCGTGGCTTCCCACGCGAGCATGAATGCCAGCGACACGGCCGCGATGATTGCGAGCGCAACGATGAAGTTCGAATTGAACCAGTCGCGGTCCTTGCCGAGGTCGAGCATCATCTGCAGGCACGAGACGCCAATCACGAGCAGCGCGAGGCCCACGGCGTCGATGCGCTGCTTCGTGGTCTTCGTTTCGCGTCCGCGCAGCAGCAGGAATGCACAGGCGCCCGAGAAAAGACCGATCGGCACGTTGATATAGAAGATCCACGGCCACGTGAAATTGTCCGTGATCCAGCCGCCCATGACCGGACCGAAGATGGGCGCGACGATCACCGTCATCGCCCAGAGCCCCA
Organism: Paraburkholderia sp.; assembly: GCA_031286755.1. GTDB lineage: Bacteria > Pseudomonadota > Gammaproteobacteria > Burkholderiales > Burkholderiaceae > Paraburkholderia. The sequence goes on from JAITTX010000567.1 coordinate 1,971, forward strand.
ACGCGAGCCCGCGCTTCTCCGGCGGATAGGAGCGCATGAGGATCGTCTGCGAGAGCGGCACCATCGGGCCAGAAACAAGGCCTTGCACGAGACGGAAGGCGATCAGCGTCTCGAAATTGGTGGCGAAGCCGCAGGCCGCCGAGGCCAACGTAAACAGGATCACCGAAAGCGTGAAGAGCCGCACTTCGCCCACCCGCCGCGCGAGCCAGCCAGTGAGCGGCACGGCGATGGCCGAGGCGACCGAGTACGAGGAGATTACCCACGTGCCTTCGCTATTGGCCACGCCGAGGTTGCCGGAGATGGTGGGCACGGCGACGTTGGCGATCGAGGTGTCGAGCACCTCCATGAAAGTGCCGAGCGCGAGGCCCACAGTGAGCAGCGCGAGCGTGCCGCCGGAGAACGGCGCGGGCTCCGCACTGGCAGGGGCGGGGGAGGGCGCGGCGGTGGAAGCGTCCATTTTCAGGGTCCTTGCTCGGCGTCTACCGAGGTTTCCGGTTCAGGCGGACCGTTGCTGTTGCAACGAGCCGCCCGCAGGCGGCAGTCCGTAATTTCATGTCAAGACATTGACTGCCCAGACAGCAATTTATCCGCAATGCGACAAGGTCGGAGCGAGGCCCCGCCAGTGCCAAAGCGCGGTGAAGTCCGCCTTATGCCTCGTCGCGATCTTCGTCAGAGGCGCCGGATGGCGCATCCGTTTGGCTTTCGGCATGGCCGCACACTTTTGTCGTATCGGCGTCGTTTGCGATAAAACGTTGCAGCAGACTAATGAGCGTCGTCACTTCGTCGGCGGAAAAGCCGCGCAACTGGTCGTGCATCACCGAGGCGATCAGATCCGGCAATTGCTGCGCCGCATCGCGCCCGAGCGGCGTGAGCGCCAGTTCGACCACGCGGCGGTCCGCGTGACTGCGCTGGCGCACGAGAAAGCCTTTCTTCTCCAGCCGGTCGAGCATGCGTGTCATCGACCCGGTGTCGTACGACAGCACGCGCGACATCTCATTGGGCGTACGGGCATGCTCGAACCACAGCAGCAAAATCACACCGATCTGCGACGACGTCAGCCCGAGCGGCGCGACGGCGCGGTCCATCCGCCCAGCCAGCACGTTGCGGGCTGTCGAGAGGAAATAGCCGAGGCTCGGCACGACGCCGACCTTGCCTGACACGTACGAACCATCGCTCATGGGGAAGTCGTTCTCATGCATCTCGGAGACAGGCGAATTCTAGCCGGTTATGTGTCTGCCTGGGCAGTGAAATTGAGTGACGCATCGATCGCCGGTTCGCCGCTATCGCAGCGTAAAAACAACAGCACATTTGATGCGATGCAAAGAGTGTTGTGATTTGATTGCATAGTCAATATTATGACAGGCAAGCACTTCGCCCCCTGGTATTCCCCAATTCTCCTGTTGATTGCGCCATGCTGTACCTCAAAAACGCGCTCGGCGGCATCGGCCGCTCGGTCTCCTGCACTGCCCGGCTTGCTTTCGCGCAAGCCGGCGGAGCGGCGCGTTGGCGCAAGTTCGCACTCTATGCCGCGATGTTCGTGCTGCCCGGCGGCTCGATTGCCGTCGTGCTGATGATGTGGGCCGACCGCCGCCGCGCCCAGCGAGGCGGAGCGGACACGTCCGTGGCGGCGAGTGGCGCCGCGCCGCGCGCATCGGGTGCGGTCGTGGTCCCGGCTGCCATGAGCGCGGCAACAGCCAGCATGACGGCGGCCAAAGCCGCCTGCTCCGGCGTCCAGGTCGCATGCCGCGTCAACGCCCCGCGTGGCGCGCGCACACGTGCAGGCAGGGCGGCGCTTCATGCCGTTCACGCGCTGCGCCGCTGGCGCCGTAACGACGCGTAATTTGCGTCCGGCCCGCGGTAACACATCCTCACCCCCTCCCGGCTTACCCTTGCAGGTTCCGCGCTGCGCGCGGCGCGTGCGCTACCATTGCCGCAGCTTGCCAGCCCGTCGAACCAGGCCGGGCTCGCCGCATGGCTATTAACAATGGCGCGCCACGCCGCGCGTGTCCGCGCACCGGCTATTCGCGACTTTCGCCCCCTTCGCCAGCCGCATCGACAGGAATTCCTTGCATGTCTTGCCGTTTCGTCCATCCCGGCCATCACGCTCAATCGCCGAGCCGCCCGCGCAAGGGCGCAAGTCACCATGACGTGGCTCGCACCGCGCGCCGTGCGCCGAGGCTCGCCCTGCTGTGCGCGGCGGCAGCGCTCGCGTTCCAGTTGAGCGGCTGCGCCGTGGGCCCCGACTATCACAAGCCTGACACTGCGGTGCCCGCGTCCTACAAGGAAGCGCCCGAGGGCTGGAAAGTCGCGCAGCCCGCCGATACCGCCGATCGCGGCCCGTGGTGGCTCATCTACGACGATGCGCAGCTCACCGGGCTGATGGATCAGCTCAACGCCAGCAACCAGACCGTCGCGCAATATGCCGCCGCGTACCGCCAGGCGCGCGCACTGGTGGGCGAGGCGCGCGCCGCGTATTTCCCGGTGGTGAGCGCCTCGTTCTCGGGCTCGCGCTCGCGCAGCCCCACGCGGGTATCGAACTCGAATAACAACAGCTTCACGGGTGGCGGCTCGATCACGAACAACGTCAACCTGGGCCTCGACGCCACCTGGGAGCCGGACCTCTGGGGCAAGGTGAGCCGTACGGTCAGCGCGCAGGAGGCCGGCCAGCAGGGCGCCGCCGCCGATCTGGCCAATGCGCGCCTTTCGGCGCAGGCCACGCTCGCGCAGACGTACTTCACGCTGCGCTCGCTCGACGCCCAGCAGAAGCTGCTCGACGATACCGTCGCGGCTTATCAGAAGTCGCTGCAGCTCACGCAGAACCAGTACGCGCAGGGCGTGGCGGGCCGCGCCGATGTGATCCAGGCGCAGACGCAACTGCAATCGGCGCAGGCCGCCGCCATCGACAATGGCGTGGCGCGCGCCCAGGACGAACACGCGATTGCCGTGCTGGTCGGCCAGCCGGCGTCCTCGTTCTCGATTCCCCCGTCACCGCTCACGGCCACGCCGCCCAGCGTGCCGGTCACGATGCCATCGGCGCTGCTCGAACGGCGCCCCGACATCGCCTCGGCGGAACGCAAGGCCGCGGCGGCGAACGAGCAGATCGGCGTGGCGATCTCGGCGTTCTTCCCCACGCTTACGCTCTCCGCGAGCGGCGGCTTCGAAAGCTCGGTGCTTTCGCAACTGCTTTCCATGCCGTCGCGCTTCTGGACGCTCGGGCCGTCGCTCGCGGCCACGGTGTTCGACGCCGGCTTGCGCCGCGCGCAGACCGAAGCGGCGCGCGCGGCCTACGACCAGCAGGTCGCGTCCTACCGGCAGACCGTGCTGGCCGCGTTCCAGGATGTGGAGGACAACCTCGCGTCGCAGCGCATCCTCGCGCAGGAAATCGTGGTGCAGCAGCAGGCCGTGGAGTCGGCTCAGCACGCGTTGCGGATCGTCACGAACGAATACAAAGCGGGTACGACCGACTACCAGAACGTTCTGTCGTCGCAGACCACGGCGTTCACGGCACAGCAAAAGCTCGCGAGCATCGCTGGGCAGCGCATGGTGTCGTCGGTGGGGCTCGTGAAGGCGCTCGGCGGTGGTTGGGACGTCTCGCAGATGGATCGCGAAACCGGCAGCGTGACGGCGCCCGCGCCTGTCGTGGCGCCGGACTCCGCTGCATCGGGCGCGCAAGGCGCGGCGCACGCCACCCAGGGCGCAACGCAGGACGCGGCAACGCGGGGCGCCCAGCCGCAGTAAGCCCGGCGGCACAGGCGGCCCCGGGGTGACCTCGGCTCGGAGCGGCGCGCAGCACGTCTGCTCGAATCCGAGCGCCAAGCGCGTTAGCGCATGAAGGTCAACGCCACGGACCCGGACCCCGTGGGCCGTCCCAGCAGGTTCAGCAACCCCGCCAGATTCTCGCGTTGATCGGGCGTCGCGCTCGCGGTGCCGTTGAACGACGCAGACGTGCGCGAGAACATGCCGTGCCCGTCGAGCAACAACGGCCCTTTCTGCGTGCTCAGGTCGAGTGTGGACGACGCGCCCTGCGCCTGCAGCACCGCCTCGTACGACCCCAGCGGCTTCACCAGCGAGACGCGCGAGCTCATGTCCGCGAGCGTGACCGTGAGCCGCCCGAACGCATCGGTGCCAAATACGCGCCAGGGGCTCCACGCGAGCCGCACATTGCCATCCAGATCGAGCGTGTTGAACGGCGCGCCGAGGCCCGCGAGCAACGAAGCGGGCACGGCGATCGCGCCCGGCGTGACGGTAGCGCCGCGCAAGGTGGCTTCGACGTCGACGGGGTCGGGCATGGCCTCGGTCTGGCGCATCTGCATGCGCACGCGGCCCGTGAGGAGCGCCCAGAATGACGTGCGCCATTCGATGCGGCCCGGCAGGAGCGTCGCGCCCTGCACGTCGTGGCCGGCGGCGAGCATGAGCGTGGCCGAGCCGCGCCAGAGCGAGCCTTGCGGATCGACGAGATTGATGTGGCCTTGGGTCGCGCGCGCGAACTGCGGCGCGATCCACGCGGCGGGCAGCCGCACGAGCAGCACCGCGCCCACGGACAACACGGCTACGAAGAGCCACGGCAACACGGCGCGTGCGCGCCGCATCCAGTAAGACATGCGAGGAATCTCCTGTCGGCCGGAGTTGGCGCTTTAGTGCCTTACTCCGGTCCCATGCTTTGCGGTCGACCGCCCTGGCGCTTTAACGCGCGTTCGCCGGCTGCAGCGACGCGGTCAAGTCGACCTGGCCATCGGCCTTGAGCGCCGTGATGTGGGCCTCGACCACCTGTACCTTGTACTGCTTGCGCACGTCGTCGAGCCAGGCCGACCAGGCCGGGAACGAGGCATTTTTCATCTGCACCTGCGCCGTCGTGCCGATCAACTGCACTTGCGCGTTCGGCATACCGTGGTCAGAGAGCGAAGCGGTAAGCGCGTCCTTGAGCGCCTGGCCGCCAGGCGCCACGCTCGCGGCCGCGCCCGCAAGCGCGCGCGCCTCGTTGGCCTGCGCGGTCATCTGCGCGAGCTGGCGCTGCATCGCGGGCAAGCTCTCGCGCAAACGCGCGCGCCCGTCCGCTGCCGGCTGCCACAGCACCGAGTAGCCGATCGCCACGGCCAGCACCGCGCCGCCCCACGTGAGCAGCATTTTTTCGCGTGCCGTGCGGGCTTCCCAGAAGTTGCTCCACTGCTCGCTCAAGGTCTGGGCCCATGCGCCGCTCGAACCTGATGTCTTCACGATGCGCTCCTGATCGTCCATTTGCCGGTGCTGCTGTCCTGCGTGGCCGCAAGGCCATTGCGCGCGAGGCGCTTGCTCAAGTCGGCGTCGACATTGACACCTGGCTTGAAGGTCACGTCGAGGCGCCGATCGTGATAGTCGAGCGCCGCGATTCCATTCGCGGGCACCGGCCCGAGCGAGCGCGCGAAGCCATCGGCGAGCGCGAGGAAATCGTCGGGCGAGGGCTCGCCCACGGCCACGCGCAGCTGCGAAAGCTGGCGCGCCATCTGCCCGGCAGGGTCGAGCACCACCGTGGTCTTCGGGAAGGCGTTGAGCAGCAGCTCGGTCATCTGCGTGTTGATGGCGTCGCGCTGGCGCGCCAGCATCAGCCACTGCACATTCGCGCCGACGATCGCCACCACGAGCGAGGCTGCCACCAGCGCGACGGGCACGCGCAACCGGCGCAGCGTCGCGCGATCGAGACGCCACGGCTGCACGGCGAACTCGAACTGGCAGAGGTCGAATTTGCAGGCGAGCGCGCGCTTCGCGAGCGCCTCGAAGCCAAGCGGCCGCGCCTCGGGCAGCGCGGCCGTGAGCGCGGCTTTCCCCGCGGCGCTCGCGGGCTCGCCGGGCACGTCCGTCAGCACGTAGCGCGTGACGGGGGCGTCGCCGGCCAGCGCCTCCACGGTCGCGGCAAGACTCGCCGCGGGCACCGCGAAGCCTTCCGCCGTCGCGCCGCGCACGATCGTGAGTTCGAGCAGCGCGCCCGACGCCGTTGCCGCAGTGCTTGCCGCAGGGGCGGCCAGGTCTGGCAGCAGCGCCGGCGCGGTCGACATGACCGGGCCGAACACGCAGGCCGTCACCGGCACGCTCGCGCTGCCGGCGGCTTCGGCATGGTCGGTGGGGGGGACGGCAGGGGCGGACGGCATGGTGGGCTCGGCCGCCTGCGTGTCGCCACCATGTGCGCCGGTTTGCAAGGCTTGCGCCGCCGTGGCGTCCGCTTCGCCTGGCGCTTCAGGCAGGCACCGCGCCACCGGCACCGCGCGCAGATTGCGGTGTCCCGCGCCCGTGAAGCCTTCGACGAGGAAGCGGAACCACCCGCGATCGACGGCCGCGACGGTCTGCTTCCCGCCGGGCAGGCGCGCGGGATCCAGCGCGAGATGGCAGGTCTGCGAGTCCTGGATCAGATGATCCTCGACGACGTTCGGCAGCGCCTGGCGCAGCCGCGGCCCCTTGAGCGGCGGCACCGTGA
>JAITTX010000579.1 GCA_031286755.1 Paraburkholderia sp.
CTAACTACAAGCCAACTACAAGCCAACTACAGGCTGACGGGTTCCTGCTCCAGCTCCACGCCGAAACGCGCGAGCACGTCATGGCGAATCGCCTGAGCCAGTTCGAGGATATCGTTGCCGGTGGCGCCGCCGCGATTCACAAGCACGAGCGCCTGCCGCTCGTGCACGGCCGCCGCGCGCAGCGTGCGTCCTTTCCAGCCGCATTGATCGATCAGCCAGCCCGCGGCGAGCTTCACGCGGCCGTCAGCCTGCGGATACGAGACGATGCGCGGCTCGCGCACGACGAGCGAGTCGAACTGCAGCGCGTCGATCACCGGATTCTTGAAAAAACTGCCCGCGTTGCCGAGCACGAGCGGATCGGGCAGCTTCGCGCGACGCACCGCGACCACGGCGTCGAACACGTCGCGCGCGCATTGCGCCCCGGGCAGCCCGCGCTGCGCCAGCTCGCGCGCGAGATCGGCGTAACCGGCGTTGGGCTGCCACGCCTTCGGCAGCCGGAAGGTCACCGAGGTGATCACGAAACGGTCGCGCCCCTCGCGCTTGAAGAAGCTGTCGCGATAGCCGAAGCGGCAATCGGCGGCATCGAACTCGCACGGCGTGCCGGACTCGAGTTCGATCGCGCGCACGCTCGCGCAGCGCTCGGCCATTTCCAGCCCGTAGGCGCCGATGTTCTGAATGGGCGCCGCGCCCACCGTGCCCGGGATCAGCGCGAGGTTTTCGAGGCCCGGCATGCCCGCTTCGAGCGTCCACGCCACGAAATCGTGCCAGTTCTCACCGGCGCCGGCTTCCACGTACCAGGCATCGTCGTCCTCGCGCGTCACACGCTTGCCCGCCAGCGCGACGAGCAGCACGAGGCCGTCGAAGTCGCGCGTGAGCACGACGTTGCTGCCGCCGCCCAGCACCAGCGTGCGCAGGCCCTGGGCGCGCGGGTCGCGCAAGGCGGCAACCAGATCCGCCTCGTTCTCGATACGGCAGGCAAGGCGCGCGCGCACGTCGAAACCGAAGGTGTTGTGCGCGCGCAGCGGATAGCCGGCGGCGAACCACACCGGGGACGGATCGGCGGAGGCGGCGGAAACGGGCATCGAGAGTGGATGTGACACGAAAAGGCCGAAAACGGAAAAACGGGCGCTGAAAACGAAAAACGCAGACCGGAAAAAACCCGCCGAAAACGCAGCCGGTTACGTAGCGTGGCGCGGGGCACGCCGGCTGCTGTGCCGGCACGCGGCGTCGCGCAGCCTTGGGCAAACACGGCTGCGCCGGTAAAATGGCGCTGGTCCGTGATTATATCGAGTACAGGGCGCCGCACCGGAAAACACGGCTGCGGCCCCCGAGCGCACGTTTTGTGCTGCTCGTGCGCCACTCGCACTTTTGGGAGATAGCAATGCCATCGTTTGACGTCGTCAGCGAAGCCAACATGATCGAAGTGAAGAACGCCGTCGAGCAATCGAACAAGGAGATCTCCACGCGCTTCGACTTCAAGGGCTCGGATTCGCGCGTCGAGCAGAAGGAGCGCGAACTGACCGCGTTCGCCGACGACGATTTCAAGCTCGGCCAGGTGAAGGACGTGCTGGTCTCGAAAATGGCCAAGCGCAATGTGGACGTGCGCTTCCTCGACTACGGCAAGATCGAGAAGATCGGCGGCGACAAGGTCAAGCAGGTCATCACCGTGAAAAAGGGTGTTTCGGGCGACCTCGCCAAGAAGATCGTCAAGCTCGTGAAGGAAAGCAAGATCAAGGTCCAGGCGAGCATCCAGGGCGACGCCGTGCGCGTGGCGGGCACCAAGCGCGACGACCTGCAAAGCGTGATCGCCCTGCTGCGCAAGGACGTGACCGATACCCCGCTCGACTTCAACAACTTCCGCGACTAAAGCGCCTGCTTCTGTTGCTGTTGCGGCGCTTGCCGCGATCGCTCGCAACGAGGCGGCGCGCGCCGCCTCGCGCGGGCCGCCCCACCCTGTGGCTGGCTAATCGCTCGTTGCGACGAGCGGCATCAGCGCCTCGCCCGTCTCCAGCAGCGTCTTGAGATTCGACAGGATGCGCGGCCAGCCGCCCGACACCGCCTCGATGAACTTCGAGCCCGGGCGCGCCATGCGGTGCGTGACCGTGAGCTTGACGGCGTGCTCCACCTGTTCGATCTGCAATGTGCAAAGGGAATCGCCCTCTGCGTTCAGTTCCGGGCGGAACATGTTGCGCCAGCGGATCACGAGATGACGCGGCGCGTCCGACTCGACGATCTCGCCCGAATCGGCCACCCGGCCGTCTGCAAAGCGCAACGACCACGGCGACCCCGCCTGCCAGTCGCACTCGTGATGCATGCCGAACCAGTAGCGCTCCGTGAACGCGCGGCTGGTGAGCGCCTCCCATAGCGCTTGCGGCGTGGTGCGGATGAAGGTGACGTAGACGAACGTCGATTCATCCGCCGCACCACTCGTGCCGTGCCTGCCGCTCGCGCCGCCGGCCGTGCGGCCTTCACTGCTGCTCATGGCTGCCTCCTTCTCCTTCGAGTGAGTGTTTGAGCTCGATGAGCGCGTCCACGCGCGCGCGTTCGAATTTGCCGATCCAGCGCGCGGCGATTTCACCGATCGGCACCGGATTGATGAAGTGCAGCTTCTCGCGGCCACGCCACTGCGCGACGACGAGACTCGCTTCTTCGAGCACCGCGAGATGCTTCGTCACCGCCTGGCGCGAGATGGCGAGCCCTTCGCACAACTGGGTGAGCGTCTGGCCATTTTTATCGTGTAGCCGGTCCAGCAACTGGCGGCGGCTCCCATCCGCAAGCGCGCGAAATACGGCATCGTCGTTCATGTGCCCAATTATGCAACCATATGGTTGCATGTCAAGACGAAGAAATGGGGCGATACGGCGGGAAGCCCTACCCTGGGAGCGGCACGAAGCAGGATGCGCGACGCATCTGCCAGCGCCCCAATCAGGCCCCCGGCGCGCATGAGGCAAGCGGCGTCTTGCGCGGCCGGCCGCCCTTGCGCCCGTTTGCGCGGGCCGCGGCGGCCTTGGCCGGCGACGTTACGGAACCCATGCCGCGCGCGAGTTCGCGCATCCACGCCCTCGACCCGTAGACGCCCTGCAGCAGCCCCGGCGCCCAAACCAGCAGATCCAGCCGGGGAAAGTAGACCGACTGCCCGCCGCCCCAAATCTCAAGCTCCGAAAGCTGTGCGGCCGTGGGCGGCTTTTCCAGCATCTGGAAGTCCTGAATGAGCGCGATGGGCACGGCAATGCTCACGCCGTTCGCGAACGCGACCTCGAGCTTGCGCTGCGTGCGGCTGTACCGCGCGGCAACCACGACCGGACTTTCCTGTGCCGCCCGGGTGGCGGCTTCGAACTGCTCGCGGCTGATGTCGACCATGTTTGCATTCTCCATGTTGCGATTCTTTGCCATTCCCAGCACAGGCGGCTGATTTCCGGTTCAATCGCACCAGCGAGACGCGCGACCTCGTGATGCGCAAGCGCGAAGCGCTCGCGCAACGCCAGAGGACCGTCCGGACAGTTGAGGTTGAAGACACACGAGCCTTGCGGACTCACCAGATGAACGTGCGCGGGCGAATGATCGTTGGGAAAGGTGACTACGCGGGCGCCGGGTACGCGAAGAACTGTGGGCATGGCTGCGAGGATAACCTAACGTTGGGTTTCTGGAACGCCCTGCGAACGTGCAGGACACACGACCGTTTGCACTGGATCAAGCGCGAGCCGGATTCGAGCCGCTGCCCGAGCCCAAGCCAGCAGAAAACGCATGAGCGAGCATAAGCGGCACGCTCGCGCGCGTAACCTCAGCCGTCCGGCATAGGCAAAACTGGAGCACAGGGGGGAAACGAGCGCACGCATCACGGACGCGCAAAGCGGCCAGCGATGCAACTGAGGGGGAACAAATGCGCAAGCGGCTCGCGCGAAAGGCGAGCCGCTTGCGGTGGAAACGGACAGAAGCGCGGAAAGAAGCGGGAAGAAGCGGGAAGAAAAGCGGAAAGAGAAGCGAGCAAACGCAGGATAAAGCCGGGCGAACCCGCCCTTACTTGCTCGCCGCGGCCGCCTTCTTCTTGTCGCCGATACGGCTCTCGGTGCCGTTCATGAGCTTCGAGATATTGGCGCGGTGGCGCCAGAACAGCAGCGCGCTCATCGCGAGAATCGCGAGCGCCGTCACATGGGCGCCGAACATGAGGACGTCGAAGAACGGCGCGAACACGGCGGCCGCGAGCGCCGCCAGCGACGAGTAGCGCGTGAAGAACGCGACGATCAGCCAGGTGAGCAGCGTGGCGCCGCCCAGCACCGGATTCACGGCGAGCAGCACGCCCGCGGCGGTCGCCACGCCCTTGCCGCCCTGAAAGCGGAAGAACACCGGGTAGAGGTGGCCGAGGAACACGGCAATGGCCGACAGCGCGACAGCCGTTTCGCCAAGGCCGAAACGCGGCCCGAAGCGCGCCGTGAGCCAGACCGCGAGCCAGCCCTTGAACGCGTCGCCGAGCAGCGTGAGGATGGCGGCCTTCTTGTTGCCGCTGCGCAGCACGTTGGTCGCGCCCGGGTTGCCGGAGCCGTAGGAGCGCGGATCGTCGAGGCCCATGACGGCGCTCACGACCACGGCAAACGAAATCGAGCCGATCAGATAGGCAGCAACGGCGACAAACAGGTTGTACATGCACGAAACCCGAAGGAAGAGAAACGAAGCGCCGCGGCCCGCTGGGGATGCCCGGGGCACGCGCGCGAAGGCGCCCATTTTACCGAAGCGCGGGCGGCCCTTGCCTGCATCCCAGGGTAATCAGGGGAATCGGGGCTCGGCGAGCCCGCAGCCGCACCTCAACCCGGGCATCTTCCATCGATCCCCTGACCGCCCGAACACCCAGCCGCCCGGCGCGGGCATCACTCGGCGTCGGGCGTCGCTACGCCTGGCGTCGCAACACTCGCGCACTGCACCGGCTTTGCGCCCAGCAGCGTCGTGAGCACCGCGGGCGCGAGGCTCACGAGATAGCCGCGCTTGCCGCCGTTGAGCCAGATCTGGTCGAGTTCGAGAATGGTCGATTCCACGTACACGGGCATCGTCTTTTTGGTGCCGAACGGCGACGTGCCGCCCACCAGGTAACCCGAGTGGCGGTTCGCGACTTCGGGTTTGCAGGGCTCGACGCGCTTCGCGCCGATCTGCCGCGCGAGGTTCTTGGTCGAGACCTTGCAGTCGCCGTGCATGAGGACGATCAGCGGCCTGGCGCGCTCATCCTCCATCACGAGCGTCTTGACGACGCGATGCTCGTCCACGCCGAGCTGGCGCGCGGATTCACCCGTGCCGCCGTGCTCGACGTACTCGTAGGGATGCTCGCCGAAGGCGATGCCCGCGCGGCGCAGCATCTGCGTGGCGGGCGTTTCGGAGACATGTTTCGATTTGCTCATGGCGCGCATTTTAATGCGCAACGGCGTGCTTTCGCACCCCACGCAACCCCACTACCCGCGCGGATGATGCGTCTCGTGCAAGAGCCGCAGCCGCTCGCGCGCGACGTGCGTATAGATCTGCGTCGTGGAGATGTCGCTGTGGCCGAGCAGCAATTGCACCACGCGCAGGTCCGCGCCGTGGTTGAGCAGATGCGTGGCGAACGCGTGGCGCAGCGTGTGCGGCGAGAGCGGCGCGTGCACGCCCGCATTGAGCGCGTGACGCTTGATGATGTGCCAGAACTGCTGGCGCGTCATGCCTTCGGCGCGCGCGGTGACGAACAGCGCGTCGGTCATGCGCGCGCCGAGCAGCGCGGGCCGCGCCTCGCGCAGATAACGGGTGATCCAGGCCGAGGCCTCTTCGCCGAACGGAATCAGGCGCTCCTTCGCGCCCTTGCCGAGCACGCGCACGACGCCTTCGTTCAGGCCCACCTCGACGGTCTTGAGCGTGACGAGCTCGGTCACGCGCAGGCCGCTCGCGTACATCAGCTCGAGCATCGTGCGGTCGCGCAAGCCGAGCGGCGTGGCCACGTCGGGCGCGTTCAGGAGCGCTTCGACCTGCGCCTCGGTGAGCGTCGAGGGAAAGCGCGGCGCCTGCTTCGCCGAGCGCACGCGCACGGTCGGGTCCGCGCTCACGCGCTGCTCGCGCAGCGCCCATCCGTAGTAGCGCCGGAAGACCGAAAGACGCCGGTTCGCCGAGGTCGACTTGTCGTCCTTGCGGCGTGCGCTGTAGGCGAGCAGGTCGTCCTCGCGCACGGCGTCGAGGCCATGCGAGCGCGCCTGCGCGAGCCACTGCGCGAACAGGCGCAGATCGCGCCGGTAGGCGTCGAGCGTATTGCGCGAGAGGCCGTGCTCGAGCCACATGGCGTCGCAGAAGGTGTCGATGGCGAGCAGGCTCGCGGAAAGCGCCTGCGCCGCGGCCGGGGCGAGCGCGGTGGCATCGTCCAGCGCGCCTGGCGTCACGCCGATTCCATCGGCTCCATCGGCTCCGTCAACCGCGCCAATCCCGCCAATCCCGTCGCCCTGCCCGCCTGCGTCGATGCCGCATGCCATGTCGTTATCCGCCTTGCTGCCTGCGTTGTCGTTCTGATCGTCCACGTCTTGCCTTTCGCTGCTGTCGCGCGCCCATGCTTGCGCGCGGAGCGGTCATCGGAGAGTCACGCCTTCATGGGTGAGGAGCCATCGCTTCACGTCGCGAAAGAAGCCATCGCCGCCATGATGCGCGAAGCCGCCTATGCCGCTCGCCGACACCACGCGATGGCACGGAATCACGATCGGAAAAGGATTCGAGCCGCACGCCTGCCCCACCGCGCGCGCGCTGATGCTGCCGACGCGTTTCGCGAGTGTGCCGTAGGTGAGCACCTCGCCCGCCCCGATCGAGCAGATGCCGTCCCACACGCGACGCTGAAACGGCGTGCCAAGCGGCGCGAGCGGCAAGTCGAAGTCCACTTGCGCGCTCGCGAAATAGCGCGTGATCTGCGCGACCGCGCGCTCGGCGAGCGGGCAATCGGGCGCGAGCGCATGCGTGGATTCGGGCAGATAGACGATCTCGCGCACGGCGCCCTCGCCGGTGCGAATGCCGACCTTGCCGAACGGCGCGTCAATTACTGCGTTGAACATGGCGTCTTCTCCTTGCTCCAGTTCATGCAAAGCTGAATGCACGCGTGAGTCTAAGCCGCTTCCAGCGCCCATTGCACATGCTCGCGCACGAGCGCAGACGCATCGTGCTCGCGCGCGCGCAACGCCGCCACGATAGCCGCTCGCGCTGCTTGCCGCTCTTGCTCCGCTTGCCCGCCAGCTTGCCCATCGCGCGGCGCGCCTTCGGCCTGCGCATCCGCACGCGTCGCGCGCAGCGCATTGCCCATCGCCACCGCGATATTGCGCGACCACGACTCGTAGCCGATGCGCCGGATCGCGCTGCCCTGCATGCGTTCATCGAACTGCGCGGCGCTCCAGCCGAACAGCTCGACGAGACTCGCGCGGTCGAGCCCGTGGCGCACATCGAAATCCGCAACCGGCGCGGCTTGCGCGAACTTGTTCCAGGGGCACACGAGCTGGCAATCGTCGCAGCCATAGACACGATTGCCGATCAGCTCGCGCAATTCCAGGGGAATGCTGCCCTTCAATTCGATCGTCAGATAGGAAATGCAGCGCCTCGCATCGACGCGATACGGCGCGACGATCGCCCCCGTCGGGCACGCGCCGATGCAGCGCGTGCAGTTGCCGCAATGATTGCCGACCGGCGCGCCGGGCTTTTCGGGCGCGTGCGCAGGGAAATCATGCACGTCCTGCGCGCCCTGCAAGTCGGTGGGCAGCGGCACGTCCACGTAGATTTCGCCGAGAAAGAACAGCGAGCCCGCATCGCGCTGCAAGAGCAAGGTGTGCTTGCCGCGCCAGCCGATGCCGGCCTTCTGCGCGAGTTCGACTTCGAGCACCGGCGCGGAGTCGGTGAAGACGCGAAAGCCAAACGCGCCGATCTCGGCCTCGATGCGCTCGGCCAGTTGCTGCAGCCGCGCACGCATCACCTTGTGATAGTCGCGGCCGCGCGCGTAGATCGACACCACGGCTGCATACGGATCGCTCAGGCGCGCGTGCTCATGCTCGCGCCAGCCCTTGTGCCCGCCAGTGCCGCGCGTATCGGCGTGCGCAGCCGTGTGAGCAGCGGGAAGCGCATCGGCATGCGCGGCGTCGGCCGCTTCGGCTTGCGAAGCACTTTCAGCGTTCTTTCCCGGCGCATTCGAAAGCGCTGTGCCTGCAAGCGTTGTGGCGGGCAAATAGGCCATGCGCACAGTGATGACGCGTCGCGTCCCGGCCACAAGCTCTGCGGGCCGCGCGCGTTTCATCCCATGTTTGGCCATATAATCCATCTCGCCATGGCAGCCTGCTTCGAGCCACGCAGCAAGGCCCGCCTCGGCATGAGAAAGATCGGTGTCACTGATGCCGATCGCACCGAACCCCAGCTCGCGTCCCCATGCGCGGATGCGTGTCGCGAGCGCGGCCAGCGCCGCTTCGTCAAGCGGCGCGGCCTCACTGCGCGACGCCAACCTGCCAACGCCCGACGTAGCAACGCCCGGCGCAGCCGACTGCGCGGACTCATGCGCGGACGTCTCGACCGGCATGCGCGCATCGACCAAATCGTGCACTTCGTGCGTATCGTGGTGCACCGGGTTCGAAGGGGGATGCGAGGGATTCATTACGCTATTTTACGAGAATGCCCGGAATACCCGACATGCCCGGACACGACCACGCGAGTCTGCCTGCCGCAGCCGTTCTGCTCGAACGCCGCTTCGAGCTCGCGGACGAAGCCGCCACCGATGCGTTCGGGGCGCGCTTTGCGCACGCGCTCGAAAGTCTGCGCACGCAAGAAGCCGGCCAGCGCGCCGTCGCAGCGGGCGTCACGCCCGCGGGCGCCGCCTCCAGTGTCGTGCCGTTCAACGGCCTGCACGTGCAGCTCTTTGGCGACCTGGGCGCCGGCAAAACCTCGCTCGTGCGCGCCGCGCTGCGCGCGCTCGGCCATGCCGGACGCGTGCGCAGCCCGACGTATACGCTCGTCGAACCCTACACGGTAAGCACGACGAGCGGGGAACTCCAGCTTTATCACTTCGATCTCTATCGTTTCAGCGACCCGGCCGAATGGGCCGACGCCGGCTTTCGCGAATATTTCGCGCAAGGGGCGGTGTGTCTCGTCGAATGGCCGCAACGCGCGGGTGGCCTGCTCGGCGTACCCGACCTCGTGTTCCAGCTCGAACCCGGCCGGCACGGTGAAGGTCGCGTGCTCACCGCGTACGCATACAGCGCATCAGGAAAGGCATGTCTAGAAAGATGTTAATCAAACCGTTCCGCTCGATCGAATCCGCGGCCACCGCCACGCACAACTGGCGGCGCCGGCAGATTCTGAAGGCCGGCGCATCCACGCTGGTGCTCGGCCTGAGCGTCACGGCACCGCGCCTCGCATGGGCAACCTCGGTGATCGGCGTGCGTGTGTGGCCCGCGCGCGACTACACGCGCGTCACCA
Source organism: Paraburkholderia sp. (assembly GCA_031286755.1). GTDB lineage: Bacteria > Pseudomonadota > Gammaproteobacteria > Burkholderiales > Burkholderiaceae > Paraburkholderia. The sequence continues at coordinate 9,436 of JAITTX010000579.1, forward strand.
TCGAGTCGGATCAGCCGCTGCAGAACTCGCAGCAATTGCTGCAAGGTCCCGACCGTCTCGTGGTTGACCTGGACGGCCTCGACCTCGACGACGCGCTCAAGAATCTCGTCTCCAAGATCACGCCGAACGATCCGCAGATCCAGGCCGTGCGCGTGGGCCAGTATCAGCCGCACGTCGTGCGCATGGTGTTCGACCTCAAGGGGTCGGTGAAGCCGCAGGTCTTCACGCTGCAGCCGGTGGGCTCGTACAAGTACCGGCTCGTGTTCGACCTCTATCCCGCGGTCGCGCCCGATCCGCTCATGGACCTGCTCGCGCAGACCGAGCGCAAGCAGCAGCAGCTCGACGCGCGCGAGGCGATGAACGAAAACGCGCCGCCGCCCGCGCCGCCCTCCACGCTCACGGGCCCGAACAACCCGCCCGCGCACGACAACAGCGACGCGTTCTTCGAGCGCTACGCGCAAAACGACACGGGCGCCCCTACGTCAGGCACGCCCACCGCGCCGCGCCCGACGCCACCGGCGCCGCCCGCCACGGTGCTGCCGCGTCCAAAGCCCGCGCCGAAGCCGCCCGTGATCGCCCAGGACAACGGCAGCCAGGCCGACGACAACTACGGCTTCACCACGCCGAAGTCCAGCAAGGGCGGCACCACGCGTCTCCTGACAGTGGCCATCGACCCCGGCCACGGCGGCGAGGACCCCGGCGCGATCGGCAGCGCGGGCACGTACGAGAAGCACATCGCGCTCGACATCGCGAAGAAGCTGCGCGTGAAGATCGACGCCCAGCCCAACATGCGCGCGATGATGACGCGCGACGCCGACTTCTTCGTGCCGCTGAACGTGCGCGTGCAGAAGGCCCGCCGCGTGGGCGCCGACCTTTTCGTGTCGATCCACGCCGACGCGTTCACCACGCCGGCCGCGCGCGGCTCGTCGGTGTTCGCGCTTTCCGAGCACGGCGCGTCGAGCGCGGCCGCGCGCTGGATGGCGACCAAGGAGAACGCGTCGGACCAGATCGGCGGGATCAACGTGAAAACGGCGGACGCCTCCGTGAACCGGGCGCTCTTCGACATGTCGACCACCGCGCAGATTCGCGACTCGCTGCGCTACGGCGGCTTCGTGCTCAACGAAGTGGGCGAGATCAACAAGCTGCACAAGGGCTCGGTCGAGCAGGCGGGCTTCGCGGTGCTCAAGGCGCCCGACATTCCGTCGATCCTCGTGGAGACGGCCTTCATCAGCAACCCCGAGGAAGAGCAGAAGCTCAACGACAACGCCTATCGCGACAAGATGGCGAACGCCATCCTCAAAGGCATCACTCGCTACTTCGCGGCGAATCCGCCGCTCGCGAAGAACCGGATGACGTAAAGACGAACGCGGCGCGCGGTGGCGTTGCGCGCCGCGCCCGGCTTCATCTCACTTCGCCTCGCAACCATCCGATACGCCGCGCAGCCTCAGGAACGCGCGGCGTTTTCGCATCCGCGCGCGCCGGGCGCCACGGCTCAGGAGCGCGCCGCGCGCGTTGATGCCAGCCGCGCCCTGAGCCAGCCGCCGAACACGTTCACCGCGAGCCCCGCCATCACGAGCGCGGAGCCGCCGATCTGCGCGGTGGAAAGACGCTCGCCGAGCAGCAGCGCCGCCGCGGCAAGCCCGACGATCGGCACGAGCAGCGAAAACGGCGCGACCTGGCTTGCGGGATACTTCGAGAGCAGCCGGCTCCAGAGGCTGTAGCCGAGGATCGTCGCCACGAAAGCGAGATAGACGATGGCGCCGATCGAGTCGGCGCCAATGCCCGTGAGCGCCGCCTCGATGCGCTGCGGCCCCTCGATGAAGTACGAGAGCGCGAGGAACGGCAGCGGCGGAATCAGGCTCGCCCACACCACGAGGCCGACGAGATCCACCTTGCCCGCCTTCTTCGTGACGATGTTGCCGAGTGCCCACATGCACGCCGCGCACAGCGTGAGCAGGAAGCCGGCGACGGTCATCGCCTGGGCGCTCGCGCCAGCCGTCGCCGAGGACGACTGCAAGCCGATCACCGCCAGCCCGCCCGCCGCGATCAGCAAACCGATCACGTTCTGCGCGTGAAAGCGCTCGCCGAGGAAGATCGCCGCAAACACGAGCGTGAAGAACGCCTGCGCCTGCAGCACGACCGAGGCGAGCCCGGCGGGCATGCCCACGTACATGGCGGTAAAGAGAAATACGAACTGCCCGAACGAGATCGTCACGCCGTACGCGAGCAGCCAGCGCAACGGCAATCGCGGGCGCTTCACGAACAGCACCGCCGGAAAGGCCGCCAGCAGAAAGCGCAGCGCACCGAGCAGCAGCGGCGGCACGCCGTGCAGTCCCACCTTGATCACCACGAAATTCACGCCCCACGCCAGCACGACCACGAGCGCGAGCAGCAAGTCCTTCGGCGACATCTCCGTCTCCGCTTATTGTTCTGTCAAAAGCGCGAGTTTACCGGCCATGGCGCACTCGTGCTCGCGACTCCGCAGGGCCGCCGCGCGCCTCCCCCGGCGCTTGCGCCCCTGGCGGCGCGGCGGCCTGGCCGGCGTTAGAATGAGCGCCTGCCGGGGCGCGGCGTGCCCATGCGCGCCAGCGCGTGCCGCCGTCTATCCTCGCGTGCCATCCGACTCATCAAGGAAGCGTCCATGTCTTCATCGATCAAAGCGGTCCTCAAGCCCCATCAACGCGACATCGGCAATCTCTATGTGCGCCGCGTGCTGCCCGCGATGGCCGCGCGCCTCGTCGGGCCGTTCATCTTCTTCGACCACATGGGTCCGGCCACGCTCGCGCCCGGCGCGGGCGTCGACGTACGCCCGCACCCGCACATCGGTCTCGCCACCGTCACGTATCTGTTCGACGGCGCGCTCATGCATCGCGACAGCATCGGCTCGACGCAGAAGATCGTTCCCGGCGACGTCAACTGGATGACGGCGGGCCGCGGCATCGTCCATTCGGAGCGCACGCCCGACGAAGCGCGCCAGACCGGCCTCACCATGCACGGCATCCAGACCTGGGTGGCGCTGCCGCTCGAGCACGAAGACACCGAGCCCTCGTTCTTCCATCATGCCGCCAGCACGCTGCCGAACGTCGAGCGCAACGGCGTCTCGATGCGCGTGATCGCGGGCACGGCGTTCGGCGCGACCTCGCCGGTGGCGACCTTCTCGGGCACGCTCTACGTGGCCGCCGACTTCGCGGCGGGCAGCGCCATCGCGCTCGACGCGGAGCACGAGGAGCGCGGCGTCTATCTCGTCGAGGGCGACCTCTCGATCGACGGCACGCCGCTCGAGCAGTACACGATGGCGGTGCTGACGCCGGGCGAAACCGTCACGCTCGCGAGCACCAACGGGGCACGCGTCATGCTGCTCGGGGGCGAGAAGCTCGCCGGCGAGCGCTTCATCGAATGGAATTTCGTCGCCAGCTCGCGCGAGAAGATCGAGGCCGCCAAGGCGGCGTGGACGCGCCAGGAAATGGGGCAGGTCCCCGGCGAGACCGAATGGATTCCGCTGCCCGAAAAGAAACCCCAGCATTGAAGCGCGCAGATCCGCCCCCACCTTCACGCGTGACGGATTTTTCCCAACGAGGACGTAATGGATACCACCCTGGCCACTTTTGAAAAGGACGTGATCGAAGCGTCGGCGCTCGCGCCCGTGCTGGTCGACTTCTGGGCGCCGTGGTGCGGCCCGTGCAAGACGCTCGGGCCGATGCTCGAAAGGCTCGAAGCCGAATACGCGGGCAAATGGAAGCTCGTGAAGGTCAATGTCGACGAGAACCAGGAACTCGCCGCGCACTTCCAGGTGCGCAGCATTCCGCACGTGGTGGCGTTCGCCGATCAGCAGGCGGTGGACCAGTTCATCGGCGTGCTGTCGGAAGGACAGTTGCGCGAGTTTCTCGACCGCCTGATTCCGGACTCGGCGCAAGCCGCGCGCCAGAACGCCCAGCAGGCGCTCGCCGAAGGCCGCCGCGACGACGCCTATGAAGCGCTGCAAGCCGCGCTCGCGTTCGACCCGGGCATGGACGACGCGCGCATGGACCTGATCGAGCTGCTGCTCGCCGACAACCGCGCCGACGACGCGCACAAGGAAGTCGAGCTGCTCTCGCCCAAGACCACGCAGGGCATCGACCCGCGCTTCAACGCGCTCAAGACCCGTCTCGACGCGCTCGACGCCGCCGCCGACCTGCCGCCCACCGACGCGCTCGAAGCCCGCGTGGCCGCGCATCCCGAGGACCTCGAAGCGCGCTTCGATCTGGCGAGCGCGCTGATCGCGCGGCGCAAGTACGCGGGCGCGCTCGAGCATCTGCTCGAGATCGTCAAGCGCGACCGCGCGTTCCGCGAGGACATCGGCCGCAAGACCATGCTCTCGGTGTTCGATCTCGCGTCGCATCAGACGCAGCTCGTGAGCGAATGGCGGCGCAAGCTGAGCGCCACGCTCAACTGAGCACGCGGCGCTGAGCCGGTTGCGCCGTCCGCATCCGCGCGGCGGCGCTCAAACGAAAAACGCACGGACCTATGACCGTGCGTTTTTTTTCGCCTGCGCTTTTGGGGTGCTGCAGCAGCTAGCCGGACTCGAGCGCGGCCAAAGCCGCCAAAGCAGTCAAAGCGGCGCCTTCAGCCCGCCGCGCCCCGATGCGCGAGCGCGCGCAGCACGTACGCCGCGGCGGCAAAGCCGAAGCTCGCCGTCACGCACACGCTCGAGCCAAAGCCCGCGCAATTCAGGCCCACGGGCCCATGGTGGCCCGGCGAGGTGCTCACGTGCTCGGCTTCGTTGTCGATGTCGCAGACGGCCGCCTCGGGGTAAATGAGCGGCTCGTCGGAATACACGGCGCTCACCTTGAAGCGCGCCTTGGGGCCGCGCGGGAAGCCGTGGTGCTTGCGCAATTGCCCGCGCACCTTCGAGAGCAGCGGGTCCTGAATCGTGAGCGCGAGGTCGTCGATGCGAATGCGCGTGGGATCGAGCTGGCCGCCCGCTCCGCCCACGGTGATGAGCGGCACGCGATGCTCAACGCACCACGCGATCAGCGCGGTCTTGGTGCGCACGCTGTCGATGGCGTCCACGACGAAATCGAAGCCGCCGCCGAGCAGCGCCTCGAAGTTCGACGGCTCGACGAAATCCTCGACGAGCCGCACGTCGCAGGCCGGATCGATGAGCTTGATGCGCTCGGCCATCGCCTCGACTTTCGGCTTGCCGTAGTTGCCGTCGAGCGCGTGAATCTGGCGGTTGGTATTGCTCTCCGCGACATTGTCGAGGTCGATGAGCGTGAGCGTGCCGATCGCGCTGCGCGCGAGCGCCTCCGCGACCCACGACCCCACCCCGCCGATGCCGATCACGGCAACGTGCGCGCGCTCGAACGCTTCGAGCGCGGGTGCGCCGTAAAGCCGCGCGACGCCGCCAAAGCGGCGGGCCCGGTCGGCAACATCGGTCGAGGCGGGCGCGGTAAGATCGGCGAGGCCGGTGGAACCGGCCGCAGTGGAAAGCGGAGTACTGGACATGACGGTAGCGGGTCGAAAGCGGACCGATCACGCACTGCCACGGTCCCAGGCAGCCGGTATTTTGCCCGATCGCGACCAAACGCGCGCGCCCTGCCCGAGGTGGGCGCCCACGCCGGCCCCCTCGGCCCGGCCCGAATAAGCGCGGACCGCGCCTGTGGCGCCTGCTTCGTGCTGTCCTCGCCACGGTCTTCGCACGCTGTTCGATATACTTGTCCGCATTGAAGCGTTTGCATAAAAAATGACCTCGCTCGCCGACCTCCGCAAGAATTATTCGCTTGGCTCGCTCGACGCCTCCGACGTCGACCCCGACCCGATCCGCCAATTCCAGACCTGGTTCAACCAGGCACTCGACGCCCAGTTGCCCGAACCCAATGCCATGACCGTCGCGACCGTCGACGAGCAGGGCCGCCCCGCCGCGCGCATCCTGCTGATCAAGGGCGTGGACGAGCGCGGCTTCGTCTTCTTCACCAACTACGAAAGCCGCAAGGGCCGCGAACTCACCGCCAATCCGCACGCGGCGCTGCTCTTTCACTGGATCGAGCTCGAGCGCCAGGTGCGCATCGAAGGCCGGGTCGAAAAAACCAGCGACGCGGAAAGCGACGCTTATTTCCACTCGCGCCCGCTCGGCTCGCGCATCGGCGCATGGGCCTCGGCGCAGAGCGCCGTGATCGGCAGCCGCGCCGAACTCGAAGCGCGCGAGCGCGAAATCCAGGCGCAGTACGGCGAGCAGCCGCCGCGCCCGCCGCACTGGGGCGGCTACCGCCTCGTGCCGAGCGCCATCGAGTTCTGGCAAGGGCGTCCGTCGCGGCTGCACGACCGCATCCGCTATGTGCGGAACGACGCGGGCGACGGCGCCGCGTGGCGCATCGAACGGCTGGCGCCCTGATCCGGATAAACCGGGCCACGTTCCGAAGGTTTCGCGGCCCGGCTGCGCAACACCCGCCTTACCCGGCATCATCCTGCTTCACCCCGCATCACCAGCGCGCCGCGGTTCGCCGCGGCGCCGCGCCAGCCGGTTTGCCTCGTATCTCGTAGTGCGCACTGCAATTCGCTTTTGTCTTTGGGCCTCAATCGTTCATCTGACACGGAGAGAAACGCATGTTCTGGGAGAAAAAACTCGCGCAGTGGGCCGACGACGTGCGCCACAAAGCCAACTTGCCCGCGCGGCTCGTGCTCTGGAGCGGCCAGCAGTACGACTTCGGCCAGTTCGCCGCCCCGCAGGTCACCCTCAAGGTCAATAGCGCGGCGGCGCTGCCGCTCTTGCTCGAACCGAGCCTCGACAATCTCGGCGAGGCCTACGTGAAGGGCAAGATCGACATCGAAGGCAAGCTCGCCGACATCATCGACATCAGCTACTCGCTCGCGCGCAACACCATCACGAGCGCGAGCAAGCTCGCCCGGGTGCGCCGCTACTTCACGCACTCGAAGAACACCGACAAGCAGGCCATCCAGTACCACTACGACGTCTCGAACGAGTTCTACAAGCTGTGGCTCGACGAGAACATGGTCTATTCGTGCGCCTACTTCGAGAACGGCGACGAGGACATCGGCACCGCGCAACTCAAGAAGATCGACCACATCCTCACCAAGATCCAGCTCCAGCCGGGCCAGACGCTGCTCGACATCGGCTGCGGCTGGGGCGCGCTCGTGCTGCGCGCGGCGCAGAAGTTCGGCGCGCGCTGCGTGGGCGTGACGCTCTCGCAGAACCAGTTCGATCTCGCCACCGAGCGCGTGAAGGCCGCGGGCCTCGCCGATCGCATCGAGATCCGCCTGCAGGACTATCGCGACATTCAGGGCCAGTTCGACCGCATCACGAGCGTGGGCATGTTCGAACACGTCGGGCGCAAGAACCTGCCCGGCTATTTCACGAAGGTGAGCGAATTGCTCGCCGACGACGGCATCGCCATGAACCACGGCATCACCTCGAGCGATGCGGAGAGCGGCGAGGCGGCGCTGGGCGGCGGCGAGTTCATCGACCGCTACGTGTTCCCGGACGGCGAGCTGCCGCACATCGGCCTCGCGCTCGAAGCGGCGCAGCGCGGCGGGCTCGAGGCGGTTGACGTGGAGAGCCTGCGCCGTCACTATGCGCACACGCTCGGAATCTGGGCGGAGAACTTCGAGGCGCGCGCCGAGGAAGCGAAAAAGCTCGTCGACGACGAGAAGTTCCGCATCTGGCGCGTCTATCTGGCGGGTTGCGCATACGCGTTCGAGCACGACGACGTGTCGATCTACCAGATCGTCTGCCGCAAGGCCGGCCGCAGCGCGAATACGCTGCCGTGGTCGCGCCGCTATATGTACGACAAGCCACTCTGACGCTATTGCGAAACGTGCGACGGCGTGGGCCTCGGCTCGCGCCGTCGCCGTTTTCCGGAAGGCGTGCCGATCGGCAAGAGCGGCCTGAACCACCCGATCGCCATCACGACTCACAGGCATGAACGAACGCGACGACGGCCTTTTCGGGGCACTGGAAGACAACGGCTCCGGCACGGCGCCGCATGAGGAAGGCGGTGACGTTCGCAGCGCGGCGCAGACATCGCCGCGAACGGGCACCACCGGGCGCCGCGACCGCAGTAGCCGGACCGCGCGCGAAAGCGCATTGCCCGAGACCCAAACGGACCTGTTCGGCTTCGTGCCGTCCGAACCATTTGCGCCACCCGCAGGGCGTGCCGCGCGCCGAAAGTCAGCCGATACCGCCGATGCAGTATCGTCGCCCGACGATGCCGACGCTAGCGCGATACGCGACGGCGCAAAGCAGACCAACGCCGCAAAGCGGGCCAAATCCACGCAATCGACGCAACCCGCCGACTCGCCCGCCCCGCGCCGACGGGCGAAAGGCGTACTGCCAGCCGTTCCCGGCCAAGACGTGCTCGACCTCGCCGCCGAACTGCCGCCGCGCGTGCGTCTGGGCACCTCGTCGTGGTCGTTTCCGGGCTGGCGCGGCATCGTCTACGGCGACGACTACAGCAACTCGAAGCTCGCGCGCGACGGGCTCGCGGCCTATGGAGCGCATCCGCTGCTGCGCTCGGTGAGCATCGACCGCTCGTTCTACGCGCCGCTCACCGTCACCGATTACCTGCGCTACGCGCAGCAGGTGCCGGACCACTTCCGCTTCATCGTCAAAGCCCCCGCGCTCATCACCGACGCGAGCGTGCGCGGCGATCGCGGCGAACCGGTCTCGGCCAACCCCTGCTTCCTGAACGCCGAACTCGCGGCGCGCGAATTCGTCGAGCCGTGCCTCGCGGGGCTGGGCGCGAAAGCGGGCGCGCTCGTGTTCCAGTTCCCGCCGCTGCCCGACCAGCTACTCGCCGATCCGGCCGCCTTCGTCGAGCGCCTGGCGGCATTTCTGGCCGCGCTGCCGCCGTTGCCCGCGCCGGCCTCGGCGCCAACTGCTTACGCCGATGCCGACGGTGCGCCCTCTGGCGGAGCCCCCCTCGACGACACGCCCTCCGGCGGCGCGCCCTCCGGCGGCCCGCCCTCTGACGGTGAGCCCTCCAGCAACACGCCTTCTGGTAACGCATCCTCTGGCGGCGCACCGGCTGGCGACGGCCCGTGCTACGCCGTCGAGATCCGCGACGGCATCCTGCTCACGCCCCGCTTCGTGCGCGCGCTGCGCGCGGCGGGCGTGCGCTACTGTGTCGGGCTGCACGCGCGCATGCCCGACCCGCTGCGCCAGGCTGCGGCGCTCGCGCTGATGGACGGCGAAGCGCCCGCGGGGCCGCTGATCGTGCGCTGGAGCCTGCATAGCGGCTTCAAGTACGAGCAGGCGAAGGCACGCTACGAGCCCTTCGACAAGCTCGTGGACGAAGACCCGCACACGCGCGACGCCCTCGCGGAACTGGCCGCGCGCTACGCGATTGCCGGCCAGCCGGTGCTGATCACGACCAACAACAAGGCGGAAGGCTCGGCGCCGCTGACTTGCGCCCTGCTCGCGCGCGCCATCGCCGACGAGATGCTGCGCATGCAGGGCGAAAGCACTTGAGCAACGCGGCTGCACGTGATCGCACGCGATCGCTGCGGATAAAAAAACGGCGGGCGCCGTTCAGAAACTTGAACCGCGCCCGCCGTCCTGATGAAACGCGCTGCCGCGCCCCCGCTTACTCCGCCCTGAGCCGATGCGCGAACTTCTGGCGGAACTTCGCCACCTTGGGCGCAACCACGAACGCGCAATAGCCCTGGTCCGGATGCTGCGCGAAGTAGTTCTGGTGATACGCCTCGGCGGGGAAATAGTTGCCGTCCAGCGGCAGCACCTGGGTGACGATCTCGCCGTCGTAGACGCCCTCTGCCTTCAGCTCGCGAATGGCCTGCAGCGCCGTCTCGCGCTGCGCCTCCGAATGCGTGAAAACGACCGAGCGGTACTGCGTGCCGACGTCGTTGCCCTGGCGGTTCAACTGGGTCGGATCGTGGATTGCGAAGAAGATGTCCAGAATCTCGCGATAGCCGATCCGCGCCGGATCGAAATCCACTTTCACGACCTCGGCGTGGCCCGTGTCGCCATCGCACACCTGCTCGTAGGACGGGTTCGCGGCGTGGCCGCCCGCATAGCCCGACTCCACTGCCACCACGCCGTCCACGCGCAGATAGACCGCCTCCAGGCACCAAAAACATCCGCCGCCGAGCGTGGCGGTTTCGATCGTCTGACTCATGCTGCACTCTCCTTTGTTGCCGCGCGGGCCCTGCCGATCCAGGGCCCGCGCAAATTCGCGCCGATATCCCGCGCCATGCCGCCCCCCAAGGGAAGCCGGACCAGGAAGCCGTCACACGCCGCTTTTCGCTAAAATTGGGGCAATTCGCCGAAATTACACATGACGTTCACATCGACTCCCGCTCGCGCCGCCAGCCCCACTCCGCACTCGCCGGGCATGTGCCCCAACGCCCGGAGCGTGCGCCGATGACCCGCCGCGCCAGCCCGCCCAACTTCGACGCTGCCGCATTCCGCCGTGCGCTCGGCCAGTTCGCCACCGGCGTGACGGTCATCACCACGCGCGCGCCCGACGGCCAGCTGATCGGCATTACCGCCAGTTCGTTCAACTCCGTCTCGCTCACCCCGCCGCTGGTGCTGTGGAGCCTCGCCACGCGATCGGCATCCATGCCGGTGTTCCGCAGCAATAGCCATTATGTGGTGAATGTGCTCGCCGCGTCGCAGCTCGACCTGTGCAAGCGCTTCGCCACCGTGAAAGGCGACCGCTTCGAAGGCGTCTCGCACGCGGCCGGCGACTCCGGCATGCCCGTGCTCGACGGCGCTATCGCGTGGTTCGAGTGCCATAACCGCAGCCGCTACGACGAAGGCGATCACGTGATCTTCGTGGGCGAAGTGGAGCGCTGCGGCGTGCGCGATCCCGGCGAGAGCGGCAGCGCCGCGCCGCTCGTGTTCCACGGCGGCGCGTTCCATCAATTGCAGTCGCTCCAGGGCATCCCGGGCGACGAGGCCTGACAACGCGCGTTCCGGCAGCCTCGCTGCCCTTGCCGCCGCGCGGCCCAATCGGTCCAATCGGTCCAATCGGTCCAATCGGTCCAATCGGTGCAATCGGTGCAATCGGTGCAATCGGTGCAATCGATCCAATCAGCCCGAGCGCAGCCCCGCCCGGCGATACCCGGATATAGCCGGCCGGGCCAGACCGCACCCGAACGAGCCGAAGCAAGCCCGTTCAAGCGGCCCTAGGCCGGCTTCGGCTCCCCGCGATGCGCGATCAGGTCGACGGGCACGCCCGACTCCACCTTGAGCGTCGTGAGCACGATATTCGAGCGGATGTCCATCACGCCCGGCGCCTTGTAAAGCTTATTGAGCACGAAGTCCGAGTAGTGCTTGAGGTTATGCGCGAGCACGCGCAGCAGATAGTGCGTCTCGCCGGTCACCACATAGGCCCCCACCACTTCGGGCCAGTCGCGCAGCGCGGAGACGAAGCGCTCGTGCCAGCTCTCCTGGTCGTTGCGCATCGAGACCTGCACGAAGGCCTCCATTTCGAAGCCGAGAATCTCCCGGTTCAGACTCGCGCGATAGCGCTCCACCACGCCCTGCTCCTCCAGCAGACGCAACCGCCGCAGGCACGCGGAAGGCGAAAGCGAAATACGCTCGGCCAGATCGAGGTTGCTGATGCGCCCCTCGTTCTGGAGCACCGCAAGAATCCGGCAATCGGTTGCATCAAGCGAGATAGCGTTCATATTTGGTCTCCTTTCCCGTCTTGACTCAAATTATGTGCCAAGAACTGTAGCTGGCGGCGTTTTTTTCGCAAGCACATTTCGCGTCGAGTTGCCTATCATTCGAAAAAAGCACGGAGACAACCTCGTCAACACGATGAACGACATCTGGGATATTTCCCCACCCATTCTCCCCGAAACGCCCGTCTGGCCCGGCGATACGCCCGTGAACGTCGAGCGCGTCTGGCGCATGGAAGCCGGCTCGCCGGTCAACGTGGCGCGTGTGACGCTTTCGCCACACACCGGCGCGCACACCGACGCCCCGCTGCACTACGACGCAGCAGGCGCGCCCATCGGCGCCGTGCCGCTCGACGCCTATATCGGCGCATGCCGCGTGATCCATTGCGTGGGCGCCGCACCGCTCGTGCAACCCGGGCACGTACAGGCGGCGCTGGCCGGCATCCCGCCGCGCGTGCTGCTGCGCACTTATGCCAACGCACCGCAGGACCACTGGGACAGCGCCTTTTGCGCCGTCGCGCCCGAAACGATCGACCTGCTGGCTGCGCACGGCGTGCGCCTGATCGGCATCGACACGCCCTCGCTCGACCCGCAGGAATCGAAGACGATGGACGCGCACCACCGCATCCGCGCACATCGCATGGCGATTCTGGAGGGCATCGTGCTCGACGCCGTCGCGCCCGGCGACTACGAACTGATTGCGCTGCCGCTGAAGTTCGCGACGCTCGACGCGAGCCCCGTGCGCGCCGTGCTGCGTGCGCTGCCCGAGCGCGCGTGAACGGCGCCAACGCTTGACCGAATCTTTCACATCCATCGACCCAACACCCTCACTGCACAGAAAACCCGACATGAACGACCGTAACGACGCACTGGCGCTCGATCGCGCCGACCCGCTCGCGGCACTGCGCGAGCAATTCACGCTCGCGCCCGAGACCATCTATCTCGACGGCAACTCGCTCGGCGTGCCGCCCACGGCGAGCGCCGCGCGCGCGCAAGCCGTGATTGGCGGCGAGTGGAGCGCGGGCCTCATCCGCAGCTGGAACACGGCGGGCTGGTTCGCTATGCCGAAGCGCCTCGGCAACAAGCTAGCCCCGCTGATCGGCGCGGCCGAAGACGAAGTGGTCGTCACCGACACCATTTCGATCAACCTCTTCAAGGCGCTCTCCGCCGCGCTGCGTGTCGCCGATGCGCGCGATCCGAAGCGCCGCGTGATCGTCTCCGAGCGCTCGAACTTCCCGAGCGACCTGTATATCGCGCAGGGCCTCATCGAGCAGCTCGACCGCGGCTATGAACTGCGCCTCGTCGACGACCCGAGCGAGCTGCCCGCCGCGATCCGCGAAGACGTGGCCGTCGCGATGATCACGCACGTGAACTACCGCACCGGCGAGATGCACGACATGCGCGCGTTGACCGACCACATCCACGCGCAAGGCGCGCTCGCGCTGTGGGACCTCGCGCACTCGGCGGGCGCGGTGCCCGTGGACCTGAACGGCGCGAACGCCGACTACGCGGTCGGCTGCACCTATAAGTACCTGAACGGCGGCCCGGGCTCGCCCGGCTTCGTGTGGGTGCCCAGGCGCCATCAGGATGCGTTCTCGCAGCCGCTTTCGGGCTGGTGGGGGCACAAGTCGCCGTTCGAGATGAACCCCGTGTACCGCCCGGACCCCGGCGTCGGCCGCTTCCTGTGCGGCACACAGCCGATCGTCTCGATGGCGCTCGTCGAATGCGGCCTCGACGTGTTCCTGCAAACCGACATGCAGGCGATCCGCCGCAAGTCGCTCGCGCTCACCGATCTCTTCATCGAACTCGTGGAGACGCGCTGCAAGGAATATCCGCTCACGCTCGTCACGCCGCGCGAGCATGCGCAACGCGGCTCGCACGTGAGCTTCGAGCATCCGCATGGCTATGAGGTGATGCAGGCGCTGATCGCGCGCGGCGTGATCGGTGACTATCGCGAACCGCGCGTGCTGCGCTTTGGCTTCACGCCGCTGTACCTGCGTTACGCCGACGTGTGGGATGCCGTCGAAACGCTGCGCGACGTGCTCGCGACCGAAAGCTGGCGTAAGCCTGAATTTGCTGCGCGCGGCGCGGTGACCTGAGGAGCCCGAAATGACTGATCACATGCAGATTCCGGGCGTGCCCGATACCGACTCCGCTCCCACGCCCTCCACGGACGCCAACGAAGGCGCGCGTGGTGGTTGCCCGTTCGGGCATGGCTCGGCGGCGGCAGCGCCGCAGACTGGCGCGAGCGCACCGAATGTGCCCAATGCTCCTGGCGCGGCGGCAACGCAAAAGGGCGAAGGCTGGCACGACGCCCAGCTCGACTTCTCGAAGTCGATGAGCTACGGCGATTACCTGTCGCTCGATTCCGTTCTCAACGCGCAGCACCCGCTCTCGCCCGATCACAACGAGATGCTGTTCATCGTCCAGCACCAGACGAGCGAACTGTGGATGAAGCTCGCTCTTTATGAACTGCGCGCGGCGCTTGCGTGCGTGCATCGCGATGAGCTGCCGCCTGCGTTCAAGCAGCTCGCGCGTGTTTCGCGCATTCTCGAGCAACTGGTGCAGGCGTGGAGTGTTTTGTCGACGCTCACGCCGTCCGAGTACACGGCGATGCGGCCGTATCTGGGGGCTTCGTCAGGGTTTCAGTCGTATCAGTATCGGCAGATTGAATTTCTGCTTGGGAACAAGAATGTGCAAATGCTCAAGCCGCATGAGCATCGGCCTGAGATTCACGCGCAGGTTAAGGCCACACTTGAGGCGCCTTCGTTTTATGACGAGGTGATTCGGTTGCTGGCGCGGCGTGGTTTTGCCATCGCGCCTGAGCGGTTAGCGCGCGATTGGACGCAGCCGACGGTGCATGATGCATCAGTGGAGGCAGCGTGGCTCGAGGTTTATCGCAATCCTTCGCAGTACTGGGATTTGTATGAAATGGCCGAAGAGCTTGTTGATCTCGAAGATGCGTTCAGGCAGTGGCGGTTCAGACATGTCACTACGGTTGAGCGGATTATTGGGTTCAAGCAGGGTACGGGTGGGACCGCCGGCGCGCCTTATCTGCGCAAGATGCTGGATGTCGTGCTGTTTCCGGAGCTTTGGCATGTGAGGACGGTGTTGTAATTCCCCGTCCTCGCCAAAGCCAAAAACGACTTCGCGCCGGCCAGCGGGACTTCGAAAGCCCGCCGGACCGGCGCGAATTGTTTTGCTCCGCACGGCCCCGGCATGCGCCAGGGCTCACTGCGCAGACGCGCTCAAGCGCGTGTCAAACCACCACCGTCTGCGCTTCCCCTTCCTTGCTCTCACGCACCACGCCAATCTTCCACACCTGCTCACCGGCAGCAGCCAGCAACGAAGCCGCCGCATCAGCCTGATCAGCCGCCACGATCACGGCCATGCCGATGCCGCAGTTGAACACGCGGTGCATTTCCGCGTCCGCCACGCCGCCGTGCTTCTGCAGCCACGAGAACAGCGGCGGCAGCGGCCATGCCGCGTGGTCCAGCTCGGCCGTGAGGCCTTCGCGCAGCACGCGCGGAATGTTCTCCACCAGACCGCCACCCGTGATGTGCGCCATGCCCTTCACCGTGATGGTTTCCATCAGCTTGAGCAGCGGCTTCAC
>JAITTX010000595.1 GCA_031286755.1 Paraburkholderia sp.
CGCGCCGCCGGGGCCCCCCGCGCGCGCGCGCGGCGGCCGCCCCCACGTCTCCGCCCGCGCAAAAGCCCTTCGGGCCCGCGCCTTCGAGCACGAGCGCGAGAATGTGGTCGTCGTGGCGCACACGTTCGAGCAGCACGGCAAGCTCGCGCACCATCGCGTGCGAGAGCGCGTTGAGCGCGGCGGGACGGTTGAGCGTGACGATCGCGACGCGATTGACCACGCGCAGCAGCACGTCCGGACCGGCTTCCTGCGTGGCCTGTGTTGCCTGTGCGGAAGCGGGTGTTGCATTCATCGCTTAATTCTCCATATCAATGTGCCATTTCGGCTTGCGCTTCTCCAGAAACGCGTTCACGCCTTCGCGCTGGTTGGGCGAGTCGAACAGGTCGACGAAGCGCTCTCGCTCCACCGCCAGCGCCGCGCCGCGCGGCACGCCGTTGCGCGCCTGATGAATGAGCGACTTGCTGAACGATACCGCCTGCGGGCTGAGCGACGCCACGCGCGCAGCCATGGTGAGCGCGGCCTCGCGCGCGCCGCCCTGCGGCACGACTTCCTCGACGAGGCCGATGCGCAGCGCCGTGGCGGCGTCCACGCGCTCGCCGGTAAGGATGATGCGCTTGGCCCAGCCCTCGCCCACCAGCCACGGCAGCGTTTGCGTGCCGCAGCCGCACGGCAGCAAGCCCACGGCGGGCTCGGGCAGCGCGAGTTGCGCGTGCTCCTCGGCAATGCGGATGTCGCAGGCGAGCGCGCATTCGAGCCCGCCGCCCATCGCATAGCCGTTGATGGCGGCGATCACCACGGGCCGCGCGCTCTGCAGCGTCTCGAACGCGGCGCCGAATGCCGAGGCCGCCGTGCGCGCGACTTCACGATCGCCCGTGGCGAACGCGTTCAGGTCGGCGCCCGCGCTGAAGAACTTCGGCCCGTGGCCGGTGATGACAACGGCGCGCACGTTCGCCTCGCGGTTGAATGCCTCGATCACCTCCCGAAGCTGGCCCAGGCCATCGACGGTAAAGGCATTCGCGGGCGGGCGCGCGAGCGTGATGAGTGCCACCGTGCCGTCATGCATGTATTCGAATTCGATCATTTCGGAGTCCGTCCGGGTTTCAACGCAGCTCGGGGAAGTCCTCTTCCCAGTACTCGTCGGGCTGGCGCGCGGGTTCCTCCGTGCGCTCCATTTCCCGGCGGCGTAATTCGACACGGCGGATCTTGCCCGAGATGGTCTTGGGCAAGTCGCTGAACTGGAGCCGGCGAATGCGCTTGTACGGCGCGAGCTTCTCGCGCGAGAAGCGGAACACCTCGCGCGCGAGATCGGGACCGGCCTCATAGCCCTGGCGCACGATCACGAACGCCTTGGGCACCGAGAGCCGCAAGGGATCGGGGCTCGGCACCACGGCCGCTTCGGCTATCGCCTCGTGCTCGATCAACACGCTCTCCAGCTCGAACGGACTCAGGCGGTAATCGGACGACTTGAACACATCGTCGGCGCGGCCCACGTAGACGAAGTAGCCATCCTCGCGGCGCATCGCCACATCGGACGTGTGGTAGTAGCCGTTGCGCATGGCCTGCCCGGTGGCCTTGGCGTTGTTCGCGTAGCCTGTCATCAGACCGAGCGGGCGCCGTGAGAGTATCAGCGCGATTTCGCCTTCACTCACGGGTTGATCGTCGGGGTCGACGAGTTCGACGTGATAGCCCGGCAGCGGGCGGCCCATCGCGCCGGCGACCACGGGCTGGCCCGGCGAATTGCCGATCTGGCAGGTGGTCTCGGTCTGGCCGTAGCCGTCGCGGATCGTGATGCCCCACGCGTGACGCACGCGCTCGATGATCTCCGGATTGAGCGGCTCGCCCGCGCCCACGATCTCGCGCAGCTTCACCGCGTGGCTCGCGAGCGGCTCCTGCACGAGCATGCGCCACACCGTGGGCGGCGCGCACAGCGTGGTCACGCCGCATTGCACGAGCGCGGTGAGCACATCTTTCGGCACGAAGCGCGCGTAGTTGTAGACGAACACGCAGGCCTGCGCATTCCATGGCGCGAAGAAGCAGCTCCACGCGTGCTTGGCCCAGCCCGGCGAGCTGATGTTCCAGTGCACGTCGCCGGGCGTGAGGCCGATCCAGTACATCGTGGAAAGGTGGCCCACGGGGTAGCTCTGATGCGTGTGCTCGACGAGCTTCGGCTTCGAAGTCGTGCCCGAGGTGAAATAGAGCAGCATCGGGTCGCTCGCGCGCGTCGGGCCGTCGGGCTCGAACGCGGCGCTCGCTTCGTAGGCGCGTGAAAGATCGATCCATCCTTCGCGCGCTCCCCCCACTGCGATGCGCTTCACGCTCGCATCGAGTGCGTCGAATTTCGCGAGTTCCGCCGCATCGACCACCACGAAGCGCGCGCCGCCCGCCTCCACGCGCTCGCGCACGTCGTCGGGTGCAAGCTGCGTCGTGGCGGGCAGCACCACGGCGCCCAGCTTCATCGCCGCCAGCATCACGTCCCACAGTTCGACGCGATTGGGCAGCATCAGGAGGAGACGATCGCCACGCCCCACGCCGGCTTCGCGCAGGAAATTCGCCATGCGCGACGAGCGCTCGGACATCTGCGCGAACGAATAGCGCGTGCCGCCGTTCCCGAGATCGTCGACGATCCATAGCGCCGGGTTATCGTTGCCGCGCGCCATCACGTCGAAGTAGTCGAGCGCCCAGTTGAAGGTGTCGAGCTGCGGCCACGCGAAGGCCTCATACGCGCGCGCGTAGTCGGTGCGGTGACGCAGCAGCAGATCGCGTGCGTCGATGAAGGCCTGCGCGGAAGGGGTGAA
>JAITTX010000030.1 GCA_031286755.1 Paraburkholderia sp.
TCAGGTCATCGCGCGAAAGATAGAGCAGACGCAGCTTGTCCTCGGGCTGGCCGCCCTTCTTCACCTCGTCGCGATACCAGCGCTCGAACGACGCGCCCGAATAAATGCCCTCGGGAATCGCCTGATCGTAGAACGCGAAGATCAACTCGTCGTCGACCAGCACGTCCTGGCGGCGCGACTTGTGCTCGAGCTGCTCGATATCGGCGAGCAGTTTGCGGTTGTGCGCGAAGAACGCGAGCTTCGTGTCGAATTCGCCTTCCACCAGCGCGCCGCGAATGAAAAGCTCTCTCGCGCGCGCCGGGTCCTGCTTGCCGAACGCCACGCGTCTGCGCTGATACACCGGCAGGCCGTAAAGCACGCCGCGCTCGAACGCGCTCACCTGTGCCGCGCGCTTTTCCCAATGCGGCTCGGAAAGCGACTTGCGCAACAGATGCGCGCCCACTTTCTCGAGCCATTCAGGCTCGATCTTCGCGATGCAGCGCGCGTACAGCCGGCTCGTTTCGATCAACTCCGCGGCCACGATCCAGCGCCCCGCTTTCTTCACGAGCGCCGAACCCGGCCACAAGTGGAACTTGATGCCGCGCGCGCCGAGGTAGTGAGGGTCGTCGTCGGCTTTGAGGCCGATATTGCCGAGCAGGCCTGTGAGCAGCGCGTGATGGATCTGCTCGTAAGTCGCGTCGGCTTCATTGATGCGCCAGCCGTGCTCGCGCACCACCGTGAGCAGTTGCGAGTGGACGTCGCGCCATTCGCGCAGGCGCAGGTGCGAGAGGAAGTTCGCGCGGCACGAATCCACGAGCTGCTTGTTGGACTTCTTGTGCGCGACGGCTTCCTCGAACCACGCCCAGATCTTGAGCCACTGGAGGAATTCGGAGCGCTCGTCGGCGAAACGGCGGTGCGCCTGGTCGGCCTGCTCCTGCGCCTCGATGGGCCGGTCGCGCGGGTCCTGCACCGAGAGCGCACTCGCGATGATGAGCACCTCGCGCATGGCCTGCTCGTCGCGCGCGGCAAGAATCATGCGGCCGACGCGCGGGTCGAGGGGCAAGCGCGCGAGCTCGCGGCCCAACTGCGTGAGCGCATTGTCGTCGTCGACGGCGCCCAGTTCGTTGAGCAACTGATAGCCGTCGGCAATCGCGCGGCCCGGTGGCGGCTCGATGAACGGAAACGTCTCGATCGCCGTGAGATGCAGCGATTTCATGCGCAGGATCACCGCCGCGAGCGACGAACGCAAAATTTCCGGATCGGAAAATTTTGGCCGCGAAAGGAAATCCTGCTCCTCATAGAGGCGGATGCACACGCCATCGGCCACCCGGCCGCAGCGGCCCGCGCGCTGGTTCGCGGCCGCCTGCGAGATCGATTCGATCTGCAACTGCTCGACCTTGTTGCGATACGAGTAGCGCTTCACGCGCGCGAGGCCCGTGTCGACCACGTAGCGGATGCCCGGCACCGTGAGCGAGGTTTCCGCCACGTTGGTGGCCAGCACGATGCGGCGCGCGTTCGACGGCTTGAACACGCGTTCCTGCTCCTGCGCGGAAAGCCGCGCGAACAACGGCAGGATCTCGGTGTGCGGCGGATGATGCTTGCGCAGCGCCTCGGCGGCGTCGCGAATCTCGCGCTCACCTGGCAGGAACACGAGCACGTCGCCCGAGCCCTCGCGGCACAGTTCGTCTACCGCATCGACGATCGCGTCCATCAGATCGCGATCCGTATCGCGCTGCGACTTCCTGCTTTCGCGCGGCGCCGTGCCCTGCGCGTTCTTCACCGCCGGGCTGTCCTCCTGGACCGCGCGATAGCGCACCTCGACAGGATAAAGGCGCCCGCTCACCTCGATCACGGGCGCGGGCTTCTCCTCGCTGCCAAAATGGCGCGCGAAACGATCGGCGTCGATGGTCGCCGAGGTCACGATCAGCTTCAGATCGGGCCGGCGCGGCAGGATCTCTTTCAGATAGCCGAGCAGGAAGTCGATGTTCAGGCTGCGCTCGTGCGCCTCGTCGATGATGATCGTGTCGTAGGCCTTGAGCAGCGGATCGGTCTGCGTCTCGGCGAGCAGGATGCCGTCGGTCATGAGCTTGACCGACGCGCCCGGCGCGAGATTGTCCGTGAAGCGCACCTTGGAGCCAACCACTTCGCCGAACGGCGTGCCGAGCTCCTCGGCGATGCGCCGGCCCGTGGCCGACGCCGCGATCCGGCGCGGCTGCGTATGGCCGATGAGGCCGGTGCCGCCCGCACCGCGCCCGCGCCCGAGCGAGAGCGCGATCTTCGGCAACTGCGTGGTCTTGCCCGAGCCGGTCTCGCCGCTCACGATCACGACCTGGTTTTCGGCGATGGCGCGCGCGATCTCCTCGCGGCGGCCCGAGACGGGCAGCGCTTCGGGGAAGGTGATCGGCGGGATGGGATTCGGCTCGATCGGTGCGCGAGGCGCACGCGGTTCACGTGGTTCACGCGGCGCGCGTGGCTGACGCTCGGCGCGCTGCGCTCGCTCGCCTTCGTTTGCGGGGCGCGATGCGCCTGCGGATTTCGCCCTGGCCGGTTGCGACGGATGCGGCTCGCGCGACTGATCGACTGGCTTCGGTTGCTTCGGTTGCTTCGGCCGTTGCTCGCGCGGCGCTTGATTGCGTGGCGCGCGCGGTTCGCCGCGCTGCGCCGTGCGTTGATCGTTACGCGCTGCATCCGGCTGCGCGCCGGGATTTCGCAACGGCGCGTCGCGGCGCGGCGACGATTGCGCCGCATGCCTGCTCTCGCCTGGCTGTGACGCTTGCGGTTCAGTTCGCGGCGGCGTCTGCGGTGGCCTCGAGGCCTGCGGTTTGGCCGGCTGCGCTCGAGTCTGAGTGGGCGCCAGCGTTCCCGGCTGCGGCGCTCTCTCGCGTTGCTGGGGCTGCGCCGACGCCGGCGTAACCGTCTGAGATTCAGTGCGCGCTTCGCGTGGCGCCGCGACTGCGGCTTGCTCCAGCGCCTGCGCCGGCTGCACGCTTTTCTGCCCGGCCGCTTGCGCGGCCTGTTGTTGATTCTGCGGGTTACGCTGATTCCGCGCCCCGCCGCTCACGAGCGCGGCGAGCCGGTCCGCCGACGCCAGCTTCGCTCCATCGCCATACTTCTGCGACGCGCGTTTTTCCTGCGCGCCGCCTTGCGCCGCGTCTTTCCCGGCAGGGGTGTTGCCGCCCTGCGCGGAGGCAGGTCTTTTGGGTACATTCGACATGGGGGCGCATTATAATCCCGGGCATGAATTCCCAAACCGACCTCGTCCCCGCCTCCGCGAGCGCGCCGGCTTCCGCCGCCGCGGACTCCGCTTCAGAGCAAGCTGCCCAGCAGGCCGCGCAGCACGCGCAGTTCGTCGACTGGATGCGATCGGTCGCGCCCTACATCCATATGTTCCAGGGCAAGACCTTCGTCGTCGGCTTCGGCGGCGAGGTCGTGCACCAGAATCTGCTCAACGCGCTGGTCGCCGACATCGCGCTCCTGCAGGCCATGGGCATCCAGATCGTGCTCGTGCACGGTTCGCGCCCGCAGGTCGAGGAGCAGATGAGCCTGCACGGCGTCGAGTCCGAGTTCTCACACGGCATGCGCATCACCAATGCCCGCGCGCTGGAATCGGCGAAGGAAGCTGCTGGCGAAGTGCGTCTCGACATCGAGGCCGCGATCAGCCAAGGCTTGCCGAACACGCCGATGGCGCACGCGCACATCAGCGTGGTCTCGGGCAACTTCGTGACGGCGCGCCCGGTCGGCATTCTCGACGGCGTCGACTTCCAGCACACGGGCGTCGTGCGCAAGATCGACGCGGACTCGATCCGCCATTCGCTCGCGAGCCGCAAGCTCGTGCTGCTCTCGCCACTCGGCTTTTCGCCCACGGGTGAGGCGTTCAATCTGTCGATGGAAGACGTCGCCTCGGCCGCCGCCATCGCGCTGCGCGCCGACAAGATCATTTTCCTCACGGAAACGCCGGGCCTCGCCAACGAGGAAGGCGAGCTGATCCGCGAAATGTCGCTCGACGACGCCTACAAGCTGCAGGAAAGCGGCACCGTGCTCGGCGACGAGGGCTTCTATCTGAAGCACTCGATCCGCGCCTGCCGCGGCGGCGTGGGCCGTGCGCACATCCTGCCCTACGCGCTCGACGGCAGCGTGCTGCTCGAACTGTTCCTGCACGACGGCGTGGGCACCATGATCTCGTACGAGAACCTGGAGAGCCTGCGCGAAGCCACGCCGGACGACGTCGGCGGCATCCTCACGCTGATCGAGCCGCTCGAAAGCGACGGCACGCTGGTGCGCCGCGGGCGTCACCAGATCGAACGCGACATCGATCACTTCTCGGTGATCGAGCACGACGGTGTGCTGTTCGGCTGCGCGGCGCTCTACGCGTATTCGCAGGAGCGCATCGGCGAAATGGCGTGCCTCACGGTCTCGCCCGAGGCGCAAGGCTCGGGCGACGGCGAGCGGCTCCTGCGCCGCATCGAGCAGCGCGCGCGGGCGCGCGGGCTCACGCGCATTTTCGTGCTCACCACGCGCACCGAACACTGGTTCTTGAAGCGCGGCTTCGTGAAGGCCACCGTCGACGACCTGCCTGAAGACCGCCGCCGCCTCTATAACTGGCAGCGCAAGTCGCTCGTGCTGATGAAACAGCTCTGAGCGTCCCCATCTCCGGATGAAGCGCCTCGCCGCCCACAGATACGACTACAGGAGAAGCACAGCATGGCCCGTATGATTCAATGCGCGAAGCTCGGCAAGGAAGCCGAGGGACTCGACTTTCCCCCGCTGCCGGGCGAACTCGGCAAGCGCATCTACGAAAACGTCTCGAAAGAGGCATGGCAGGCCTGGCTCAAGCAGCAGACCATGCTCATCAACGAGAACCGGCTGAACATGGCCGACCCGCGCGCGCGCCAATACCTGATGAAGCAGACGGAGAAGTTCTTCTTTGGCGAAGGCGCCGATCAGGCGTCGGGCTACGTGCCGCCGACCGAAGGCTGAAACGGCGGCGCATCCACGCCGCCCATGTCCGCTCCGGCACGAAAGGCCGCCAGATGGACAGCAAAAACCGCGCCACTGGCGCGGTTTTTTTATGTGCTTCATGAGTTGCCCGGGCCTATCGCGAGGCGCGTCACCGGGCTGCGTCACTATGGCCCGCGAATCGCGCAATCCCCCGCCACACGGGGCCTCGCGCGCGCCTCCAAGCGCCCCACCAGACGGGTGGTTTGCACGATCTTACGTTATCGTGCTATCATAACGCTCTGTTCGACAGACATTAGTCATCAACTGCAATCTGGCCGGCACCCAAAAACGCCTTTCGCCTGATTGCGCTCATACAAAAAGAACGCTCCGCCACGCGGTCCTTCTTTTTCGTTTCAGCGGCGCTTCACTTCGCACCCTCGTGCGAGTCCAGCGTCCTCATGCGTCCTGCCCCCCCAACCACGGCCACGCAAGGCGCAACGCATACGCACAATTCGACCGAGTGTCGTTTCGCGACACTTCAGCATGCCATTCGTGCACCGCCTGCCTCGCAGACGCGCCGGACGCCCTCCTTTTGCGGCGTTCGCGCACGACATGTTGCCGCTATCGCGAAACGGCACTCTCCGGCAACCGTGGCGAGTCTTCGCAGGCTCGTCGCTGTCATTGGAGATGCAGACCTTGACCGCTTCCACTTCCGGTTCATCGGCGACTTCGACCGATCTTACCCTCGACGAGATTACGATCGTCGACAACAGCCTCCTCAAACGCGCCGTCGGCGCCATGGCCCTCGGCAACGCCATGGAATGGTTCGACTTCGGCGTGTACAGCTACATCGCCGTTACGCTCGGCCAGGTGTTCTTCCCCTCGAGCAGCCCCTCGGCGCAGCTGATCGCAACCTTCGGCACGTTCGCCGCCGCGTTCCTCGTGCGCCCGATCGGCGGCATGGTGTTCGGACCGCTCGGCGACCGCATCGGGCGCCAACGCGTGCTCGCGATGACCATGATCATGATGGCCTGCGGCACCTTCGCGATCGGCCTGATTCCGTCGTACCACTCGATCGGCATTGCCGCGCCCATTCTGCTGCTCGTGGCGCGCCTGATCCAGGGCTTCTCGACGGGCGGCGAATACGGCGGCGCGGCAACCTTCATCGCCGAGTTCGCCCCCGACAAGCGCCGCGGCTTCATGGGCAGCTTCCTCGAGTTCGGCACGCTGATCGGCTACGTGTTCGGTGCGGGCACGGTCGCCGTGCTGACCGCCATGCTCTCGCACCAGCAACTGCTCGACTGGGGCTGGCGCGTGCCGTTCATGATCGCGGGTCCGCTCGGCCTCGTGGGTCTTTACATCCGCACGAAGCTCGAGGAAACGCCCGCGTTCAAGCGCGAAGCCGAACTGCGTGAAGCGCAAGAGCACGCGCGCCCGAAGCTCACGCTGAAGTCGCTCGTCACGGAGCACCTGCGCCCCTTCCTGCTGTGCGTGGGCCTCGTGCTGATCTTCAACGTGACCGACTACATGGCGCTCTCGTACCTGCCGAGCTATCTCTCGGCGACGCTGCACTTCAACGAAACGCACGGCCTCTTTCTCGTGCTGATCGTGATGGTGCTGATGATGCCGATGACGCTCGCGTTCGGCCGCCTCTCGGACGCCATCGGCCGCAAGCCGGTGATGCTCGCGGGCTGCGTGGGCCTGATCGTGCTATCGATTCCCTCGCTCACGCTGATCCAGACCGGCGAGTTGCTGCCGGTGTTCTTCGGCCTCCTGATTCTCGGCACGCTGCTCTCGTGCTTCACGGGCGTCATGCCCTCCGCACTGCCGGCGCTGTTCCCGACCGCGATCCGCTACGGCGCGCTCGCCATCAGCTTCAACGTCTCCGTGTCGCTGTTCGGCGGCACGACGCCGCTGGTGGCCGCCTGGCTCGTCGAGCACACGCAGAACCTCATGATGCCCGCGTACTACCTGATGGGCGCGGCGGTGATCGGCATCGTCTCGGTGGTGTCGCTGCGCGAGACGGCACGCAAGCCGCTGCTGGGCTCCGCGCCGTGCGTCGGCACCAAGGCGGAAGCTCATGCGGTGATGCGCGGCGTGCGCGTCGCCCGCGAAATCGACGAGCGCTATGCCGCGCATGCCGCCGTGCGGGTGTAACGCAGCCATAACGCTACCGACACACTACTTACGCTGCGGATTTCGCATCGGAAACCCCTCGAAGGCCAGCCTCGTGCTGGCCTTTTTTACGTCCCGCACGCAGCACCACCGATGCGCGCGCGGCGGGCTCAATCGATCAGCCGCGCGTGCTCGACGCGCAGCGCACCATCGTTTCCGATCGTCAACATCGCCGCCGAAATGGGCAATTTGAAGCGGCGCGGTCCGGCGCTGCCCGGATTCACGTAGTGCACACCGTCACGCATGTCGAGCGCCGGCTTGTGCGAATGGCCGCTGACCACGACGGCAATGCCCTGTTCGGCGGGATTGCCGCGCAGGTCGGGCAGCTCGTGGACGACGGCGATCGCGACTCCGCCGATTTCCACCACGGTTTGCTCCGGCAGCGCGTCGGCCCACGCGCCGCGGTCGTTGTTGCCGCGCACGGCGGTCAGCGGCGCGATCTGGGCGAGCCGATCGAGCACGCCTTGCTCGCAGATATCACCCGCGTGGACGATCGCATCGCAGCCGTCCAGAAAACCCAGCAGTTCAGGTCGCACGAGATTGTGCGTATCGGAAATCAGCGCGACGCGCAGCGAATGTTGAGGTGGCATGAGGCGGTGTTTCGTAACGGAAAAACAGCGGAAAAACCAATGCGGATGATTATCGTCCATGTACTGCGTTCGATGAACCACGCAACTTTTGCCTGGACGGAAACAACGGCGCCGCGCTACTGCCTCACTCGCTTGCGTCGGTGCCCGCGCCAAAATACACCGCGAGCCAGACGGTAGGCGCCGCCGTGTCGGTCCACGCCACGCGATGCCGGCAGTGCGCGGGAATATGCACATAGTCGCCCGGACGCATCGGGTAACGCGCGCCGCCTTGCGTCTCGAATTCCAGCTCCGCCGCGCCCGTGAGCAAAACGACCCATTCGTCGCGCGGATCGTCGTACCAGAACCCTTCCGGACTCGCTTGCCCCGTGGAGACGATCCGCTCGATCAGCACGCCGGCCTGCGCGACGAGTTGCTCGAAGCGCTCGTCGCGCGCACCGGTTTCGATGCCGGCGTAGAGGTTGCCTGGAGGGCCGACTGCCAGAGCCCCAGCCGCCCCGCCGGAGTGCGGGTTTTCTCCGGATGCGCTCATGCAAGCGGCCTCAGGCCATCGAGCAAGGTCGGCACCAGCTCGCTCACCGTCGGGTGGATGTGCATCGCGTATTCGAGCGTCGTGTACGGCGCGTCGGCGCTCATCGTGTCGATGAAGGTATGGATAGCCTCGTCGCCTTCCACCCCGAAGATCGTCGCGCCCAGGATGCGGCGCGTTCGTGCATCCACGAGCGCCTTCATGAACCCGTCCGTCTCGCCGCGCTCGCGTGCGCGGCCGACACGCGACATCGGCATGGTCGCAATCAGCGCGGGCAGCCCGCTCGCGCGCACCTCGCGCTCGCTCACGCCCACGCGTGCGAGCGGCGGGTCCACGAACACGGCATAGGCGGGGATGCGCGCGTCGGCGCTGCGATGCGCGCCGTCGAGCAGATTTGCCGCGACGATCTGGTAATCGTCGTAAGAGGTATGCGTGAATGCACCGCGCCCGTTCACGTCGCCAAGCGCCCACACGCCGGGCACGCGCGTACGCAGCGCTCCATCGACGGGGATAAGACCGTGCTTGTCTCGCTCGATGCCTGCCGCGTCGAGCCCGAGATCGTCGGTGTTCGGAATGCGCCCGGTGGCGAACAGCAAATGCGAGACGTCGAGCGCTTCGCCGCCGAGCTCGATGCGTATGCCGTCCGGACCCGGGCCGCCCGCCGCCGCGCGTGCGGCAGTCACGCCACCGGAGCCGCTCGCGCCGAGCGGCGCCACGCTGCGCGGCGCGTTGCCGAAGCGAAACTCCACGCCTTCGCGCGCCAGCACGTCCTGCACGGCCCGCGCGACGTCGTCGTCCTCGCGTGCCAGCACGCGGTCCCCGCGCACGAGCACCGTCACGCGTCTGCCGAAACGGCGGAACATCTGCGCGAATTCGAGCGCCACATAGCTGCCGCCGACAATCGCCAGATGCGCGGGCAATACCTCCAGAGCAAGCAACGTCGAGTTGGTTTCGTATCGGATACGGTCGAGGCCCGGCAGCTCGGGCACGGCGGCGCGCGTTCCCGTGTTGATGAAGATCTCGGGCGCTTCGAGCGTCGCGGTTTCACCGCTCGCCAGCGTCACACTGACCGCATGCGCGGCGCTGAAGCGCGCATGCCCCTGCAGCACCGTGACGTTGGGCGCGCTGCGCAGCCAGTGCTCGACACCGTCGCGCGAGGTGCCGATGATGCGGTCCTTGCGCGCCTTCACGAACGCAAGATCGACGCTCACATCGGCGCCGGACGCGCTGTTTTCCACGCCGTCCCGCGCGTTGCCGATGCGCACGCCGAAGTCCGCCGCGTGGCGCGCCACATGCGCGGCACGCGCACAGGCCACATAGGCCTTGGTCGGCGTGCAGCCGACATTCACGCAGGTACCGCCGAACGCCGCGCGCTCGATCACCGCCGTCTTGCGTCCGCTGGCCCCGAGCCGCACCGCGAGCGGCGGACCGCTTTGCCCTGTGCCGATCACGATCGCATCGAAACGCTGTGCCATGCCGACCTCCTCGTGCGAAACATCGTGCAATTCTGCGTGCATCACGTTCGCGCCATCTTACGCCGGCCAGGCACACGCCACGTGCGAGCGCGCCGCGGCCACACCGCGCCAGTGACACGCCGCTACGACAGCGCAAAGAACCAGCCAAAGCGCCAGAGTTTCGAATCGGAAAACGGGAAAAAAAGAGCCGCCCCAAATCATGAGGCGGCTCACAGAGTGACGTCACAACAGCAAACGGGCGATGCCGCTGCGCGTCGGGGGGGAATCGTAAAACCGCTACGCTATCTGTCCTTCAAAGGGCAACAGGATCAGTGGACGCGCTCGACCGGCGCCACACATCCGTGGCTTGCGCACCAGAATTCGCGTGAGCGCTGCAGCGCCGCGCGCGCACCGCGCGTCGCCACCATCAGCCCGATCTGGCCCATGTTGAAGTCGAGCGACACCATCAATTGCATGAGGTCCACCATCGGCAGGACCAATGCTGGTTGATACAGTTGTCGTTCGATAAAGGATTTCATGACGGCTCCCGCTGCAACCGCCGCGTCGCAGTGACGTAGCGGCATTCGATGAGAGCCATTCTAGGAAGGTAGCGTCAGCCGATAAATGGCCCGGACGCGAAGTCACTTGTCGCCAAACGCGAACAATCGGGCAAGCGGCAGTGCAAGCGGCGAAGCCAGCAATAGGCGCGCTCGGCCTGCGGGCCTACGCACAGGGGCCCGTGATTCATTCGAGCGGTGTCGCCACGAACTCTGGCAATGCTTCGGCGCGGGCGGAGTGCGCGGCAAGCGCCGGATAACGCGCGGGGTCCGCGGTGCCCGGCAAGATGTGCTGCGTGAAGCGCCAGGCCACCGCGGCCGTGATGTCGGCCTGTGTGATCCGCCCGGCGCACAGCCAGCCGGCGCGGCCGTCCAGCAGTTTGTCGAGCACCGTGTACGCGGCGTGCATCTGCGTATTGACACGCTGCAACCACGGCTCGTGCTGACGCTCCTCGGGCCGTAGCTGGCGCTCGTACACCTGCTGGATCGTCTTCTCCATGGCGGCCAGCGCAAACCCGTTCACGCGCAGCGCGAAAGTGCGCTCCTGCGATTCCTCGGGCATCAGGCGCCGCGCGGCCGGCACCTTGCGGTCGAGATGATCGAGGATCAGCGTGGAATCGATCAGCAGCGTGCCGTCGTCGTCGATGAACGTCGGCGCCTTCACCACCGGATTGATCTGCGCAAACTCATCGTAGTGCCGGAACACCGACACGCTGCGATGCTCGAACGGCATCCCGAGCACGTGCAGCGAAATTGCGACGCGACGCACATACGGGGAATCCATCATGCCTATCAACTGCATTGCCGCACCTCGCACAGGAAAAGGGGACCGGACAGCCGATAGTGCAGCATCGGCGGAGGCATTTCAAGATTCATTGCCCCCTTCGCGACCAGCCGATTGCGCCCCCATCACTTCGATCACTCCCGAAAACCATGCCGGGCGATGCGGCGCCGACTAGTTGCCGCTTGATGCCAATCGAGTAACGGCGACGCAATAAATGATCGATATCAAACATTGGATCGGCTTCAAACAAGGCCGTGTCGATGTGCCGCGCAGTGCTCAATTTTCCCGACGCTACATTCGTTAGCTGACGTCACACGTGACGCAACGCGCCATTGTTGCACCGCAATGTTCCCGCATACAGCAAGCCGCCGTGGCGCGACTGGACGCGCAAGCACGCCGCACAAGGCCCGGCGGACCAGAAGCCGCAACGCAAGGATGCCGAACTATTACCCAGCCCGCATTTCAAGGGATTTTCGCGCGCCGCATGTGTTGCACTGCATCGCCGGGAAACTCCTGGATCCCTACGCTGAAAGGCTGAGATAGTCTGACTGCACTAGGAGACGAAATCATGAGACAAGCATTCAATGTTGGCGTCGTCATCATCCTCGCACTCCTCCTCGCGAACCGGGCGATGACACGCGCGCAAGCGCACGAAGGCAGTTCGGTCACTTGCGCGCAGGGTTCGGAACTCGTGCGGCTCGATGCGCTCGCGCGCGGCTTCACTGCCATCGGCGCGCGCAGCCAGGGAGAGAACTTCCTCTCCTCGTGCCTCGTCTCCGGCCAAGCCCAGGTTGGCGATATCGTCGCGCACGACTGATTCAGCCGAACCGTCCCGGGTGTCCCGCACGCGGGGCGTGCCGCGAACGAAACGCACAACGCGACGGGGCCGCTGCGCAACTCACGGACGATCCTGGCACATTCTGTGACATGGACGTTTGTTGCGGCTTGAGTTTCACACGGTTCCTGCGAGCGCGCTTTGGCGCTTGCGCCAGAGCCAGACCGGGCAATCTGGCGCAAGCTTTCGATCGGGCGCCGCGCACACTGTGAGGCGCCGCTCCCTCCGGATCCCGTCTCCAGCACTCACGAGCACGCACTGTCACGGCGCTCCCATCTGGCCCCCGATGACACGCGTTAGCGCAACCCCGCTCCGGTTTTTCAAAGACGTTAGTTAACGTTACCTCCGAGTTGCAAATGCCCGCGTTTGGCGGCGACAATGGTGCGCGATCTGGAGGAATTTATGAAAGGCAGCATCCTGTTGCTTGGCCTCAGCATGCTAACGGCATGCACGTCGGTAACCAGTGTGAATTCAAGACAGGATGGTCATTTTTCAATAACGAGCCGGGCGCGCTGGGACATCGTTTCGTGGAACCGTGTGCGCAGCGCTGGCTTCGAGGAAGCGCAGGATTATTGCCACAAGCAGCATAAGGAGATGCACGCGGTCGAGGTGCACAGTGAAGGCCTGCGTGGCGTTACCGCCCAAACCGTAGAAGTAATCTTCGACTGCATCTGAATCGTCTTTTTCACACGGGGTCCACCCGCGCCCATCAAGCTTTTCGCCGATTAACGCCAGATTTTTGCGCATGGACTTTGCGTAATCGCAACAATCTGTTGTCGTTCTCCCTGATACTCAATCCGCATCCTGCATATACACTGACGAAACATTTTGTTACGGCTTGTATCATGCTCACAGCCTTCTTCATCGCGTGCCCTTTGGCGATTGCGGCGCTTTTCAGCTTTGCGCGGCTCGTCAATCCGCGCACCGGCCAGATCGGCAGCCGCTGAACCCACCGCGCGCCCTGGACTTATCGCGCCGCGCACGGCGGCCCGCGGCATCCTTGGGGATGCCCGTATTCAAGCGTGCACGCCAACCTTGGCGGGTCAGCGCCTTCTCTTCCTCCCCCGCTTCACCACCCCATTGCCGCGCGAACGCCCCACTCAGGGCACCTCCGCCGTGTCCCGGCAATTCCGTGATACAGCCAGCAAAAAACCCGCGAGGCATTGCGCCATCGCGGGTTCAGGGTTTCTTGCAAAGCATGTCCAGGTGTTCTGGTGCCGGCGACCGGACTCGAACCGGTAAGCCGTGAGGCGGCGGATTTTCGTCACACTACGTCTTTCGACGCCGTCCGCGAGGTTCTTGCGAGCGTTCGTGCGCTGGACTATGCCTTCGCCCTAGCCATATGGAGCGCGGTCGAGCCGCGCCAAAGCCTTAGGCGCCCCCCGTCTAGTCTCTACACCTTCCTGACCGGCGCAAAAAAGCGCCAGCCGGCTTGGCTCGGCGTCGCCTCGGCGCAATGCGCGCTCGCGCACCACGAAGTCCAGGGGTTTCGCCGAATTTGAGGGGTTCTGCACCGGCCGTTTCCGGCTGGGCACTCAATCTAGTTTTAAGTCCGCTATGTTTACCAATTTCATCACGCCGGCAAAGCGGACGCGATTCTACCATTGCCCCGCCCTCCCAGGCACGCGGCGCCATCGGGCCGTCAGCGCGACATCAACCGCCCGACGCCGCCGCACATGCCGGGGGCCCCAGCCGCGACCGTCGCGTCCGGTCAATACAGCGTGCCTCATCTCGTTGCGCGAACAACCGAGAGCACCCCAGACGCAGATCAAGACATGGCCAGCACGATCGCACACGCTCCGGTATGATCGGCACGCCCGGGCGCGCGCGAACCGCGTTTCGCCCATGCAAGCCCGGGCAACCTGTTTCAGCACCCCGTATCGCCGGGCGCCGCCCGCACCGCTCACATGTCCACACCCGAATCCGCAACCGCTGGCGAACGCCAGTCGCTGCGCGGCCTGCTGCTTCTGCTCGCGACCATCGCGGGCGTGGCGGTCGCGAACATCTACTACAACCAGCCGCTCCTCGACGACTTCCGCCAGGCCTTTCCCGCTGGAGCCGGATGGATCGGCGCGGTGCCCGCCGCAACGCAGCTCGGCTACGCGCTGGGCATGCTCCTGCTCGCGCCGCTGGGCGACCGCTTCGACCGGCGCCGCATCATCCTCGTGCAGACGGTGCTGCTCTGTCTCGCGCTGCTCGCCGCCGCAACCGCGCCCACCCTGCCGGTGCTGATTGGCGCGAGCCTCGCCATCGGCGTGCTCGCCACCATTGCGCAGCAAGCCGTGCCGTTCTCGGCCGAACTCGCGCCGCCCGAGCAACGCGGCCATGCCGTCGGCACCGTCATGAGCGGTCTTTTGCTCGGCATCCTGCTCGCGCGCACGGCGGCCGGGTTCGTCGGCCAGTACTTCGGCTGGCGCACGGTATTCGGCGCGTCCATCGTGGCGCTGCTCGTGCTCGCCGTGGTGGTCATCAAGAAGCTGCCAAAGAGCCAGCCGACCTCGACGCTCGGCTACGGCAAGCTGCTTGCCACGCTCTGGCATCTCACGGTCGAATTGCGCGGCCTGCGCGAGGCGTCGGCTATCGGCGCGTGCCTCTTTGCCGCGTTCAGCCTGTTCTGGCCCGTGCTCACGCTGTTGCTCGCGGGCGAGCCGTTCCACCTCGGCCCCCAGGTCGCCGGGCTCTTCGGCATCGTCGGCGCGGCGGGCGCGCTCGCGGCGCCCTGGGCGGGCCGTTCCGCCGACAAGCGCGGTCCGCGCGCCGTCATCACGCTCTCGATCGTGCTCATCGCCATCTCGTTCGGAATCTTCGCGCTCTCGGGCAAGAGCCTGGTCGGTCTCGTGATCGGTGTGATCGTGCTCGACGTGGGCGTGCAGGCCGCGCAGATCTCGAACCAGTCGCGCATCTACGCACTGCGCCCCGAAGCGCGCAGCCGCGTGAACACCGTCTTCATGGTCTGCTACTTCATCGGCGGCGCAACGGGATCGGCGGTCGGCGCGGCCACGTGGCATGCGTTCGGCTGGATGGGTGTGTGCGCAGCCGGTCTGGGCTTCAGCGCGCTCGCGGCGTGGATCCACTACGCCACACGAGCACGGTCCGACGCGAACGCATGAACGCGCAAGGCGCTTTCGTCACGCAGGCACAGCGCGGGATGCAAGCACGCCTGGCATTGCGAATTCGCGCAAGCGGCCGGGCACGGGGTGTGCTGAAGAAAGATTTCCCTTATTCAGCGGAGAAAAACCTCATGAAACGCCTGCTTGCCTTGCTTCTCGCCACCGCGTCGTTTGCGGCGCTGGCCGCCTGCAATACCGTCGCGGGCGCCGGCGAGGACCTGTCCTCGGGTGGCCACGCCATCACGAACAGCGCCGAGAAAGCGAAGTAACCGGCGCGACAATCGCGGCGCCGGCGCGTGTGCCTGCGCCGCGATTGTCCGCCAGCGCGCGAGCACGGCCCGCAAGACGCTTCGCGATGCTAATGATCCAGACAGATCAGGAGGCGCGCCGACGGTCGTCGAACAGAAACGATAGCCCGACGCTGCCGAGAATCAGCACGGTCGCAATGATCGTGCCGAGGGTAATGGGCTCGCCGAGCGTGAGCGCGCCCAATACCACCGCGACCACGGGATTCACGTACATGCAGCTGCTCGCCACGATCGGGCTCGTGTGCCGGATCAGGTAGCCATAAGCCACGTACGCGGCCATCGTGCCGATCACCATCAGATAGACGAACGCGACCGCCGGCAAGAAATGCAGTGCACCCATGCGCTCGCCCGTGATCCACGCCACCAGCGTCGAGATCGCGCCGCCAAGACCGATTTGCAACGCCGTCGCGATGAAGAGATCGGCCGGTAGTTCGAGCCGCCCCGCGAGATGCGCGCCGACCGCCCAGAAGAGCGCGCCGCCGAGAATCGCGAGACTGCCGCCCGCCGTACCGCTCGCACCGCCGCCATGGCTGAGAATCGCGATGCCGACGAGCCCTAGCGCCACGGCCGCCCATTCGCCCTTCGCGACGCGCCGCCCCGCCGCGGCGGCAATGAGCGTGGCGAACAACGGCACGGTCGCGACCATCACGGCCGCGGTGCCCGTGCCGACCGTGCGCATGCCGTAAGCGAGCATGCCGCTCGACAGCCCCACCAGCATGGTGCCGACGACGCCCGCGTTACGCACCTGCGCGAAGGTCGGCATAGGGGGACGCCGGCGCACGGCGAACACGAAAAGCCCGATGCCCGCGAGCAGATTGCGCAGGCCCGAGAGCAGCAGCGGCGGAAAGGAGCCGAGCGCCACGTGCACGCCGAGATAGGTCGAGCCCCAGACGAAGTAGACGACCGCGAGCGACAGCGCGACGCGGCCGCTGCGCGACTGCGGCAGCCGCACACTGCGCGCGAGGCGCCAGCATTGGGTACTGGCCTGAATCGTCCCGTGCAGCAGCCCCTGGGCAAAGGAGCTGCCGGTCCAGCGGGAAGGCAAACGGGGAGGCATCGTCATTGCACCGCGGAGAGACTGGGGGCGGACCGCGGACATCCCGCCGGACGTGAGGCGGGACGAATGAAGCGCAACGGCATGATGGAAGCGGCGAAAAAAGAAAGTGCGAGAGGTGCCCAGAAGCAGGTACGCAAGGGACACGAAAGGCCCGAGGCGGGCCGCCACGCATTATGCAACAGGGCACCCTGTTGCGGACGCCGCGAGCATGCTTTATGCGCGGGCGCGCGGCTTGCGCGCAACGGTGGCTGAACGCAGCGCTGAAACGGCCCCGGATGCCACGGCTACCGCACCGACAATCCGCGGCAAAACACCGCCGTGGCTCGTGTCATCGACACGCGTGGGTCACGTGCCTCGTCCACGGTTAACGAGACCGTGTTAGCATGTTATCTGCTTTCAAATTTCTTTCAATTCCTGTCACCCCTATGCATCTGCCGCTCCCGCACCTTGCGGTGCATCTCGCTGCATCCCTGCCGCCGCGCCCACAGCGCGGCGCGTCGGCGTGCGCGGGAGCGTTTCCGGATGCGCGCGCCGCCGCGCGACGACACCTCCCCGGCTCCCCGGCCCCGCTCGCCGCCGCCCGGCGTCCGCACTGAACCACCCTCCGCTTTCCGGAGCCGTTCGGTCGGGCTCCGGGCCGATCCTCCACTTTTTTCAATTCTGGATCGTAAGGAGAACCACCATGTCGAAGAAAATCCGCTATCTGACCGAGCTCGATCTCGCTCGCCTCGAAAAATGCGCCGCCGAGCCAGGCGCGGCGCCCGCACGCCAGCTCATGCTCGACGAATTGCTCGAACGCGCCGAGATCGTCGACTCGCGCAAGGTCGCGTCCAACGTCGTCACCATGAATTCGCAGGTCACGCTCGTGAACGAACGTTCGGGCGAGGAAGTCACGTTCACCGTGGTCTATCCGGTGAGCGCCAACCTCGACGCCGGACGGCTGAACGTCTTTTCGCCCGCGGGCCTCGCATTGCTCGGCGCGAAGCGCGGCGAGTCCGTGCGCTTCACGCCGCCCAGCGGCGCCGTGGAGACGTTCAAGATCGGCCGTATCCTGTTTCAACCCGAAGCCGCCGACGATTTCACGCTGTAAGCACCGCGCGTCGCGCGCCCCCGCCCGCCTGACACATTTCACACGCCAGAGCACTTGCCAGATCGTCGCACCACGGTGTATTGTTTGGCCTGCTTACGCGGGGGTCCTGCGTCATGCGCCGCTTCGAACTGTTCATACGAATGTTCAAGCTGCGTATTGCGTGGGTGAGAAATACCCTTTGAACCTGATCTGGATAATGCCAGCGCAGGGAAGCGTCCGGACTTCGCAACGCATAACGCCTCACCTCACACAGCGAAGTCCGTCAACGTTCCGTCTCATCTCCTGCTAAGCCGCTGTTCCCAATTTGCTTTGCATGGAGAGAGAGACGCATGAACGCGAATCCGAAGTTCATTTCCGCCAACGCGCACGTCGATGAAGCCGCGATCGCGCCGCTGCCCAATTCCCGCAAGATCTACGTGACCGGCTCGCAGCCCGACATCCGCGTGCCGATGCGCGAAATCACGCAATCGGACACGCCCACGGGCTTTGGCGGCGAAAAGAATCCGCCCATCTACGTCTACGACACCTCGGGTCCGTACACCGATCCCGAAGCGAAGATCGACATTCGCGCGGGCCTGCCGGCACTGCGCCAGGGCTGGATCGAAAAGCGCGGCGACACCGAAGCGCTACCCGGCCTCTCCTCCGAATACGGCCGCGAGCGCGCCGCCGATGCGGCCACCGCCGAACTGCGCTTCCCGGGCCTGCACCGCACGCCGCGCCGCGCGCGGGCCGGCAAGAACGTCACGCAGATGCACTACGCGCGCCAGGGCATCATCACGCCGGAAATGGAATACATCGCGATCCGCGAGAACCAGCGCCGCGCCGAGTACCTCGAGAGCCTGAAGTCGAGCGGCCCGAACGGCGCGAAGCTCGCCGCGATGATGGGCCGCCAGCACCCGGGCCAGGCGTTCGGCGCCGCAGCCTTCGGCGCGAATGCACTGGCCGAGATCACGCCGGAATTCGTGCGCGACGAAATCGCGCGCGGCCGCGCGATCATCCCCGCGAACATCAACCCCCCGGAATCCGAGCCGATGATCATCGGCCGCAACTTCCTCGTGAAGATCAACGCGAACATCGGCAATTCGGCGGTGACCTCCTCCATCGGCGAGGAAGTCGACAAGATGACCTGGGCGATCCGCTGGGGCGGCGACACGGTGATGGATCTGTCGACCGGCAAGCACATCCACGAGACGCGCGAGTGGATCATCCGCAATTCGCCGGTGCCGATCGGCACGGTGCCGATCTATCAGGCACTCGAAAAGGTCAACGGCAAGGCCGAAGACCTGACGTGGGAAATGTTCCGCGACACGCTTATCGAGCAGGCCGAGCAAGGCGTCGACTACTTCACGATTCACGCCGGCGTGCGTCTGGCCTATGTGCCGAT
>JAITTX010000068.1 GCA_031286755.1 Paraburkholderia sp.
AACGAGATGGTGAAGAACGGCGAACTGAAGGCGCCGATCGTGATCGGCCGCGACCACCTGGACACGGGTTCGGTGGCGAGCCCGAACCGCGAGACGGAATCGATGAAGGACGGCTCGGATGCGGTGAGCGACTGGCCGCTGCTGAACGCGCTGTTGAACACGGCGGGCGGTGCGTCGTGGGTGTCGCTGCACCACGGCGGCGGCGTGGGCATGGGATTCTCGCAGCACTCGGGCGTGGTGATCGTGGCGGACGGCACGAAGGAAGCGCACGAGCGTCTGGGCCGCGTGCTGCTGAACGATCCGGCGACGGGCGTGATGCGTCATGCGGATGCGGGCTACGAGCTTGCGCAGCAGACGGCGCGTGAAGCCGGGCTCAAGCTGCCGATGCTGGGCAAGTAAGCGGTTTGCACGCACCGCTGGCGGGGCGGTGCGTGCTGAATCAGAAAAAACGCGGTGCGGCTTGATTGGCCGCACCGCGTTTTTTTATGACATTCCGGCTGCAACGCGCTATCGAACATTGGCCACGGAGAACTCCGGAAGATTCCGCGAATCACGCGGCAATCCCATAAGCTTGCGGGCCTCCTCCGGCGTCGCTGGCTCGAAGCCCATTTCACGGACAAGCCGCACTACGCGTTCTGTTAGCTGGACATTGTTCGCCAGTTCGCCGGGGCCGTAATAGAGGTTGTCTTCGAGACCCACGCGCACGTGGCCACCAAGCAATAAGGCATTCATTGCCGCCGGTAATTGAGCCGGACCAATGCCGCTTACACAAAACAGACTCCCTGCGGGAAGCAAATCGACCATCGATTGAAGCGCGCGCGGAGTATAGGGCATGGCATTCTGAAATCCACGGTGCGCGCCCATCACAAGGTTGATGAAGAAAGGTTCCTCGTCGAATCCTGCTGCAGTCAGCGCCGCTACGTCCTGGACGATATGCGTTGGGCTAAATACCTCCCATTCTGGTTTGATCCCACGTCTTTTCATTTCCGCGGCGAGCATCTGGGCACGTTGTGGCGACGTATTCATCAGGAGTTCTCGTCCACCGAAACTCGCAATGATTGTTGTTGCGTCGAGCGTGCACATTTCCGCTCCAGCGTCCAAGCCCTTCAGTCGCTCTTCCCAAAGAATCTCCCAATTGCCGCTTCCGGTTTGACCAACCATGTCGCCATGCACGCCTCCGCCAGTGGAGTTGTTGATGACGATGTCGCACCGTTCCCGAATGCGCCGGTTGATCTCGCGATAGATCGACGGATTGCACGTAGCGCCATCGTCCGGCCGTCGAGCGTGGATGGCGACCACGCTGGCGCCCGCGTTGTAGCAGTCGTAGACGTCGCACGCAATCTCGTCAGGCTGCGTCGGTAGATGCGGATTCTGCGATTTGTGCGCCATCCCGCCGGTTGGCGCGATGGTCACGATGACTTTGCTTCTGCTCACGATTCGCCCCCTTTCTCATTGGCACGTCGAGCGTCAGCTTGCGCCGGAAGGGTTCATTTCGAAATGATCGTAAACACCAATTTGAACTAAAAGTACAAAACGAGAATATCCGTACCGGGCTTTCGGCCGTGTCCGAAAGCGTTCATACGATTACCTGTCGAGAGCGAACATGAATGAGATGCGTCCTCTGGCTCCAGAGGTCGAAGTACCGGTACTCGTGGTCGGCGCCGGGCCAGCCGGCTTGACGGCGACCTTGCTGCTTCACCATTTGGGCGTCCCTGCGCTGACCATCAACCGTTACGAATGGACGGCCAATACTCCGCGTGCGCATTATCAGAATCAGCGGGCGGTGGAGATTCTTCGCGAATTGGGGATAGAGCATGACGTCATGGCGGCTGCCGGCATGCCTGACGAAATGATTCACAACGTGGTCTGGGCCTCGAGTCTCGCCGGGACTGAATTTGCCCGTCTTTCAACCTGCATGCGGACGCGGCCTCAGGAGTATCTGCGAGCCAGTCCGTGCCGGGCCGCGAACATCCCTCAGCACTTATTCGAACCGGTGTTGGCAAAAGCCGCAATGGAGCGCGGCGCGACGATTCGCTGGGGGCAGGAGTTGCGCAACCTGAGTCAGGATGCCGAAGGGGCTACCGCCGCCGTGGTGGATCGCCGGACCGGTCATGAGTATCTCGTGAGGGCCCGTTATGTCATCGGCGCCGATGGCGCACGCAGCAGCGTCGCGGAGTCGGCCGGTATTACCCATACGGGAAAGGCCGGCTGGGCCGCGGCGGTCAACGTGTGGTTCCGTGCGGATTTTTCGCGCTTCTGCGCACACCGTCCTGGAGTGTTGTACTGGATTAACCGACCGGGCAACGACTTCTGGATTGGCTCCGGGGTGTTCGTCAACGTCAAGCCGTGGAACGAATGGGTCCTTTCTTTCATGTACGACCCTTGGCAAGGGGAGCCGGACTTGTCACCGTCGGTGTTGGCGAGCAAGGTGCGCAGCCTCGCGGGAGACGACGATATCGATGTCGAAATTCTTGCGGCGAGTCCGTGGCAAATGAATGCACTGGTCGCCGATCGCATGAGTGAGGGGAGGGTCCATCTAGCCGGTGACGCAGCGCATCGACATCCGCCTTCCGGCGGGTTGGGTTCCAACACGTCCATGCAGGATGTCTACAACCTCGTCTGGAAGTTGGCGCTGACGATAGACGGCATCGCGGGACCCGATCTGCTCAATACGTATGACACCGAGCGCCGCCCGGTTGCTCGACAGGTGGTGGATCGCTCGATGCAGAGCGTTGGCGAACTCGGCGCCATTGCGGCTGCCATCGGATTTACGCCGGAGCAATCCGAGCCCGACGGCTGGAAGGCATGGGGCGAATTGGCTGAGCCAGGTGAAACGGGAGCGGCCAAGCGGGCTGCATTGCGAGAGGCCATAACGCTACAGCAATACCACTTTTGCGCCCACGGCGTTGAATTGGGCGTGCGCTATGACGCCGGCGCGCTGGTCCGCAACGAGGATGAGGCTTCGCTCGATGCACCGCTACACGATCCACAACTGCACTACGTCCCGACCACGCGCGCCGGAGCGCATCTGCCGCACGCATGGGTGGAGCAGAACAGGCAGCGCCAGTCGACTCTCGACCTTGCGGCCTACGGTCAATTCACGCTTTTTGTCGGTCATGAAGGCGCGCGCTGGCGGGAGGCCGCCACGGCGCTTGCCAGTGATCTGGGTATCCGATTGCGGGTTTGCGCTATCGGCGTGGGGCTCGAATTCGCGGATATCGAAGGAGAGTGGGCCAGATTGCGTGAGGTCAGCGAGAGCGGATGCGTTCTCGTCCGGCCGGATCGCGTAGTGGCATGGCGCAGCCATACGCTGCCCACGGACCCGCATGGTTCGCTCTCAGCGGCGCTGAACAAGGTGCTGGGTCGGCAGTGATTTCGTTTCGAGGAGTGAGTGCATATGAAGCTGGTTTCATTTGAACAGGGTGGCCGCGAGCGCATTGGCTCGCTGCACGAGGGCGTAATCACGGATCTCACCGAGGGCCTCGCTGGTCGTCCGCTGACAATGATCGACCTGCTCGGCATGGGCGAGAACGGACTCGAGATGGCGGCTCGCGCCGAAACGCGAAAACTGCCGCGCATCGCTTTGAATGAGGTCAATCTGCTGGCCCCTGTGCCTCGTCCGGGAAAATACCTCGGCGTTGGCGGTAATTTCGAATCCCATTTGCAGGAGGCGGCCCACCTGGGGCTGAAGCGCCCGCAATTTCCGATCTGGTTCAACAAGCAAACAACCTGTGTAACAGGACCTTTCGCCCCCATCCATCTGCCCAGAGTGTCCGCTCAACTGGACTACGAATGTGAACTCGGGATCGTGATAGGGCGCCGCTGCCGCCACGTGCGAATCGAAGA
Source organism: Paraburkholderia sp. (assembly GCA_031286755.1). GTDB lineage: Bacteria > Pseudomonadota > Gammaproteobacteria > Burkholderiales > Burkholderiaceae > Paraburkholderia. The sequence goes on from JAITTX010000068.1 coordinate 3,847, forward strand.
GGCGCTTGATGTCGTGGCCGGCTACGTGGTTTGCAACGACGTATCCGTGCGCGATTGGCAGTTGCGCTCGCCGACCGCAACACTCGGCAAGTCGTTCGACACGCACGGCCCGTTCGGCCCCTGGCTGGTGACGAAGGACGAGGTCGCCGACCCGCAGGCACTGCGCATTCGGACATGGGTCAATGGTGAATTGCGCCAGGACGGTTCGACATCCGAAATGCTGTTTTCATGCGCCGCGCTAATCGCTGATTTAAGCCAGGTTTGTACGCTTGAGCCTGGCGATGTACTGGCTACGGGCTCTCCGAGCGGCTGCGGGGGCTTGCGCAATCCTCCCGCGTATTTGCGCTCTGGTGATGTGGTTCGAATGGAGATCCAGCGAGTCGGTGTTATTGAAAACAGCGTTATCGATGAGCCCGTCCGGGCGCAGTAACACTCCCATAAAAGATCAAGCCGAGGTTATCATTCTGTGACTACTCTATCCGAAAGCACAATTGCGACATTCAAAGCCCACGCGAGCAACGTGTCGCCGTCCAAACTGGCTCATGTTGTCTGCCTGACCAACCAGCTTGCCGCGATGCGCGACTGGTACGTCACGCTACTCAACGCGACGGTCTCATTCGAGAACCCGGATCTCTGCTTCCTTCGCTATGACGAAGAGCATCACCGGATCGGCCTGATTCGTTTCGACGGCCTGGAAGCGCAACCTGCCGGAACGGTGGTCGTAGACCACTTTTCGTTTACTTACCGGGATCTGCCTGAGTTGCTGGGGACATACCTGCGTCTTGAGTCGCTCGGCATCGAGCCGTTCTGGACCATCAATCATGGACCCACGACGTCGATGTACTACAAAGATCCCGACGGTCATAAGATCGAGCTTCAGGTCGACAATTTCACTGAAGAAGAATGCGATGCGTTCTTTGCGGCGGGAAATTACGAAACCAATCCGATTGGCGTCATCTTCGAGCCGGAAGCATGGATTCAGCGCTACGCCGATGGCGAACCCGTGGCTTCGATAACCCGGCGCCCGGATCTTCCCGCAGGCGTCTCGCCGTTCGACATGATTCGCTTCTAAGTTTTTCAACTTTGCAACGCGAGAAGCGCCCGGAAAAAGAGCGCCACTCAAGGAGACTGTTATGACAATCCGCAAGGGCGCCAGGTTCGCGGTGCGGGCAATGCTCGCCCTGACGTTGACATCCGCAGCCTATGCTTATGACCAGCCGCAGGTTAACCTCGGTGCGACCTCGTTCGCCGACTCGCCGCCGTTTCGTGTGCCCCCGTTTATTTTTCAACAATACTTTCAGTACTACTCAGCGGAAACATTCACGGATAACGAGGGCAATCGTCAACCGTTTCCCAAGCAGGACGCGAACGTTGCGGTCTTGATGTCACAACTGACGTGGATGACGCCATTAAGGCTGGCAAACGCCACGTTCGGTCTGAACGCGGTCATGCCGGCTATCGTTGGTTCGAGCACCGACGATGGTCTCGGGCGAGCGGTGATCAATTCACGCAATGGCTTTGGTGATCTTACCTTTGGCCCGCTGCTGCAGTTCGATCCCATCGTCGGGCCGGGTGGATCGGTCTTCTCGCATCGATTCGAATTCGACATTATTGCGCCGACCGGTGGCTACAATCGCGGATACGCGATCAATCCAGGCGCCAACGTCTGGGCCATCGATCCTTATTGGGCGATGGCATGGTGGCCGACTCAACGGCTTGAATTTTCCTTGCGCTTGCACTATCTCTGGAGCGGAAAAAACACCGCGCCGCCAATGGATGTCGGTCCCGCAAACTCATGGCAGGCAGGACAAGCCATTCACGCAAATTTTGCCGCGGATTTCGCGGTGCTTCCGACACTTTCTATAGGCATAAACGGCTATTGGCTGCGTCAAATCACCGATAGCAAAATCGACGGAAGCGATGTTTCGGGACGTCGTGAGCAAGTCTGGGCATTGGGGCCCGGGCTCATGTGGCGTCCAACCAGAGCAGATTCGGTGTTCCTGAACGCTTATGATGAGTTCGCGGTTCGGAACAGGCCGAGCGGCGTGCGACTGTTTCTTCGCTACGTCAGGTTATTTGGCTAGCGAGTCTGAATGGGCGGGAGCGGCATGGCTGCGACTCGCGCCGCCTCTTCTTGTTCCATCCCCAGACCTTGAAGGGTGATGGCGGCGATTTGCTCGGGGAAATCCCCGGAGGTACGGTCGACCAATACCATCCGGATCGCGGCGCCGAGCGTCCCTATGCCGAGAGCGACAGCGGCTGGAACCGATGCGACCTTGAATCTCCCGCTTCTTTTGCCCCGTCTGATGTCGTCGAGCACGCCTTTGCGCATTTCTTCGCTCCAGCCGCCGGTGGTGTCGGGCAACGTGCGGACCAGCACCCATCCCCAGTCGTGGTCACGTTTGCAAATTCGAATGAAGTGGCGGATGGCGATTGCGATGCGCACGGCGGGATCGTCTTCTCCGGCAACGAGTGGGAGAATCTCCGTGTCGACGGCGTCTGCCACGTAGGCGGCCATCGCGACAAAAAGGGCTTCTTTCGTTTCGAAGTAGTTGTAAAACGTGCCCCGCGCGACTTCCGCTGCCGCTATGAAGTCGTCAATGGTAGGCGCCTCGAAACCACGACGGGCAACGACTTTCAACGCGGCTTCTATGAGTGCGGACCGGGTGCGCTCACGCTTCTGGCGGCCAATCTCGGCACGGCGTTGGAGGTCGATGGTGGCCATTGCGGTCGTGGGGGAGGGAAACGCTGCACATTGTACTATCCACGCCTGATCCGGTTGACTCCTTGCATATCCGCCGTTCGCTGGGGCGCCACGTTACCTTGGCCCGAATCCAGAAAAGCAAAGCTCGCATCGGTATAAGCCACGCGCCCCGGATCGCTAGAATCGTGCTTTCGGCCTGCTTACGATTTCGTGAATGCAGGCCGTGACACCATTCAACGACACACGGGGATCCTCATGGCAAGCTTCGGACGCGCGGCACACTGGCTCGGCGCGGGCATCATCGCATTGAGCGCGACGGCGCACGCCGACACTTCGTTGCTCAACGTCTCATACGACGTGACGCGCGAACTGTACAAGGACATCAACGCGGGCTTCATCGCCGATTACCAGAAGCAAACCGGCGAGGCCGTGTCGATCAAGCAGTCGCACGGCGCTTCGAGCGCGCAGGCACTCTCGGTGCTGCAGGGCTTGCAGGCCGACGTCGTGACGATGAACCAGCCCAACGACATCGATCTGCTCGCGCAGCAAGGCCATCTCGTGCCCGCGAACTGGCGCACGCGCCTGCCCGACGCGAGCGCGCCCTATACGACGACGATGGTGTTCCTCGTGCGCAAGGGCAATCCGAAACACATCAAGGACTGGGACGATCTCGCGAAACCGGGCGTGCAGGTCGTGATCGCCAATCCGAAGACCTCCGGCAACGGCCGCTACGCCTACCTCGCGGCCTGGGGCTATCGCAAGCAGCAGGGCGCGAGCGACGCGCAGACGCTCGACTTCGCGCGCGCGCTCTTGAAGAACGTGCCGGTGCTCGACTCGGGAGGCCGCGGGGCCACGACAACGTTCACGCAGCGCGGCATAGGCGACGTGCTCGTGACCTTCGAGAACGAAGTCGCGCTGATCGATACGGGGGTGGGCGCGAAGGACTTCGAAGCCGTGTATCCGTCTGTGAGCCTGCTGGCGGAGCCGCCGGTGACGATCGTCGACAAGGTCGTGGACAAGCGCGGCACGCGCAAGGCGGCGCAGGCGTATCTCGACTATCTGTATACGCCTGCCGCGCAGGAGATCATCGCCCGGCATCATCTGCGCCCGCGCGATGCGGGTGTGCTCGCGAAGCACGCAGGCGAGTTCAAGCCCATCAAGACCTTCACGGTCGAGCAGGTGTTCGGCAACTGGCAGAAGGCGCAGGCCGCGCATTTCGCCGATGGCGGCACGTTCGACCAGATCGTCGCCGAGCGGAAGTAACGCGCTACTTAGCGCTTCACAAGCGCAATGCTCGTAGGCTCAGCCGTCAAATACCCCACGCTCGCCCCAAACCGGTCCTTGTAATTCGCGCGAACAAGCGGATCGAGCGCCGCCATCACCTTGTCGTGCAGGGGCGATTCCCAATCCCCCGCATGCTGGAAGTTGCTCATGATGTAAGTCCAGCCATTGATCTCGTCCACCGCGTGCAAACCGGTGGACTCGGCGCCCGCCGGACAGGACAGCACGCGCGTGAGCGACTTCGTGTCCACGTTGTACGCCCACAAGAAGTTGTTCACGTGCATGCCCGAGTCTTCGCCGATGAACAGCGTGCGCAGTTTTTCGGAGAACTTGAGATTGTCCGGGTTCGCGATCTTGTCGGGATTCGCGAGGTTGCCGAGTCCGTCCGCGGCGGCAAGGTCCTCGCCCACCAGCGCTTCCGGCGCGCTCATGTCGACCGGCACCCAGTCGCTCTCGATGGCCGCGCCCGAGCTATCCTGCTGGCCGCCCTTCAAATTCAGCGCGTAGACCGCGCCCGCCGCAATCTTCTTGTCGAGCGCGACGTCGCGCGAGACCGCATTGCCCTTGACCATCGACGTTTCGAGCCGCGACATCGCGCTATAGACGATCTTGTCCTTCGCGTTGACGGTCGTGCCCTCGAGTTTCGTGAATGCCATGCTGGCGCCGAGCAGCGCGGCGTAGCGGTGCGTCTCGAGAAACGCGGCGGCCTTTTCCATGCCGGGCTTCACGCGAATCCAGTTGAACTTGCCGCCGAAGTGGATCTTCGTGAAGCTCGCGTCGGCGGAGTCGGTGGTCGCGAGGTCCATGATGTCGGCGGCCTTCAGCGTGTTCGCGAGCGACTCGATCTCGTCGCTGGTCGCGTGGCCGATCCTGATCCACGTGAGCATGGCGGATCCGGCGCCGGCCGACGAGGTCTGCGCCCACTTCGCCACGTACAGCGTGCCTGCCGAGAGATCGGCCGGCTTGTCGGCGACGAACATGAACAGGCCGCCATTGGTTGCGTCGTCACCCATCATCACCGTGCGCTGGTCCGGCATCACCTGGACCAGTTCGTGCGAGATGCGGCCGAGGCAGTAGTGCTTCTTGACCGTGCCGGTGCCGTCCGGGTTGACGGTGATCTCGGGCAGGTGGCCGTAGTGATACGGGTTCGCTTTCGCTTCGTCGCCGAAGGTGTTTTTGCTGAACGCCTTGAATTGCGCGTCGGTTGCCGCTTTCGTGGCGTCCGGCTCGTATTCCTCGCTGGAGAGGTGCGTGTTCCAGGGCGAGAGGCTCGCGCCGCAGGTGATCCAGAGGCCGTGCGCCCGCGAGGTGTCGACGTTGTGATACTTGACGAGCTTGAGTTCGCCCGTGGCCGGATCCTGGTCGAGCGTGAGCACGGCGATGGGCGAGGGCAACTGGCCGTATTGCGATGCGCTCGCCTGGTCGCGCGTCGTGTACTCGAACTGCACGACCGCGAACACCGCGTTGCCTTTCACACCGGGCACGCTGGCGCTCTTCAGCGTGAGCAGCGAGCTGCCGTCCGGGCAGTCCGAATAGAACTGGCGCTCCTTGCCCGCGACCGAGCGGTCGATGATCGGCTGGTTGTCGATGTCGTAGTAGCCGCCCGCGAGGATCGTGCCGCCATTGCCGTCCGGCACGCTGTCGCCTGTCACGAAGAAGGGCTTGTAGGCGAGCTTGAAGTTGGTCGACGAGCCGTCGGAGAACGCCACGGAAAGCGTCGAGCCCACCGTCGTGGTGGCCATGGCTGCGGCGTTGTCGAGCGTGGGCGCGGCCATGGCGGAGAACGTCGCGGCGGCGAAGGTGGCGGCGGCGGTCGGCGTGGACGCCGGGCTGTCGCTGCCGCCGCCGCATGCCGTCAGCAGGGCGGGCAGGGCCGCGCCGGAAAGCGGCAGCATGGGCGCGCCGGCGAGCATCTTCAGGAGTTGGCGGCGGGAAGTATTGGGCAACGCGGACATGAGGAATTCAGGCAGGTTGTTTGAATTCCGTAAGGCTAATGTTTGAATGTGAAAGTTAAATGAAAAGATTGCGGGGCGGGTTTTGCGGCTCCCCGCCGATGCGGTATCCACGCTCCGACAGGTTTCTTCGAAGCATGCGTTTTCCGCATGCTCCCCTCGACAATTAATCGTTTGTGATGCTTTTGCGGCGCCGGGATACTGCCTCCATCCCCAGACGTGGCGACGAATCGGCATCCCATCATGCGATCAGACTTCAACTTCATTAACGGGCAGTTTCTCGAAACGGACGCGCAGCGCATCGCCGTCTACAACCCCGCGAACGCCGGACTGGTCGGCCATGTGAGCGCCGCAAGCGTGGCCGACGCGGCCCGCGCCGTCGAGGCCGCCAAAGAGGCGCAGCGCGCCTGGCGCCGTCTGCCGGCCGCCGAGCGCGGCGCGATGCTGGCCCGTTTCGCCGACGCCATCGACGCGCGCTCCCCGGTGATTGGCGCGGTGCTGGCCGCCGAGTCCGGCAAGAGCGTGGCCGATGCCACCTCCGAAGCCCACTACGCCGCCGAGATCCTGCGCTATCACGCGCAATGGGCGCGCCGCGTCGAGGGAGAGGTGATCCCGAGCGACAGCGCCAACGAAAACCTGATCCTGATGCGCGAGCCCATTGGCGTGGCCGCGTGCCTGATTCCGTTCAATTTCCCGATCTACACGCTGCTGCGCAAGATCGCGCCGGCGCTCATCACGGGCAACACCGTGGTCGCGCGCCCGAGCAACAACACGCCGTGCTCGGCGTTCGAGGTGGCGCGCGCGGCGCAGGACGCGGGCCTGCCGCCTGGCATCTTCAACGTGCTGGCGATGGACCACGACACGGCCGCCGCGCTGTGCACGCATCCGGGCATCGGCATGATCACGCTCACGGGCAGCGTGGCGGCGGGCCGCAAGGTGCTCGACTACTGCAAGGAAAACATCGCGAAGCCTTCGCTCGAGCTGGGCGGCAAGACCCCGGCGATCGTGGAGGCCGACGCCGATCTCGAAGCCGCGGCCACGGCCATCGTGCGCTCCAAGACGACGCACTGCGGCCAGTTGTGCACGGCCATCGAGCGCGTGTACGTGCAGGAGTCGGTGCATGCGCGCTTCGTTGCGCTGTTGCGCGAGAAAATGAGCGCCGTGAAGTTCGGCGACCGCGCCATTGACGCCGCTTGCATGGGGCCGCTCGTCAACGCGCAGGCGCGCGCCTCGGTCCATGCGATGGTCGAGCGCGCCGTGGCCGAAGGCGCAGTGATCGAGACAGGCGGATATCTGCCGGAAGGCGCGGGCCATTTCTATCCGCCCACGCTCTTGAGCCACTGCCGCCAGGACATGGAGATCGTGCAGGAAGAGATTTTCGGCCCGGTACTGCCGGTGCTCGGCTACGAGACGCTCGACGACGCCCTGCGCATGGCCAATGATCACCAGTTCGGCCTTTCCTCGGTGCTCTATACGGAGCGCTATCGCTCGGCCATGCGCGTCGCAAACGAGATCGAGGCCGGCGAACTCTACGTGAACCGCACGCCCGCCGACCCGTACCAGGGCTTTCACGCCGGCTGGAAGCGCTCGGGCCTCGGCGGCGACGACGGCAAGCACGGCATGCTCGAATTCACGCAGACGCGCCTCGTCGTCATGCCGTTCTGATCATTCGTTTTCCTGAGTTTTCCCGGGCTTTCCCGCTCAAGTGCTGGAAGGGCGCGCCGCATCGCGTGCGCCTGTTTAAAAGAAACGCAGACTGCCGGCCAGGAACCCGCGCGACGGGCGCCCATGCAAGCGAGCCTGCGAAATGGAGACCGTCGTGCAGAAGTCCATCGTCAAGCCCAATGCGCCGGCAGGCTCGCCGCGCACCGATATTTCAGCGTTCGCCCCCGCCGCAGCAGGCACGTCGCAGCGCTACGCGCAGTTGTTGCTGCTCGTGCTGGCCGCTGGCGGCATCTACCCGCTGCTCTATCTGCGTCAGGTCTATCAGACCACGATGCTCGCCGTCCTGCACATCGACAACACCCAGTTGGGCTACCTCTATTCGGTGCTCGGCATCGTGTTCTTTCTCGCCTATCTGCCGAGCGGCTGGCTGGCCGACCGCGTCGCGCCGCGCCTTCTGATCTGCTTCTCGCTGATCGGCACCGGCGCGCTGGGCCTCTGGTACTCGACGGCGCCTTCGTTTCATGCGCTGCTCGTGATCTTCTGCTGCTGGGGCCTCACGACGGGGCTCACGTTCTGGGCCTCGGTGCTCAAGCGCGTGCGCATGATCGCGGCGCCCAACGAGCAGGGCCGCTTCTTCGGGCTGCTCGACGGCGGGCGCGGGCTGGTCGAGGCACTGCTCGCAACCGCGGCGCTCGCGCTGTTTGCCGCCGCCACCGGGTCGGGACGCGGCGAAGCGGCCGGCCTGCGTCACGTGATCTATATGTATTCGTTCACGTGCATCGTGCTTGGCGCGGTGATGACCTTCTTCAAGGACCCGGCGCCCGCCAACGCCGATGGTGAAGCGGAAGATGCGGCCGAGGCGAGCGCGAAGGGCTCGCTGTGGCGCGATCTCGCGACGCTCGCATCGATTCCGCAGCTTTGGTTGATGGCGGCCGTCGTGTTCTGCGGCTACCAGATCTTCTGGGCCACCTACAGTTTTTCCGCGTACCTCCAGCAAGGCGATCTGCACATGAGCGTGGTGGCGGCCGGCATGGTGACCACCGCGAAGCTCTGGATGCGGCCGATCGGCGGCATCGGCGGCGGCTTTCTCGGCGACCGCTTCTCGAACCTGCGCGTGCTGATCTGGGCGATGTTCCTGGCCGTGGCGGGGCTGGTGGGTCTGATCGTGCTGCCCGCGCTGCGCAACGTCGCGCTGCTGGGCGCGGTGGTGCTGTTCATCGGCCTCATGACTTACGCGATTCGCGGCCTCTACTGGACGCTGCTCGATTACTGCGCGATCCCGATGCGCATCACGGGCCTCGCAATCGGCCTCGTCTCGCTGATCGGCTATTCGTCGGATATTTTTCTGCCGCTCGTGAACGGTTATTTCACGGAGCACTACGCGGGCCTGCTCGGCTATCAGTTCTATTTCGCCTATGTGGCGGCCATCGGCACGCTCGGCGGTATTGCAGCGCTCGTGCTCAAGCGTCTCTCCCATTCTCACACTGCCTGAATCTGATCGAACCATGAAAGTCGTCGCCATGCAAACGCATGTCGTCGCGGTGCCTCCTCCGCACCTCGGCGGCATGTACTGGATCTTCGTCACGCTGCAAACCGATTGCGGCATCGAGGGTGTGGGTGAAATCTACGCCGCCACGTTCCACCCCGATGCGATGGTGCCCGCCATCGAGGACGTGTTCACGCGCTATCTGCTCGATCACGACCCGCACCACATCGAGCGGTTGTTCCGCGAGACCTATTCGAGCGGCTTCACGCAGCGCCCCGACCTCACGATGATGGGCATCGTGAGCGGCCTCGAAATGGCCTGCTGGGACATCGTCGGCAAGGCGGCGGGCAAGCCCGTGTACGAGCTGTTGGGCGGCATGGTGAATGAGCGACTGCGTTCGTACACCTATCTTTATCCGAAGAACGCGCAGGGCGAGTACGACTACGACGACCCCGATCTCGCCGCCGAATGTGCCGCGCGGAACGTCGAGCGCGGCTTCACCGCAGTCAAGTTCGACCCCGCTGGCCCGTACACGGCCTACTCGGGGCATCAGCTTTCGCTCGAAGTGCTGGAGCGCTGCGAAACGTTCTGCCGCAAGGTGCGCGAAGCCGTGGGCAACAAGGCCGATTTGCTGTTCGGCACGCACGGGCAGATGGTGCCGTCCTCGGCCATCCGTCTCGCGAAGCGGCTCGAAAAATACGATCCGCTCTGGTTCGAGGAACCCGTGCCGCCCGGCCAGGAAGAGGCCATCGCCAGCGTGGCGAAGCACACCTCGATTCCGATTGCGACCGGCGAGCGCCTCACCACCAAATACGAATTCCACAAGCTCTTGCAGGCGGGCGGCGCGTCGATCCTGCAGATGAACGTCGCGCGCGTGGGCGGCCTGCTGGAAGCGAAGAAGATCGCCACGCTGGCCGAGGTGCATTACGCGCAGATCGCGCCGCACCTCTATAACGGGCCCATCGGGGCGGCGGCCAGCATTCAGCTCGCGGCCTGCACGCCGAACTTCCTGATTCAGGAGAGTATCGGCACGTGGGACGGTTTTCACGCGCAGATCCTCAAGAAGCCGCTCCAGTGGGAAGACGGCTACCTGATTCCGTCGAAGGCGCCGGGTCTGGGCGTCGAACTCGACATGGACGTGGTGCGCGCGCACTCGCCGTATACGGGGCGGCGTCTGCATCTGCAGATGGCAAGCCAGCCGGCCGACGTGCGCGACACCGCGCCCGCGCGCGGCTGATTGGTGGGAGCACACAGATGAACTACGACTACATCATCGTCGGCGCCGGCTCGGCGGGCTGCATTCTTGCCGAGCGGCTCTCGGCTTCGGGGCGCCATTCGGTGCTGCTGCTCGAAGCGGGGGGCTCCGACGATTCGTTCTGGTTCAAGATCCCCATTGGCTTTGCCAAGCTCTACTACAACAAGCAGTACAACTGGATGTATTACAGCGAGCCGGAGCCGGAGCTTGGCGGACGCCAGATCTACGCGCCGCGCGGCAAGGTGCAGGGCGGCTCGGGCTCGATCAACGCGATGATCTACGTGCGCGGCGCGCAGCGCGATTACGACGACTGGGCGGCGGCGGGCAATCCGGGCTGGTCGTACCAGGACGTGCTGCCGTATTTCCGCAAGCTCGAATCGCATCCGCTGGGCGACACCACATGGCACGGCGCGAACGGCCCGGTGCGCATCACGCCGATGAAGGACGGCGCGCATCCGGTCTGCCAGGCCTTCATCGAAGGCTGCGCGCAGCTTGGCTACGAGCGCAACGAGGACTTCAACGGCGCGCGTCTCGAAGGCGTGGGCATCTACGATGTGAACACGCGCGACGGCCAGCGCGCGTCGAGCAGCTTCGCGTATCTGCATCGCGCGGGGCATCGGCCGAATCTCAAGATCGAGCATCATGCGCGCGCGTCGCGGGTGCTCTTCGATACCGATGCGCGAACCGGGCAGCCGCGCGCGAGCGGCGTGGAGATCGTTCAGCAAGGCGTGAAGCGCACGTTCCATGCGAACCGCGAGGTGATCGTGGCGGCGGGCGCGGTCGATTCGCCGAAGCTCTTGCAGCTTTCGGGCGTGGGCCCGCGCGCGCTGCTCGCGCGGCATGGCATCGACGTGGTGCGCGAACTGCCGGCCGTGGGGCAAAACCTGCAAGACCATCTGTGCGTGAGCTTCTACTATCGATCGCGCGTGAAGACGCTCAACGATTCGTTCGGCAGTTGGGCCAGCAAGCTCAAGTTCGGCCTGCAATATCTGCTCAAGCGCTCGGGGCCGTTCTCGATGAGCGTGAACCAGTCGGGCGGTTTTTTTCGCACCAATCTGGACGAAGCGCATCCGGACATGCAGGTGTACTTCAATCCGCTTTCATATCGGATTCCTGAATCGGATCGCGCGCAGCTCACGCCGGAACCGTACTCGGGCTTTCTCGTCTGCTTCAATCCGTGCCGGCCCACGAGCCGCGGCTCGATCGAGATCGCTTCAGCGGACGTGGAAGACGCACCGAAAATTCGCGGCAACTATCTCTCGACGCAGAAGGACCGCGACGAGGCCATTGCGGGCAGCCGTCTCGTGCGCAAGCTGATGACGGCGCGCGCGCTGCGGGACGTCACGGTGGAGGAGGTGACGCCAGCGGGCGAAGTGACCGACGACGCCAGCATGCTCAAGTTCTTCCGCGAGCAGAGCGGCTCGATCTATCACCTGTGCGGCACCTGTGCGATGGGCCCCGACCCGCGCACGGCGGTGGTGGACGCGCGCTTGCGCGTGCACGGCATCGACGGTTTGCGTGTGGTGGATGCGTCCATCTTTCCGAACATCACGTCCGGCAATACGAACGCGCCCACCATGATGGTCGCGGAAAAGGGCGCGCAGATGATCGTCGAGGACGCGGAGCATGAGATTGCCGCGCGCGGCCTGGCGGCCGCCGTTCAGCACGCCGCGGCAATCTCTTCCTGAAGCCACTGCCGGAATAGCTGGAGCGGCCCGGACATTTTCTGTTCGGGCCGCGCCGCGTCAGGCCGGGTCGCGACAGGCCGCTCCACGAACCAGTACGACTGGCGGCCGTCCACGTGGATGTCGCGCACCGGCGCGAGCCACCCCTCGGCCAGCTCGCGGGCAATCATGTTGCGGTCGGCCATGGTCACGCCGAGCCCGGCTATCGCGGCGCCGATCGCGTGATCGAGCAGATCGAATTCATAGCCGCCCGCGGTGTCCACGTCGTCGATGCGCGCGGCGTCCAGCCAGTGCCGCCACGTGAGATAGCGCTGGTTCTCGCCGGCCAGCACGTGAAGCAGCGTCTGCCGGGTGAGATCGAGCGGACCGTTCGCGAGCAGCGCGGGCGCGCAGACCGCGATATGCGATTCGTGCATCAGCAGCGAGCTTTCGAGTCCGGCCCATTCGCCGTCGCCGAAGCGGATGGCGCAATCGAGCGCGGTGGAATCGGCGAGGCTGTCGTGCAAATGCGTGGTGAGGCTCAATTCGAGCGCGGGATGGCGCGCGTGCAGGCGCGTGAGACGCGGCACGAGCCAGCGGCTCGCGAAGGTGGGCGGCGCGTTCACGCGCAGGCGGTTCAGGTCGCTCTTCTGCTGGATCGTGCGCACCGTCAGTTCGATGCCGTCGAACGACTGCTGCAGCGTGCGCAGGAGCGTGCGGCCCGCTCCGGTGAGTTCGAGCCGGTGATGGTGGCGTTCGAGCAGGGGCTCGCCAAGCTGTTCTTCGAGCTGGCGCACCTGGCGGCTCACGGCGCTCTGCGTCACGTTCAATTGCTCGGCGGCGCGGGTGAAGCTGCCGCTCGTGCCTGCCGCCTCGAATGCCTTCAGGGCGTTCAGCGCCGGCATCTTTCGCTTCAAGGTCGTCTCCTCGCGGGCCACGTCGTCTCGAAATGACGGGGAGCCAAAACGACGGAGTATACCGGCGCGCGCGGCATCCCGGTGCGGCTGCGCTGTGCTATTCAGCGCAGCACGGCGCGACTCAGCACGATTGGCACGACTCATGCACGACTCAGCGCGGCGAGCGCGAGAGCGCCGCGAGCCCGAGCGTGACGGCCAGCGCGAAAACGTAGAGGCCCCCGGGGCCGATCAGGCGCATGAAGACCGAGGCGATGGTGGGCCCGGCCGCGCCGCCGAGCGAGAACACCAGCAGCAGCGTGGCGCTCGTTTGCACGCGGCGCGCCTGATCGACGTGATCGTTCACGTCGGAGACGATCACGCCGTAAAGCGTGAAGGTGAGCGCGACATAGAGAAACAGCAGCCCATTCACCAGCAACGGCGCGCGCACGACGATCAGCGCCGCTGCCGCGAGCGCGGCGACGAGCGCGACCGCGCCGAGCGTGGCGCGCCGCCCGAGGCGATCGGAGAGCCGCCCCACGGGCCACTGCGAGAGCAGCGCGCCAATCAGCACGACACCCATGGCACGCGAGATGTCGCCCGCGGGAAAGCCGATGCGCGCGAGATAGACCGGCGTGAGCGCGTAGAACGCGCTGGAGAGCAGGCCGGCGCCGATACAGGCGGGCAGGCTGCGAGGCGTCGCGCGGTGCAGTTCGCGCAGGCCGTCGAGCAGCAGCGTGGGGCGCTTGGGCGTGGCGAGCGGCGAGGCGTTCACGGCCTGGGCCGCGGCGGCGGGCGAGGGCGCCGCCTGCTGCCAGTCGCCGATCAGCGCGGCGGGAATCAGCGCGGCCACGAACAGGCCGTTCACGAGACCATGCTCGAGGTTGCTGCCGGGCGCGCCCAGGCCGAGCAGGAACTGGCCGATGCTCACGCCGAGATAGGTGAGCACGAGATAGAGCGCGAACGCGCGCCCGCGCTGCGCGTTGGGCACCGCGCCATTCACGCCGCTTTCGATCGACGTGAACACGCCCACCATGCTGAAGCCCGTCACGAGCCGCAGCACGGCCCAGATGTCGGGCGAATCGAAGGAGAGATAGCCGAGCGCCGCGAGGGCCGCGAGCGCGCCGAAGCCGATGAACGCACGCTGCGGCCCGATGCGCGCGACGAGCGGCCCGAGACCGAGCGCGCCCACGATGAAGCCCAGGTAATAGCACGACTGCACGAGACCGACGTCCAGCGCCGTGCGCTGCGCCTGAAGCATGCGCAGCGAGATCAGCGTGGTGAGCAGGCTGTTGCCGCAAACGAGAATCGTGTAGCCGCCCAGCAGGCCCAGGAGCGCGCGCACGCGTGGCGCTTGGCTTAGTGCGTTGCGCCGGTGCGGCGCTCCACGAAGCGGCTCACGTAGTCGTCGGCGGGGCGATGCAGGATGTCGTCGGGCGTGCCGCACTGGATCAGCCGGCCGTCGCGCAGGATGGCGATCTGGTTGCCGATGCGCAGCGCCTCGTCGAGATCGTGGGTGATGAACACGATGGTCTTCTTGAGCGTCTTCTGCAGTTCGAGCAACTGATCCTGCATCTCCGTGCGGATGAGCGGATCGAGCGCGGAGAAGGCCTCGTCCATCAGGATCACGTCGGTGTTCGCGGCCAGCGCGCGCGCGAGCCCCACGCGCTGGCGCATGCCGCCCGAGAGTTCGTCGGGGTAGTGGTCGGCGTAGCCGTCCAGTCCCACCCTGGCGAGCCATTCGCGCGCGCTCGCGTGCGCGGCGGCCTTCTTCTCGCCGCGCGTGACGAGCGCATAGGCGGCGTTGTTGAGCACCGTCTGGTGCGGCAGCAGCCCGACGCTCTGGAACACCATGCTCACGCCATAGCGGCGCAGATGGCGCAGGCCGCCCTCGGAGAGCTTGAGCACGTCGGCGCCGTCGATCAGGATCTCGCCCACGGTGGGCTCGATGAGCCGGTTGAAGTGGCGCACGAGCGTGGATTTGCCGGAGCCCGAGAGTCCCATGATGACGAAGATCTGGCCCGAGCCGATCGACAGGCTCACGTCGTTCAGGCCGACGTTGCAGCGCGTCTTTTCGAGCACCTCGGCCTTGCTCGCGCCGCCGCGCAGCAGTTCGAGCGCGCGCTGGCCCGCCTCGCGCGCGCCGAAAATCTTGTACACGTGTTTGACTTCGATGCCGCTCATGTTCGTTACCTCATGGGGTGTTCGGAGTGCGCCGGCTCCTGCATGATGCCAGCGCCAATGCATTTGCGTTCGTTGCGCGTCCGGCGCTTGCGCCCGGCGTTGCCGCTACTTGGCCGGCTGGCTGCCCAGGTCGCCGTGCCCGTCCGCGTCCGCGCCTGCCTGCCCGCGCGCGCGGCGAAACGGAATGCGCGAGGGCTGCTTCGACTTGCGCGCGAGGCCGCGCGTGCGGCGCCCCTGGCCGTAGCCCTGGCTGATGCGGTCGATCACGATGGCGAGGATCACGATGGCGATGCCGGCCTGCATGCCCTTGCCCACGTCGAGCGTCTGGATGCCCGCGAGCACGTCTTCGCCGAGGCCGCGCGAGCCGATCATCGAGGCGATCACCACCATCGAGAGCGCCATCATCGTGGTCTGGTTGATGCCGGCCATGATGCTCGGGCGCGCGAGCGGCAACTGCACGCCGAACAGCAGTTGCGTGCGCGTGGTGCCGAATGCGCGCGCGGCCTCCACGATCTCGGCGTCCACGTGGCGAATGCCGAGATCGGTCAGGCGGATGAGCGGCGGCAGCGCGTAGACCACCGTCGCGAGAATGGCGGGCACCTTGCCGAGGCCGAACAGCATCAGCACCGGAATCAGGTAGACGAAGCTCGGCAGGGTTTGCATCACGTCGAGCACCGGCAGCAGCACGCGGCGCAGCGTGCTGCTGGAGGCCGCGAGAATGCCGAGCGGCACGCCGAGGAGCACCGAAATGAGCGTGGCCACCACCATCAGCGCGAAGGTCTGCATGAGCTTGTCCCACAGCCCGAAGCAGCCGATCAGCCAGAGCAGGGCGACGAACAGCACCGCCACGCCGATGCGCCGCGACGCGTGCCAGGCGAGCAGGCCCACGGCGGCGAGGATGACGAGCGGCGGCGTCGCGCGCAGCAGGCCTTCGAGCGGCACCAGCACGTGGCGCAGCATCAGGACGCTGAAGTTGTGAAACGTGTCGCCGTGCTGCTGCACGAACGCGGTGACCCGGTCGTTGACCCAATCGGCGATCGACAGGTGAAGGAAGGGAGATCCCATGGTGAGCCTCATTCTGCGTGTGACAGGGTGTTGCCTTGCTGCATGAATCGCTTCAGGGCGTTGGGGGGGGGGGCCGCGCAGCGTGTGGCCCGGTGCGCCGCTCAGGTGCGCAAGCCGGCTTGCACGCGCGCCGCGACCTCCGGCGTGACCCACTGCTTCCAGATTTCGGGGTGCTGCTCGAAGAAGCTGCGCGCGACGGTGGCCGCGTCGAGCTTCTTGTCGTGCATCTGCTGCACCAGTTGCTCGTCGAGCGCGAGCGGCAGGCTCACTTTCTCGAAGAATGCCACGGCGGCGGGCTCGGCGTCATGGAACGGCGTGGACACCGCGATCTTCAGATGCGAGACCTTGAAGGCCGAGGCGCAGGGCGTGCCCTTCGGAGCGGTGATGGTGTTCCAGCAGGCGTCCGAGTACGGCGCGCCCTGTAGCTGCACGAAGCG
>JAITTX010000127.1 GCA_031286755.1 Paraburkholderia sp.
CTCGCGCAACTCGACGACGCGGAGCGCGCGGCGTACCGCATCGGCGCCGGGGCGGGCGGCGCGCGCTGAAACCGAAACGCTCCTGAGCGCGCGGCTTCGCAGGCTCGCGCGCTTACCCCACTTACCCACTTACCCGCTTACCCGCTTACCCCACTAACCGGCCCGCGTCCTGTGTCCATGGCGCGCGGCCCGCTCAACCGAATACCGATTGCCCATGTCACGAACCCGCCAGCCTTCACGCCTCGCCACCCGTCTGGTCAAGGGCGGCGCCACCGCACCCGCTGCGGGAGGCCGCGCCGTCAACCCCGCGCTCGTGCGCGCATCGACAGTCCTGTTCGACACGATGGACGACCTGAACGACGCGCGCCGCCGGCGCGGCACCGAACGCCTCTTCACCTACGGCGCGCGAGGCAATCCCACCGGCTTCGCGCTCGAAGACGTCGTGACCGGCCTGGAGGGCGGTTATCGCACGCGGCTCTTTCCCACCGGGCTGGCGGCCATTTCGATGGTGTTTCTCGCCTATGCGCGCCCCGGCGACCACGTGATGGTTGCCGATTGCGTGTATCAGCCGCTGCGCCATTTCGTCGATACGTTTTTGCGCCCCTGGGGCGTGGAAGTCAGCTATTTCCGCGCGGACGGCAGCGACGCGGCGCGGCACATCACGGCGCGCACGAAGCTGGTCTATGCCGAGTGCCCGGGCTCGCTGGTCTACGAAATGTGCGATTTGCCGGCGCTGGCCGAACTCGCGCATCGCCACGGCGCGCTGCTCGTGGCCGACAACACGTGGGGCTCGGGCGTGCTGTATCGCCCGTTGATGCTAGGCGCAGACGTTTCCGTGATGGCGGCGACGAAGTACCTGAGCGGCCACTCGGACGTGATGATGGGCACCGTCACGACCACGCGCGACGCGTGGCAGCCGCTCGCGACGATGGCCGATGCGCAGGGCGTGGCCGTGAGCCCCGACGACGCGTGGCTCGTGCTGCGCGGCACGCGCACGCTGGCCGCGCGGCTGGAATTGCATGAGCGCCACGCGCTCGAAATCGCGCATTGGCTCGCGGCGCAGCCCGCCGTGGCGCGCGTGCTGTGCCCGGCGCTGCCCTCGCATCCGGGCCATGCGCTGTGGCGGCGCGATTGCCACGGCACCAACGGGCTGCTTTCGTTCGAGTTCGCGCACGCGTCGCCGGCCGCGGCCGCGCAATTCGTCGACGCGCTCGAATTGTTCGGCATCGGCGCTTCGTGGGGCGGCTTCGAGAGCCTGGCGCTGGTGGTGGGCGTTGCCGGTACGCGCACCTGCGAGGACTGGGGCGCGGCGGGGCCGATCGTTCGCCTGCACATCGGGCTGGAGGATCCGCGCGATCTGGTTGATGATCTCGGGCGGGCGTTCGAGGGGGTGAGCGGAGGGTGAAGGGGGCAAGGGCTCTGGGGATTACGAGCGCCCGCTAGCTTCCCGAAGCACGCACCGCCGCAAG
This sequence comes from Paraburkholderia sp., assembly GCA_031286755.1. Lineage (GTDB taxonomy): Bacteria > Pseudomonadota > Gammaproteobacteria > Burkholderiales > Burkholderiaceae > Paraburkholderia. Next base: position 1,470 of record JAITTX010000127.1, read on the forward strand.
TATCCCCCTCAGCAGTTCGACCGGCGCGGGTGGGCACCCCGGAATGGTCACATCAACCGGAATGAGCTGCGAGAGCGCCCCGCAAACTGCATAGCTATCCTTAAAGATTCCCCCCGTGCAGGCACATTCCCCAGCGGCCACCACCAGCTTGGGCGCCGGCGTGGCCTCGTAGGCCAGCCGGACCGCCTCGCGCATGTTCAGCACGAGCGGTCCCGTCACCAGCAGCATGTCGGCGTGGCGCGGGCTCGCGACGAAGCGGATGCCCAGCCCCTCGATGTTGTAGTACGGGTTGCCGAGCGCGTGAATTTCCAGCTCGCAGCCGTTGCACGAGCCCGCATCGATCTGCCGGATGCATAGCGCCCGGCCGAGCACGTCGAGAATCTGCTGGTGCAGTTGCTGGGCCTCGGTGCGCCAGTCGTCGCCGCCCTCCGGCACGCAGCGGGCTGGGGCGCGCGTGCCGGCGATGCGCTTGAGAAGTTGCCACGTCACAGGTCGTGCCCCGCGTAACAGAGGTTGAACGATTTGTTGATGAGCGGAAAGTCCGCCACGATATTGCCGATGATCGCCACTTCGATGGCGGGCCAGTTCTGCCACGACGGATCGTGGCAGTGGCAGCGCGCCAGCATGCCGTCCCCGGTGGTTTCCAGCGCAACGAACACCTCGCCGCGCCAGCCCTCGATCCAGCCGGCGCCATACGATGGCGCGCGCCCGGTGTCGGGTTGCACAGCAATGGAGCCGGGCGGCAGGCCCGCGAGCATCGCGCGAATCTGCCGCAGCGATTCGTCCACTTCGCGAAAGCGCAGCGCCACGCGGGCGGCCACGTCGCCGCGCGCGTCGCTGGCGGGGCGTGCGCCGATTTCGCGGTACGGCGCGGGGCCGTGATCCACGCGCAGGTCCATGGTGGCGCCGCTCGCCCGCGCGGCGAGGCCGCATACGCCGAGCCGCGCCGCCACGGCAGGCGTGAGCGTGCCGGTTTTCGCGAAACGGTCCTGCAAGCCGGCGTGATCGTCGTAAATGCGCCGCATCGAGCGGACCTCGCGCTCGATGCGCTCGCACTGCGTGAGGATCGCGCCGGCAACTTGCGCGTCGAGATCGCGTGCCACGCCGCCGGGCTCGATCGCATCGAACAGGTAGCGGTGGCCGAATGCGCGCTCGTTCAGGCGCAGCCAGTCCTCTTTCATGCGCGAGAACTGCGCGAGCCCGAAGGCGAATCCGGCGTCGTTGCCGAGGGCGCCCAGGTCACCGAGATGGTTGGCCACGCGCTCGCGCTCCAGCAGCAGCGCGCGCAGCCATTGCGCGCGCGCTGGAATCGTCGTGCCGAGCGCGCGCTCGAGCGCCATGCAATACGCCCATGCGAACGCGACGCTGCTGTCCCCGGCAATGCGGGCCGCCACGCGATGGCCGGCCAGCGCCGGCGTGCACTCGAACAGCCGCTCGATGCCGCGATGCGTGTAGCCGAGCCGCTCTTCGAGCCGCAGCACTTTTTCGCCCACCACGGAGAAGCGGAAGTGTCCGGGCTCGATGGTGCCCGCGTGGATCGGTCCCACCGCGATTTCGTGCACGCCTTCGCCCGCGACGCGCGTGAAGGCGTAATCGGCCTCGTTCGATTCGAAGCGCTCCGTTCCCGATGCCGCCTGGCGCAGCGGGAAATAGTCGGCGGGCCAGTTGCCGTGGTTCAGCCAGGGGCGCGTGTCGGCGGCGCCGGTGGCGCGCAGGCCGGTCAGGTCGTGCACGGCGCGCTGCATGCGCGCGGCGCAGGCAAAGCGCGCGGAAAGGTCCGGGTATTCGCCGTGGGCGGGCGAGGTGCGCGACGACGCATCGCCTGCCGCGAGGCGGACCCACAGCAGGCCGTCTTCAACGGCATAGGTGGCGTTTGCGGTGAGTGCGCCATCGCGGCTCTCGTCGCCCCAGATCGAGATCAGGCGTCCGCCGCTTTCGCCGACCTCGGCGGCGATGCGCAGCCACGCATCGGCATCGACCTGTGCGATGAGCGCCGCCGGCGCGTCAGCGAAACTGGCGAGGCGCGCGAGGCCGCGAGAGTGGAGTGTATCGATGCGCATAGGTAAGCAGCCCCCGATCAACCTGCAAGGACAGACCCCGCCGCGTGATACCACGCCGCGAGCCACGAGGGAATGTAGACCCCGAGCATGAGCCCGATGGCCAGATGAATGAACACCGGCAGCAGCGCGGGCCGATATTCGAGCCGGCGCGCGGTGGGCTCGCCGAACGCCATGCCTTGCACGCGCCGGAAAATCACCGCGAAGGCCACCACGAGCGCGAGCATCAGCAACGGCACCGCCCACGGCAGCGCATGCAGCGCCGTGGTGAGAATCAGGAACTCGCTTGCGAACACGCCGAACGGCGGCATGCCCAGAATCGCGAGCGTGCCCAGCACCAGGCCCCAGCCGACGAAGGGACTCGTGCGCGTGAGCCCGCGAATGCCGTCGATGGACTGAGTGCCGGTCTTTTGCGCGGCATGGCCCACGCTGAAGAAGATCGCCGATTTCACGAGCGCATGAACGCTCATGTGCAACAAGCCCGCGAACGTCGCCACCGGGCCGCCCAGACCGAACGCGAAGGTCATCATGCCCATGTGCTCGATCGACGAGAACGAGAAGAGCCGCTTCGCGTCGGTCTGCCGGAACAGGGAGAACGTGGCGAGCAGCACGGAAACGAGCCCGAAGCCCACGAGCAGGTGCCCGGGCAGGCCGTTTTGCAGCGCGCCGTCGGCGAGCACCTTGCAGCGCAGGACCGCGTAGAGCGCCACGTTGAGCAGCAGGCCCGAGAGCACGGCGGAGATCGGCGTCGGGCCCTCGGCGTGCGCGTCGGGCAGCCAGTTGTGCATCGGCACGAGGCCCACCTTGGTGCCATAGCCGATCAGCAGAAACACGAATGCGAGCGAAACAATGGCGGGGTCGAGGCTCGCCTTCGCGGCGTTCAGGCTGGTGAGCAGCAGCGCGTCGTCGCCGCCCAGCACGCGGCTGGCCGCGAGGTACAGCAAGATCGTGCCGAACAGCGCCTGGGCGATGCCCACGCCGCAGAGGATGAAGTATTTCCACGCCGCGTCGAGACTGGCCGCCGTGCGATAGACCGCCACCAGCAGCACGGCCGCGAGCGTGGCGGCTTCCATGGCCACCCACAGCACGCCCATGTTGTTGGTCAGGAGCGCGAGCAGCATCGCGAACACGAACAGTTGATACATGGCGTGATAGAGCCGCATGCGGTTCGCGCTCATGCGGCCGCGTTCGCGCTCGACACGCATATACGGTTTCGAGAACAGCGCCGTCGTCCAGCCCACGAAGGCGGTGAGCGCCGCCAGAAAGACGTTGAACGGGTCGACGTAGAACGCCCGCCCGAAGGCGAAGGCCGCGCCGTGCGCCAGCGTCTGCTGCGCGAGCCAGAGGGCGGCGGCCAGCGTGAGCAGGCTGAAGGCGGCGTTCAGGTCGGGCGCGAGGCGGCGCGCGCCCGCGAGCGCGAGGCTCGCGCTCGCGACGAGCGGCAGGCCGAGCACCGCCGCGAGAATCCATGCGCTACTCATCTTTGCGTTCTTCGAGGTGGTGAATGTCGAGACTGTCGAACTGCTCGCGGATCTGGAACATGAACACGCCGAGAATCAGCATGCCCACGAGCACGTCGAGCCCGACACCGAGCTCGACGATCATCGGCATGCCGTTGGTGGCGGCCGCGGCCGCGAAAAAGAGGCTGTTCTCCATCGAGAGAAACGCGATGACCTGCGGAACGGCCTTGGCGCGCGTGATCATCATCATGAACGAGAGCAGCACGCACGCGAGCGCGATGCCGAGCGTGCCGCGCGCAGCCGACGAGGCGAACTGCGTGACCGGCAGCGCCACGTTGAAGGCCACCACCACCAGCACGATGCCGGTGAGCAGCGTGGCGGGAATGTTGAGCAGCGACTCCACGTCGCTCGTGACGTTCAGGCGCCGCACGAGCCGGTAGAGGAGCCACGGAATCAGCCCCACCTTGAGCGCGAGCGTGAGCGCTGCGGAGATGTACAGGTGCGTGTCGTCGGTCACGAAGCCGAGCACGAGATTGGCGAGCACGAGCGTGACGCCCTGCAGGGTGTAGAGGTGGATCAGCGCGAGAATGCGCCGCTGGCTCAGCATCGCGAACGAAATGAGCAGCAAGATCGCGGCGAGGAAGTTGATGATCTGCGTGGCGAGGCCGTGCATTCAAGCCCCCAGCAGGAAATGAACGAGCATGCCGATCACGGCGAGCAGGTATGCCGTGGCGAGAAACTCGGGCACGCGAAAGAGCCGCATTTTGGCGTTGAGCGTTTCCACCAGCGCGAGCAGCGCGCCGCCCGCGAACAGCTTCGCGAACAACGCGGGCACGGCCAGCAGCAGTGCGAGCGGGTTGCCCGTTTCGGCAATGCCCCACGGCACGAACAGCGCGAGGCCGATGCACGAGTAAGCGAAGAGCTTCAGGCTCGCGGCCCATTCGATCAGCGCGAGATGGCGGCCCGAGTATTCGAGCACCAGCGCCTCGTGGATCATCGTGAGTTCGAGGTGCGTGGCGGGATTGTCCACGGGCAGGCGCGCGTTCTCCGCGAGCGACACCATGGCGAACGCGATGCCCGCGAACGCGAGGCTCGGGTAGATGGCCAGTTCGCCGTGGCTCAGGGTTTCGACGATGCGCGTGAGCCCGGTCGACTGCGTGATCAGCGAGGCGGAAAACAGCACCATGAGCAGCGCGGGCTCGGCGAGAAAGCCCACCAGCATCTCGCGCCGCGCGCCGAGCGTGCCGAAGGCGGTGCCCGTGTCCATGGCGGCGAGCGAGATCGTCACGCGCGCGAGCGCGAACAGGCCCACCAGTGCGATGGCGTCGGCGGCGGGCGAAAGCGGCAGATCGGTCGAGAGCGTGGGCACGATCGCGCAGGCGAGCGTCATGCAGCCCCACACCACATAGGGCGCGAGGCGCGTGATGGGGCTCGCGTGCTGCGCCACCACTGACTCCTTGTTGAAGAGCTTGTGCAGCGTGCGGTATGGCTGCCAGATGCTCGGCCCGCGCCGGCCCTGGAGCCGGGCCCGGCAGATGCCGATCCAGCCCGAGAGCAGCGGCGCGGCGGCCAGCGCCACCAGGATTTCGAGCCCTTGCGAGAGCATTCCGGATAGCGTGATCATCGGCGCACCAGCATGAGCAGGGTGATCAGCGCAAGAAAGCTGCAGGTGAGGTACACCGCGATACGGCCTCCCTGCAGCCGCCCCGCGAGCGCGCCGAGCCAGCGCAGGGCGCGCGCGAGCGGCGCGTAGATCCAGGCCCACGTGCGGTCCGAGGCGATCACGCGGTAAGTTGGCTGCGCGTCGAACGGCGACGGCACGGCGCGCTCGATCTTGAACAACGGCGCGAAAATTTCGCGGATCGGCTGGCCGAAGCCCTCGGCCGAGTCCTGCATGCGCGCGGTCACGAACGGATTGCCGCAAGCCCAGGGCACCGCGCGGCGCAGCCGCCCGTGATAGAAGCGGCGCACGAGCAGGTAAGCGAGCCCGCAGCAGCCCACGAAGAACGCGAGGAAAACAGCGGGCATGTAGCTCGCGCGCTCGACGCCCGTGGGCGCGAGCAGCAGCCAGCCACCCGCCTGGATGGCCGCGCTCAGATCGGCGCCCGCGAGCTGCCGCACGACGGGCGTGAGCATGCGCACGATCTGCACCGGCATGAGGCCCAGCAGCACGCTGGCGACGACGAACCAGCCGAAGCCCGCGCGCTCCCAGGCGCCGGCGTCGCGCGCGCGGGCCAGCGAGGCTTCGCGCGGCTGGCCGAGGAACACGATGCCGAAGAACTTGACCATGGTGTAGCCCGCGAGCGCCGCAACCAGCGCGATCAGGGCGGCGATGAGCGGCACGGCCATGTTGAGGAACGCGTTCGGCAGTCCGGGGGTGAAAAGAAAGCTTTGCAGCAGCAGCCATTCGGAAACGAAGCCGGAGAACGGCGGCAGCCCGGCGCTCGCGAAGGCGCCCACGAGCGCGGCCCAGGCGGTCCAGGGCATGCGGTGAATCAGGCCACCGAGGCGCCCCAGATTGCGCTCGCCCGTGGCGTGCAGGACGGCGCCCGTGCCGACGAACAGCAGGCTCTTGAACGCCGCGTGGCTCGCGATCTGATAGAGCAGGGCCGTCATGGCCAGCGCCGCGAGCCCGTTCATGCCGAAGGCGCGAAACAGCACGGCGAGCCCGAGGCTCACGAACATCAGGCCGATATTCTCGATCGACGAATACGCGAGCAGCCGCTTCATGTCCGACTGAATCGCGCTGAACACCACGCCCAGCAGCGCCGTGAAAAGCCCGAGCGCGAGCATCACCACGCCCCACCAGGCGATCTGCAGGTGCAGCAGGTCGAAGATCGTGCGCAGCATGCCGTAGAGACCGGCCTTCAGGACGAAGCCGCTCATGAGCGCCGAGACCGGCGAGGGCGCGGCGGGGTGCGCCTCGGGCAGCCAGACGTGCAGCGGAAAAATACCGGCCTTCGCGCCGAAGCCGGCCAGCGCGAGCAGGAAGGCCACGGAGGCCCAGAACGGCGCGAGATGCTGCGCGCGCATGGCGTCGAAGGTGTAGTCGCCTGTGCCGGCCTGTAGCAATCCGAAGCAAATGATCAGCGCGAGCGCGCCGGCGTGCGAGATCAGGAAGTAGAGAAACGCCGCGCCGCGAATCTCGGCAATGCGGTGATTGCTCATGACGAGGAAGGTGGCGGAGATCGTCAGCATTTCCCATGCGACGAGAAAACTGTATGCGTCGTTGGCGAGGAGCACGAGCGCGAGGCTCGCGAGGCACACGTGGTACTCGAAGCACAGCAGGCCGGGCGGCGTGCCTTCGCCCTTGCGGAAATAGCCCGACGAGAACGCGCTCACGCCGGCGCTCACGAGGCCGAGCACCGCGAGAAAGTAGGCCGAAAGCGCGTCGATGCGCTCGTGGAACGGCAAGCCTGGCAGACCGACCGGCAGCACCAGGGTTTGCGCCGGGCCGTGCATGGCGTAGAGGCCGAGCGCGAACAGCAGCACGCCGAGCAGCGCGCCCGCGGGAAAGAGCCCATGCGCCACCACTCGCGTGCGGCGCGGCTGCGCGAGCCCCGCGCACCCGATCGCCAGCCAGCCCGCGACGACGCATAACGCGAGCTGGATCACGAAGCGATGTTCCATCGGGCAGGTCTCCGCTGAATTCGGTCTTGTGCCTCGAACGCCCTGCGCGGGAGGCCGGACTGCGCCGCCAGAAACGGACCGGGGCACGGGCCGAAGCCGCCCTGGCCGGGCGGTAAATCGGGGTTCTCCCGGATCCTGGCGAAGCGCATATGGTTAACACAATATGTTAACAACATTAACATGCTAGCAGAACCGCTTTGGCCTTTCCAGAGGGTATCGACATGGGGCTGGTGCGGGTGCGAAAACGTTTACATCTAATTCCAAGATGATTAACATGCAATTACACCTTGACGGGCCGGGTGACGGCGTAATGGGGAGAGGTTGCATGATTGACGTGGATGTCCCATTGCTGACGCATGAGAGCAAACGGGTGCGCCTGCGCGACGCGAGCGGCGCGCGCGGGCTCATTGCCGTGGGCGTTGGCCGGGCCGGCGGGCGAGGGTTCCAGATGCTGCACCGCTTCGCGGCGCTGGGCGGCCAGCTTGATGCGGCAGGCGTGAACCTCGTGTTCGTTTATCCAGAGCAGTCCGCCCGCCATGTCCGGGATGCGCTTTCCGTGATGGCGGCGCGCTACCGGGGCAAGCCCTGTCTCCTGCTGGACGAGGTGGGCCTCTTCTTCGGCGATACGCCGCCGCTCCAGGCGCATTGCGTCATGCGCTTCGACTCGCACATGACGTGCATCGAGACGCTCGCGATTGCCGCGCGTGAAGCGGAGTGGGACGTGCGGCTGAGTGAATTTCTGGCTGGCGTGCTGGCGGACGCGGTGTGATGAACGCCGGCGTTCGTGCCCTGAAGGCCGGGCGAAACCCTGAGCGATTTCGCGGTGCGCCACGATTCAGTCAATCAGGGGGCGTGCCCCGATCACTACAGGCGTCCGGATTCGATTATAATTTGATTAACATATCTGGACTCCCAAGACCCGCGTGATGGAAACCAAAAGCGCCCGACTGACGATTCTGATCGACCCCGCGAAGAAGGCGGCATTCGAGGAACTGTGCGCGGCACAGGACTTGACGCCCTCGCAGGTGGTCCGCCAATTGATTCGCGAATACCTTGAGCAGCACGGTGTGACCTACAAGACGAAGAGTACCGTCGGCACTCGCGTGCGCCGCTGAATCATCATATGAAGGCCGGATCCGCGGCGTGCCGTGCACGCGCGGCATCCGCAGGCCTCCGTCAACCGACCCCGTAACAACCGCCTTCAACAGGCGTGAGAATCGATCATGAACGCATTACCGCCGTGCCCGCAGTGTCAGTCCGAATTCACCTATGAAGACGGTGCCCTCTATATTTGCCCGGAATGCGGCCACGAATGGGCCGCGGGCGCGGAGGCCGCCGCAACCGAGCCGGCAGCAAAGGTGTATCGCGATTCGGCGGGCAATGTCCTGCAGGATGGCGACACCGTCACCGTCATCAAGGACCTGAAGCTGAAAGGCTCAGGTGGCGTGATCAAGATGGGCACCAAGGTGAAGAACATCCGCCTCGTGGACAGCGACCACGACATCGACTGCAAGGTGGATGGCTTTGGCGCGATGAGCCTGAAATCGGAATTCGTCAAGAAGGCGTGACCTGAAGGCAAGGCCGCGCGCGATCGCCGGCCACGCGCCCGGGCCAATCGTTGGCTCCGGCGGGCGTGGCCGTGGCAAACATCAACGGCAAAGGGATGGATCGACATGGGCGACGCTCGCGGCAATTCCCCCTCCCACGTAAGCGTCGCGCGCGCCGACTTCGGCCGCGTTTCGGTTCTGTTCGGCGCGAAGAATGGTAAGTACCCCGATGGAAATCAGGTGCTCATTCGCGGCTCGGACACGCGCGCGGCCTTCGATACGCCGCTGGTCTCGAACCATATCGGCGCCGAGTTCGACGCCACCGAACTGGTGGTCATGGGGCACGTGCACGAAGACCATATGGCCGGCCTGCATCGCATCCCCCACGCCGCTGTTCACGTGCACGAGGCCGATTTGCCGGCCATACGCAGCCGGGACGGCTTGCTCGCCGCGTACGGCACAGGCGCGCGGGACGCCACGGCGCTGCTGGCGATGCTCCAGCGCGACTTCTTCTACGCGCCGAGGCCGGATGCGCAAGGCTACGTGGACGGCGCGTGCTGGGATCTCGGCGAGTCGCGCATTCGCGCGTTTCACCTGCCCGGCCATACCGCTGGCCACTGTGTCCTGCTGGTCGAGCCCGAGGGCGTGGCCTTTACCGGCGACATCGACCTGACGGGTTTCGGGCCTTACTACGGCGATGGCAGTTCGAGCCTGCGCGATTTTCGCCGCAGCATGGCGCGCTTGCCCGAGATTCCCGCGAAGGTCTGGGTCACGTCGCACCATCGCGGCGTGTACACCGATCGCGAGCATTTCTTGCGTGATCTCGCGGCGTTCGCGGCGAAGCTGGACGAACGCGAACGGCGTCTGCTGGAGAGGCTGAAAGAAGCGCCAAAGACGCTGGAGCAACTGGTCGAGCAGCGGCTGCTGTATCCGCCCGGATATGAAGGGGCCTGGGTGGTGTCCGCCGAGACGCGCACGATTTCGCAGCATCTGGCGGA
>JAITTX010000234.1 GCA_031286755.1 Paraburkholderia sp.
GCGCTCTATCTGCCGCTCAAGGCGCCGATGCGCACGCGCGGCGTGCTGGCCGTGGTCACGCGCGACGCGCGCGAGCTCCAGGTGCCCGAGCAGCAGCGCATGCTCGACGCCTTCGCGGCGCAGATCGCGCTCGCGCTCGAACGCGTGCATTACGTGGAAATCGCCCGCGACGCGCTCGTTAACATGGAGTCCGAACGGTTGCGCAACTCGCTGCTCTCTGCCATCTCGCACGACTTGCGCACGCCGCTCACGGCCATCGTCGGCTTTTCGTCGATGCTCGCGCAGACGCAGGAGCCCAACGCATCCGGTACCCCCGCCGGCATACCCGACGGCAGCCGCGATGCGCGCTCGGGCGAGCTCATCGAGGCGATCCACGACGAGGCGCTGCGCATGACCGGCATCGTCACGAATCTGCTCGACATGGCGCGCCTGCAGGCGGGCAGCCTCAAGCTCAACCGGCAATGGACGCTGCTCGAGGAAACCGTCGGCGCGGCGCTGGCTGCGTGCCGCCGCGTGCTGGCGCGGCATCCGGTGCGAGTGTTGCTCGAAGAGGGCTTGCCCTTGCTGCAGCTCGACGCCGTGCTCATGGAGCGGCTCTTCTCGAACCTGCTGGAAAACGCCGCGAAGTACACGCCGCCCGATACGCCGCTCACGATCGCCGCGCGGAGCATCGAGGAGAACGGCCAGCCGTTGGTGCGCGTGAGCATCGACGACACGGGCCCGGGCCTGCCGCACGGCATGGGCGAGCGCGTGTTCGAGAAGTTCACGCGCGGCGAGAAGGAGTCGGCCAAGCCCGGCATCGGTCTCGGGCTCGCGATCTGCCGCGCGATCGTGGAGGCGCACGGCGGTACAATCGGCGCGGCCAATCGCGTGGCCGCCGATGGCCGCGTCGAGGGCGCGTCGTTCTGGTTCGCGCTGCCGGTTCAAACGCCGCCGCCCTTGCCAGCCGATGTCGCCGATCCCGGCGAAGCCGCAGAGGAACCCAAACCCGCCAACTCCGCCAACCCCGCCGCCCATGAGTGATCCGAGCCTCGCCGTTGTCCTGATCGAAGATGAAAAGCAGATCCGCCGCTTCGTGCGCGCGTCGCTGGAGGGGGAGGGCATTGCCGTCTACGACGCCGAGACCGGCAAGCAGGGGCTCGTGGAGGCGGCCACGCGCAAGCCCGATCTCGTGATCGTCGATCTGGGCCTGCCCGACACGGACGGCCTCGACGTGATCCGCGAGTTGCGCGGCTGGAGCGACCTGCCGGTGATCGTGCTGTCGGCGCGCACCCAGGAGAGCGAAAAAGTCGCCGCGCTCGACGCCGGTGCCGACGACTACCTGACCAAGCCGTTCGGCGTGTCGGAGCTGCTCGCGCGCATCCGCGCGCATTTGCGCCGCCGCAACCGGGGTGGCGCGAACGAGGCGCCGCAGGTGAGCTTCGGCGCGGTGACCGTCGACTTGGGCCTGCGCCAGGTGACGCGCGACGGCGCCCTCGTACACCTCACGCCCATCGAGTACCGCCTGCTCGCGACGCTCGTGCGCGACGCGGGCCGCGTGCTCACGCACCGGCAATTGCTGCGCGAGGTCTGGGGGCCTTCGCATGTGGAGAGCAGCCACTATTTACGCATCTACATGGCGCATCTGCGGCAGAAACTGGAGCGCGATCCTGCGCAGCCCGAGCACATCGTCACCGAGACGGGGGTGGGATACCGGCTGGTGGGCGTGCAGTAGGGCGGGCAGCGGCCGGCCAGCCGGGGCCGGCTGTGGGCGGGCCAGGGGCGGCTGGCCGCAGGCCCTCCGTGATATACTTACAGACGCGTAAGGACGACCTTGCGCCTCATCTTCAAACGGGGACGGCCCCACTTCTCAAGGGGAGCGTTCTCGTGTCCTGGATTTATCTCCTGATTGCCGGCGTGCTCGAAGTCGCATGGGCCTCCGGTCTCAAACTTTCCGAAGGCTTTACGAAACTCGGCTGGTCGGCGTTCACCATCGTGACGGCGCTCGGCAGCTTCTGGCTGCTCGCGCTCGCCATGCGCCAACTGCCGCTCGGCACGGCGTACGCGGTGTGGACCGGCATCGGCGCGGTGGGCGCGTTCATCCTCGGCATCGTGGTGATGGGCGAAGCCGCCACCGTCGCGCGCGTGGCCAGCGCCGCACTGATCGTGCTGGGCCTCATCGGGCTCAAGCTCTCGTCGGCGGCCTGAGGCGCTGTTTCCGGGCCGCTCGCGCCATGCGCTGGCGCGCCTGCGCAACACCGCTGCGGCGCCGCAGACAGCGTGGCTATAATGGAACGGTCATAACCCGATAACACTCCGCGCCCGATAACGCCTGGCAACAGCCGGCGCCACGCTGCGCCGCGCCATGCCTGACTCGTGGGGAACGGCGCCGCGCGAGCCTCGCGCGAGGAGGCAGTCATGCTGGAACCACTTTCGCTTGCCGCAGGCTTGTCCTGGGGCAGCGGTCTGCGCCTCTACCTCACGGTCCTGATGGCCGGCGTGCTCCAACGTCTCGGCTTCATTCATTTGCCCGACACGCTGGCGATTCTCGCCTCGCCCTGGGTGATCGGCGTTGCCGCCGCGCTCACGGTGCTCGAATTCCTCGCCGATAAAGTCCCCGCGTTCGATTCGCTCTGGGACGCCGTGCATACCTTCATCCGCATTCCCGCCGGCGCCGTGCTGGCGGCCGGCGCGCTCGGCCATGCCGATCCGGCCATGCTCACCGTCGCGGCGCTCGCCGGTGGCACGCTCGCCGGCACCGCGCATCTGGCCAAGGCCGGCACGCGCGCGCTCATCAATCTCTCGCCGGAGCCGGTGTCGAACGTCGTCACGTCCGGCGCTGAAGACGGCATGACCTTCGTCGGCGTGCTGCTCGCGTTGTTCGTGCCGCTGCTGTTCCTCGTGCTGCTCGTGGCCTTCCTGCTGGTGGCCGCCTGGGCGCTACCGCGCCTGTGGCGCGGCGTGCAGGGCGGTTTTCGCGGCATGGCCGCGCACATGGTCTCGCGTTTCTCGCTGCGGAGCCGTCACGATTGAGCGGCACCGGGCCTTCCTCGTCTTCTCCGAACGCCGCGCCTGGCGGTAATCCGGGCCGCTCCGCACCCACGCCGCCGCGCACGGGCGGAGAGAAGCCGCGCGGCGGCGGTGCCCCTCGCGCAACGCGTGCTCCCCCTGGCTGGCCCGACCTCGTGCGTCTCGCAGCGCGCATGAGCGCGCGCGACTGGCGCGCGGGCGAGCTGACCATGCTGCTGCTGGCGCTCGTGCTGGCCGTGGCGGCGCTCGCGAGCGTGGGTTTTCTCGCCGACCGGCTCCAGCGCGGTCTCGAACGCGACGCCCGGGGCATGATCGCCGCCGACTTCATCGTGCGCGCCGATCATCCCGTCGATTCTTCATTCGCGCGCGAGGCGCAGTCACTCGCCTTGCGCACCGCGACCACGGCGATCTTCCCGAGCATGGTGAGCGCCGAAGGCACCGCGGGCGCCTCGGCTAGCCAGACGGCCACGCGCCTTGCCGCGGTCAAGTCGGTTTCGCCGGGTTATCCGCTACGTGGCGCGTTGCGCATCGCGTCCGCGCCCGGTGCGACTGACCGCGAGGCGCAGGGCATTCCGCCGCCCGGCACCGTCTGGGTCGACCAGCAACTGCTCGACGCGCTCAAGGTCCACGTGGGCAGCCGGGTGAAAGTTGGCATGCGCACCTTCACGATCGGCGCGCTCATCACGCGCGAACTCGATCGCGGCTTTTCGTTCGTGAACTTCTCGCCGCGCCTGATGCTCAACGCCGCCGATCTGCCGTCGACGGGCCTCACGGGTTACGGCAGCCGCGTCACGTACCGGCTGCTCGTGGCCGGCGCCGATCCCGCCGTCGCGCGGTTCGCCGCGTGGGCGCACGCGCGCGTGGATGGCGGCAAGATGCGCGGCGTCGGCCTCGAATCGCTGCACGACGGGCAGCCGCAGGTGCGCCAGGCGCTCGACCGGGCGCGCCACTTCCTCACGCTCGTCTCGCTGCTCACGGCGCTGCTGGCGGCCGTGGCGATCGCTATGGCCGCGCACCGCTACACGCGCCGGCATCTCGATGGCTGTGCCGCGATGCGTTGCCTCGGCGCGAGCCAGCGCACGCTGCGCGCGCTATTCGTGCTCGAATTCATGGGCCTCGGGCTGGTGGGCGGCGCGATCGGCGTGGCGCTGGGCTACGCGGGGCATCTGGCGCTTCTCATGTGGCTCGGCACCCTGATCGACGTGGCGCTGCCGCCGCCCGGGCCGCTGCCCGCGCTCGAAGGCGTGGCGGCCGGCCTCGTGCTGTTGCTAGGCTTCGCGTTGCCGCCGCTTTTGCCGCTCACGCGCGTGCCGCCCGTGCGCGTGCTGCGCCGCGAGTGGGGCGAGGAGAGCCGCACGGCGTGGGCCGCGTACGCCGTTGGCATCGCGCTCTTCGCGGGGCTGCTCGTGATCGCGGCGGGCGAGATCAAGCTTGGCGGCATCGTCGCGGGCGGTTTTGCGCTGGGCCTGCTGGTGTTCGCGGGCCTCGCGCGGGTCGCGCTGTGGGGCGCGGCGCGCGTGGCGCGCAGCCAGCGCAACGGCCTCGAGGCGCGCGCAGGCGTGGGCTGGCGCTACGCGCTCGCGTCGCTCGAGCGGCGGCCCGGCGCGAGCGCGCTGCAGATCACCTCGCTCGCGATCGGTCTGATGTGCCTGTTGCTGATCGCGATGACGCGCAACGACCTGATCGAGGGCTGGCGCAAGTCCACGCCACCCGACGCGCCCAACGAATTCCTCATCGACATCCAGCCCGCCCAGCGCGACGCCGTGGCCGCGTGGCTCACCGCGCACGGCATCGCCAACCCCGATCTCGAACCGATGGTGCGCGGGCGTCTCGTCACGATCAACGGCAAGCCGGTGGACCCGGCCAAATACAAGAGCGAGGATGCGCGCCGCCTCGTCGACCGCGAGTTCAACCTCTCGTACACGACGCAACTGCCCGACGACAACCGTATCGAGGCGGGCACGTGGTACGGCGCTTCGAGCAAGCCGCAGTTGTCGATCGAGCAGGGGCTCGCGAAGCTGATTGACGTGAAGCCCGGCGACGTGCTCACTTTCGACGTGACCGGCCTCGAAGTGACGGCGCCCGTGACGAGCCTGCGCAAGCTCGACTGGGGTTCGTTCAAGGTGAACTTCTTCGTGCTGATGCCGCCTGCGCTGCTGCGCGACTTTCCGGCGACCTACATCACGAGCTTTCACCTGCCCGAGACGCAGCGCGCCGTGGTGGACGGACTCGTCGCGCAATATCCGAACGTGACCGCCATCGACGTCGGCCCGATCCTCGCGCAGATCCAGCGCATGCTGGAGCAGGTGATCGGCGCGGTGCAGTTCCTGTTTCTGTTCACGCTCGCGGCGGGCGTGCTCGTGCTCTACGCGGCGCTCGCGGGCACGCGCGACGAGCGCATGCGCGAGTCGGCGCTGTTGCGCGCGCTGGGGGCTTCGCACGCGCAGGTGCGCTCGGTGCAGGTGGCCGAGTTCGTCGCGGTGGGCGCGCTCGCGGGGCTGATGGCGGCGGTGGGCGCGCAGATCGTGGGATCGGTGCTCGCCACGCGCGTGTTCAACTTCTATCTTGCGTTCGATCCGTGGCTCGTGCCCGCGGGCATCGTGGCAGGCGTGGCCTGCGCGGGCGTGGGCGGGTGGATCAGCCTGCGGCACGTGCTCGCGCGGCCCGCGCTGCAATCGCTGCGCGATGCGTGAAGCGCGCGTGATGCGCATGCGCGCGGCGCCGCTGGCCGGTGATGTGCCCAGCCCGCCGTCAGCGTGGAATCAGCATGGATTTCGGCATATGATGCCGGGGCTTTTCTCGCCGATGCCATGAATACCCAATCGACTCCGAAGCCGACTCCAAAGCGCTCGTCAAAGCGCACGACTACAAGCACAACCGCGCGCGCAAGCACGCGCACGACGAAGCCGCCCGCGCCCGCTTCCGCCCGGCCGCACCCGGCCGCCTCCGACGCCGCGCCGATGCGTTTTCTCGACACCTATCTCGCCGCGCTGCTCGCGCGCGCGAGCAGCCTCATTTCCGACGAATTTCACGCCACGCTCGCGCGCAAGAAGATTCCGGTGCTGCAGTGGCGGGTGCTCGCGTGTCTGTCCGACGGCTCGCTGCCGATGGGCGACCTCGGCCGCGTGATTCTCGCGAAGCAGCCCACCGTGAGCAAGCTGATCGACCGCATGGAGGCGGCGGGGCTGGTCGTGCGCCAGGAGGACCCGGCGAGCCGCCGCCGCACGCTCGTCGCGCTCACGCCGCATGGCAGCACGCTCGCGGCGGAGCTGGTCGTGCTCGCGCTGGAGCACGAGGCCTCGGTGCTGCTGCCGTTCGCGCCCGAGACGGCGAAGATCTTCGTCGACGTGCTGCGCAAGCTGATCGAGCAGCATTCGAAGTAAGGCTGCGTGGCATCAGGCGCGCGGCCGGGGCTCATGGGCGCTTATCGAAGTCCATCGAAGCCCATCGAAGTCCATAAAGCCCATTGAAACCCATCAAAGCGCAAGGCTCCCGGTGCTCGTGCCGCCGCACACGTAAAGCGTCTGCCCCGTGACGAAGCCGTTTTCCGGCGCCGCGAAGAACATCGCGGCGCGCGCGATGTCGTCGGGCTGGCCGAGGCGCCCCACGGGAATGCCGGCCGCGATTTGCGCGACCTTCGGGCTGTCGGCGGGCACGATTTCATGAAACATGTCGGTCTGGATCGGGCCGGGCGCGATGGCGTTCGCGGTGACGCCGAGCGGCCCGAGTTCGAGCGCCCAGGTGCGCACGAGGCCGAGCATGCCGGCCTTGGTCGCGGAGTAGGCGGTGCGGGTGGCGAGCCCGAGCGTCGCGCGCGACGAAATCAGCACGAGACGGCCGAAATGCTGCGCGCGCATCGCGGGCAGCATGGCCTGCGAGAGCGCGATGGGCGCGGCCAGATGCAGGTTCGTGAGCGCGAGCAGGTCGTCGTAGGCAACGTCGGGCAGAAGCGCCGGGCGGATCGTGCCGGCGTTGTGGATCAGCGTGGTAGGCCCATGGCGCGCGGCGATTTCAGCCGCGGCTTCGCGCGTGGCCGCCGCGTCGCAGAGATCGACTTCGACGGTGCGAAGGCGCGCGTGCCCCGGCGCGCTCGCGCGCAGGTCGAGCGAGATCACTTCATAGCCGGCTTCGAGCAGATGCTCGACGATCGCCCGGCCGATGCCGGCATTGCCGCCGGTGACGATGGCTGCGCGGTTCATCGCGTTGTCCTTGCTGGTGGTGGTCGTCATGTCAGTCCTGGCGCTTTTTCATGGCGCGCGTGTCGATGCAGCATGGCGTGCCGGGCAGCGTGCGCGCGAGGTCCTTGAGGGCGGCGCGCTGCACCTTCTGCGTGCCGGTTAGCGGCAGCGCATCGACGAACGCGACATAGCCGGGCGCCTTGAAATACGCGAGCTGCGCGAGGCAGAGCTGCACGAGCCCGGCGGCGCGCGCATCGCGTTCGGCCTCGCTGAGCGGCTCGCGCGCGACGACGCAGGCGAGCACTTCGTCGCCGCGCACCGCATCGGGCGTGGCTGCGACGGCTACGTCGGCCACGCACGGATGCTTGCGCAGCACGCTCTCGACTTCGACCGCCGAAATATTTTCGCCGCTGCGGCGAATCACATTCTTCTTGCGGTCGACGAAGTACATCTGGCCGTCGGCGTCCTGCTTCACGATATCGCCGGTCTGGAACCAGCCTCCTTCCCAGGCCGCCGCCGTTGCTTCGGCATCCTTGAGATATGCGCGAAAGAAGCCACGGCGCGGAAAGTCGCCGCTCGCGCGCACGAGCAACTCGCCCGGTTCGCCGGCCGGCGCCGGCTGGCCGTCGTCGCCGACGATGCGCACTTCCAGCGCCGCCTCGGG
Source organism: Paraburkholderia sp. (assembly GCA_031286755.1). Lineage (GTDB taxonomy): Bacteria > Pseudomonadota > Gammaproteobacteria > Burkholderiales > Burkholderiaceae > Paraburkholderia. The sequence goes on from JAITTX010000234.1 coordinate 7,852, forward strand.
CCTGCCGAAGCACGACATGCCGATATTGCGCGGCTCGCGGTTGGCGATCACCACGGCACCCGCGCCGGTTTCGGTCATCGCCCAGGCTTCGAGCAGCGGAATGCCAAAACGCGTTTCGAACGGCGCGTGCAGGGTTTTATCGACGCCCGCGCCAAAGCCGAAGCGCACGGCGTGGTCGCGGTCGCTCGCGTCTTGCGGCGCGCCCAGCAACATGGCCGGCATCACGCCGAGATAGTGGATCACCGTCGCGCGCGAGGCGCGCACGCTATCCCACCAGCTACGCGGATGAAAGCGGTCGAGCGCGACGATGGCGCCGCCCGCGAGGATCATCGCCATGGTCGAGTACGCCATGGCGTTCATGTGCGTCATCGGCAGCGGCGTGATGAGGCGCTCGACGCCGGGCCGCAGGCTGCACAGGCCGCCGATGCGGTTGTACCAGTCGCCCGCGAGCAGAAAGTACTCGTTGGGCAGCACGCAGGCTTTCGGGCGGCCCGTCGTGCCCGAGGTGTAGAGCAGGGCGCATTCGGTATCGGCGTCGGGCGTGCGCGCGTGCGGCGCGGTGGCGGCGCGCGGTATCGCGGCGGCATCGGCCGCGCAGATCGCGACGCTGCGTTGTGCTGCCAGCGCTGCCGCGCGCAAGTCGTCGTGACGCGTTTCGGGCGCGATGGCGAGATCGAGTTCGCTGTGGCCAGTGATGTATTCGAGCTCGGCGGCGCGCAACTCGGTGGAGAGCGGCACGACCGAGACGCCGAGCGCGTTCAGCGCGAGCCAGTGCAGGAAGAACGCGGGCCGGTTCTCCAGCATCAGGCCGGCGCGGTGCCCGAGCCCGAAGCCCGCCGCGCGGTAGCGCCCGGCAAGGGCGTCCACGCGCGCGAGCGCTTCGCCGTAACGCAGCGTTTGCGCGTCGATGCCATAGACCTGCGCGGTCTCTGGCAGGACGACGAGAAAGTCGTGATCGGGATAGCGCGCGGCGCTCGCGGCGAACGCGGCATGAACGGACGTGTAAGGCAATGAATCGGAATGGCGTTGTTCGTGGTTCACCGCGCGCCTCACATGAAGAGCTGGACGGACGGCAGCGCCGCGTCGCAATTGAGCAGGTCGATGCGCTTTTCGCGGATGCGCAGCGCGCCGCCCTCCTCGACGAGATGATGGCGCACCACGCCCGTGAAGACGAGTTGCTCGTCGCCGCGCGCCTCGGCGTAGAAGAACGGCGTGCGCACGCGATAGCCGTCGGCGCCGGCGGACTCGATCTCGGGGCGTTGCAGCACGTGCTGGCAGCGGCTTTCGGGCTGCTGCGAGAAGGCGCGCGGCTGCTTCAGGCGCTCGATGCGCAGCTTGAGCAGCAGGCGGTCCTCGTACATCAACGAGGCGTGATTGAAGCCGTCGCGCTGATCGTGCGCGAGCGGGATCCAGTAGAGGCCGTCTTCGGCGAACAGTTCGTACCAGGCGTCGAACTGCTTGTCGTCGATGAGGCGCGCCTCGCGGTAGACGAAGTCGGCCAGCGTTTCGCGGAGTGCGGGGTCGCGCAGCGCAGTGTCGGGTGTTGCGGTCATTGCTTGGGTCCTCGGAAATTATTTCGACGCTCGCGGCGCCATGTAGCGCGCCCAGGCACGGAACTGGTTGCGCATCGAGATCTCGCTCGTGCCGTTGACGGTGAGGTCGGGCGCGTCACCCTCGCCGACGCGATAGTCGCGGTGCAGGCTCACCCATGCGTTGCCGTTCGCGGCCAGCCCTTCCTGGATCGCGCGGTAGGCGTGCAGGTCGTCGTGGCCCACCACCGACATCGGCGAATTGATGAGGCGCGAATACGTGAGCGTGCGCTGCAGCAGCACCTCGGGCGCGCCTTTGAGGCGGAAGGTCCACGATTCGATCACGGTCTTGTCCGGCGCGATGGGGCGCACCACGCGAATCGCCTGAATCGCGCCCTTGATCGTGAGGCTCGGGTAATAGACCGTGTTGTGGCGCGCGGTGCCGAGCACTTGTTGCGCCTTTTCTTCTCCCCAGGCGGCGGCCAGTTGCTGCTCGTATTCGGGCAGCGCCGAATAGCTCGAATGAATCGAGAAGTTCACGCCCGTGTAGCTGTGCCCGTTTTCGAACACGCGCACGCCCATGCCGTCGAAGAACGCGTAGTCGGACACGAACGGCACGAACTGCTCGATCGCCATGGGCTTGGGCTCGTCGGCGCTCTTGCCGTCCCAGAGCTTTTTTGCCGTGCCCGCCGACGACTCGTGCGCCACCATCGGATGCATCGTGTCGTTGAGGTTCTCGACGAACATCTTCCAGTTGCAATTGTGCACGTAGCGCAGGCAGCCGCCCGCGATCTCCAGCTCGCCTTCGGGCGAGCGGTCGGCCATGTTGTCGATGGACGAGAGCGAGTCGCCGAAATACTCGCTGAACGACGGGCCTTCGTCGGACAGGCGCACGAACACGAAGCCGCGATACGTCTCCACATTGGCGACGGCGGTGAGGCCCTGGCCCGAGGGACATTCGCTCATGCGCGTGCCTTCGTAGCCGTTTTTCAGCGGGATTGCGAGCGGCTTGCCGTCGGTCTTGTAGGTCCACGCGTGGTAAGGGCAGCGGAAGAACTTGCCGGTGTTGCCGGTGGGTGCGCTCACGAGCTTCGCGCCCTTGTGCGCGCAGCGGTTCTTCAGCACGCGCACGCTGCCGTCGGCCTGGCGCACCATCACGAGCGGCTCCTTCGCGATGTCGACGGTGAGGTAGTCGCCGGCGTTGGGCACCTGGCTCGTGTGGCCGAGATAGACCCAGGTGCGGCGAAAGAGCCGCTCCATTTCGAGGTCGAACACTTCCTGATCCAGATACACGTCGCGGTGAACCTGGTCCGGTTCGACGAGCGCGGCGAGCGCTGCGTCGTCTTCGCGATAGCGGGGCATGGCGGGCTCCTTGGCTGGGGCGTGGTGCGGTTGTGTGGTTATGCGGTGGCGTTTGCGGGCGAGCCGCCCGTGCGGCCGCGTTTATGCGTCGATGATGAGGCGCGCCGCGCGGGCGCGCGACACGCAGATATGCATCACCTTGCCCGAACATTTTTCCGCTTCGCTCAGGCAATAATCGCGGTGGTCGACTTCGCCTTCGATCACGCCCACCTGGCACACGCCGCATTCGCCGCGCTTGCAGTCGTAGAGCGGATCGAGCCCGGCGTCGAGCATGGCGTCGAGAATCGTTTGCGTGGGGGCCACGCTGAGCGTCATGCTGCTCTGGCGCAACTCGACTTCGAACGCGGCGTCGCCGGTCTGGGGCGCCGCGGTCGCGAACAGCTCGGAGCGGATGCGCTCGCGCGGCCAGCCGCGCTCGCTGGCGAGCGCGATGACCGCGTCGATCAGGCCTTGCGGGCCGCACACATAGAGCGGCTGGCCCGGCGTGAGCGTGGCGAACAGGCGTGCGAGGTCGAAGCGGTTGGCCTCGCTGGCTTCATCGTCGCCATAGAGATGCAGGTGCTCGCCCGCGAGCGCGCGCAGTTCGTCGACAAAGGCGAGTTGCGAGATCGAGCGGCCCGTGTAGTGCAAGGCGTAGCGGCTGGCGTTCGCGGTGAGCGCGGCGGCCATCGACGCGATCGGCGTGATGCCGATGCCGCCCGCAATCAGCACGGCGCCGGCGCTGGCGGCATCGGCTTCGAGCGCGAAGGCGTTGACGGGCGGCGCGATGCGCAGCGTTTGACCCGCGCGCACGTGGGTGTGCATCCACCGCGAGCCGCCCGCGCCCGTGTCTTCGCGACGCACGGCGATCAGGTAACGATCGGGGGCGCACTCGCACGCGGCACAGGCTTTGGCCGCGAGATTGACGAGCGACTAGGCGCGCCAGTCGTCGCCATCTTCGCCCACCTGCACGCGAATGTGCGCGCCCGCGGCGAAGCCGGGCAGCGCGTGGCCGTCGGGCGCGCGCAGGCGAAATGCGCTGACGTGCGAGGTCAGCGGCTCCACGGCTTCGACGATGACGTCGAAGGCATCGGTGACGGGCGCTGCGCTCATTGCGTGGCTCCCTGTGCGGCGGCGCGGCCGTCGTGCGGTGTCCGGGGTGTCGTGAAAGCTGTCACGAAAGTTGTCATGCTGCGTCTCCTGAGCGCTTCACGAAGCCGGGCGGCCGCGGGGTGCGGCTCGCGTGGCGATGTGGCGCTACCTGTTTCGAGCGGCGGGAAGGGCGCATTGCGAAGGCATTCTGCGCGTAAACCCCGAAAACCCTTTAAGCTCGAAAATATGAAAATTCATGTGTTTTATTGGATAATGAAAAAAACCGGCTGTCAAGGCGGGTGCTCCCGAAGCGGGGAGCGCCGCGCATCGTAGGATCATGCGCGTGGACGGCGGGAAACCGCGGAGGACTCGAAGCAAGATGAACACGGACAGGACACGCGCGGCGGCATGCCGGGCGAGGAGGGGACATGCAATCTGATTTCGATGGCGCTGCCGTTGTTTGCGGCGTGGAGGTGCCATATCGCCGCCAGGCGCCGGAGCACACGACCGGCGATTTGCTCGCCCAGGCGTTTGCGCTGGCGCTCGAGCAATCGGGGTTCGATGCGCGCGAGGTGGACGGCCTTGGCGTGGCATCGTTCACGCTCGCGCCGGATCACGCGATCGACATGGCCTGGCGGCTGGGCATCAGTCCGCGCTGGTGCATGGACGATTGCCACGGCGGCGCAAGCGCGATCAACATGCTGCAGCACGCGATTCGCGCGGTGCAGCACGGCGACGCCTCGGTGATCGTGCTGCTGTCCGGCGACCGTTTCGAGGCCGCCGATTTCCGGCAACTGGTCGAGCACTACAATCTCACGACGCGCACCTATCTGCGGCCGCTCGAAAACGGCGGGCCGAACAGCCTCTTTGCGATGCTCACGCAGCGCCACGCGCGGCGCTACGGGCTCAACGCGCGCGATTACGGCGCGATGTGCGTGGCGCAGCGCGAGTGGGCCGCGCTCAATCCGGGCGCGGTGTATCGCACGCCGCTCACGCTCGACGAATACCTCGCCGCGCCGCGCGTGGCCGACCCGCTCGGGCGCTTCGATTGCGTGCCCGTGGTGTGCGGCGCGAACGCCGTCGTGGTGGCCCGCGCGGATCTCGTGAAAGCGCGGGCCTGCGAGGCGGGCGCGCCGCTCCACGTGCGCGCGCTGCAATGCCGCTACAACCCCGATCATCAGGCGGGAGACGGCCTGGAGACCGGCCTGGCCGCGCTCGCCGGCGCGCTCTGGACCCAGGCCACCGCCACGCCGGCCGACATCGACGTGATCTCGGTCTACGACGACTATCCGGTGATGTCGCTGATCCAGCTCGCCGACTTGGGCTTCGCGCCCGACGGCGACCTGCGGGCGCTCATTGCGCGCATCGCGTCGCGCGAGTTGCCGGTGAACACCTCGGGCGGGCAGCTTTCGGCGGGGCAGGCGGGCGCGGCGGGCGGTATGCACGGGTTCGTCGAAGCGGTCCGGCAATTGCAGGGCGCGGCGGGCGAGCGGCAGGTGCGGGGGGCGCGGCTCGCGCTCGTGAGCGGCTATGGCATGGTGCAGTATCGCCACGGCATGTGCGCGAATGCCGTGGTGCTCGAAAGGAGGTTGGCATGAGCGAGACGGTTCTGGTGATCCAGCGCTGCAACGCGTGCGGCGAGGCCGTGTTTCCGGCGCGCTATCGCTGCCCGCGCTGCGGCGCGGCGGACTGGACGGGCGAGGCCGCCGCGGATGGCGCCGTGGAGGAAAGCACGGTGGTGCGGCACCGCGTGGGGGCGCAGGGCACGGGCGACGTGTATCTCGCGAGCGTGCGCGTGCCTGCGGGGCCGGTGGTGATCGCCCGCAGCGACACGGCGCTGCACGAGGGTGACGCGGTGGCGCTCACCATCGACGACGCCATGCGGGTGTGGGCGCGGGCGCGCTAGCCGCTCATCGAGAGCAAGCGGAGAGCAAGCGGAGAGCAAACGGAGAGCAAACGGAGAGCAAACGGAGAGCAAACGGAGAGCAAGCGGAGAGCAAACGGAGAGCAAGGGGAGCGCATGGTGCAGGAAGGGGCATCGCGCGCGCCACCCGCGCCGCCATGCGAAAATGCCGCTTTCCCGGCAGGGCGCGAACGTCTTGCCGCCGCCGTTTTCGCAACGATTGAACCACATGACCGATCCAGCCGACGAAGCGCCGCAGCAGCCCACGGCCTTCGAACTCGTGGGAGGCGAGGCGCGCGTGCGCGAGCTCGTCGACCGCTTCTATGACCTGATGGACCTCGAGCCCGAGTTTGCCGGCATCCGCGCGATGCACCCGCAGACGCTGGACGGCTCGCGCGACAAGCTGTTCTGGTTCCTGTGCGGCTGGCTCGGCGGCCCGGACCACTACATCGAGCGCTTCGGCCATCCGCGCCTGCGCGCGCGCCA
>JAITTX010000260.1 GCA_031286755.1 Paraburkholderia sp.
GCGCGCGAAGCGCAAGCGAGCGCCGCAATCGCGCACGAGCGCTACGCCGTGGGCGGCGTGAGCGAATTCGATCTGATCGACGCGCAACGCCAGGCGCTGCAAAGCGCGCTGGACCGCACGCGTGCGCAGGCCACGCGGCTCACGGACACGGCGGCGCTCTATCAGGCCCTCGGCGGCGCGGCGTTGCCCGAGTCAGCCGCGCACTAGCGCTGCGCACTCACGCACGACGGCCCGCCGCGCCATTACAAACGGCAAACAGCGCGTGAGCCGCGCACCTGCCCAACGCCAACGCAAGCGCCGAAAAACCCTGCAAAGCGGCAACCGTTGATTCACACGGCAACCGCCCGTTTCCTTTCGCTTGCGCGCGTGCTGCGCGACAATGAGGCTCCCCCTGTTCCATCCGCAACCATCCCCCCCACGAGAGTCACGCATGAATCAGGCATCGCATTCCCCCGCCCAGCCTGCGCAAAACAACACGCAAGCGCCCACGCACAACGCCATCGTCGCCGCCAGCGCGCTCGAGCTCTCGCAATGGATCCGGCTTCGCAAGGTCTCCTGCCGCGAAGTCATGAGCGCCTTCCTCGACCACATCGAGCACATGAACACGCCGGCCAACGCCATCGTCTCGCTGCGCGAGCGCGCGACGCTGCTGGCCGAAGCCGGCGAGCGCGACGCCCAGCTCGCGCGTGGCGAATACCTCGGCTGGCTGCACGGCATTCCGCAGGCGCCCAAGGATCTCACCGCGACGGCGGGCATCCCCTCCACGCAATGCTCGCCGATCTTCCGCGACGAAGTGCCGAAGGCCGACGCGCTCGTGGCCGCGCGCACGCGCGCGCAAGGCGCGATCTTCATCGGCAAGACCAATTCGCCGGAGTTCGGCCTGGGCTCGCATACCTACAACCCGGTGTTCGGCACCACGCTCAACGCATACGACCCCACGCGCAGCGCGGGCGGCAGCAGCGGCGGCACGGCCGTGGCGCTCGCGCTGCGCATGCTGCCGGTGGCCGACGGCAGCGACATGATGGGGTCGCTGCGCAATCCCGCGGGCTGGAACAACATCTTCGGCTTCCGGCCTTCGCAGGGGCGCGTGCCGACGGTCCCCGCCGTCGACGTGTTCTACAACCAGCTCGGCTGCGCCGGGCCGATGGGCCGCAGCGTTCGCGACGTGGCCATGCTGCTCTCCACGCAGGCCGGCTACGACGCGCGCGCGCCGCTCTCCATCGCCGAGGACCCGGCGCAGTTCGCGGGCCCGCTCGCGCGCGACTTCAGCGGCACGCGCATTGGCTGGCTCGGCAACTACGACGGCTATCTGCCGATGGAGGATGGCGTGCTCGCGCTCTGCGAGACCGCGCTCAAGGACTTCGAGGCGATCGGCTGCAAGGTCGAGGCCGCGCGTCCCGGCTATTCGATGGACAAGCTCTGGGACTGCTGGCGCACGCTGCGCCACTTCTCCGTGGCGGGCACGCTGGGCGCGCTGTATCGCGACCCCGCGAAGCGCGCGCTGCTCAAGCCCGAGGCGCAATGGGAAGTGGAAGTCGGGCAGAAGCTCTCGGGCGAGGACGTGTGGAACGCCACGGTCGCGCGCACGCAGTGGTACAACGCGCTGCTCGCGCTGTTCGAGCACCATGACTACCTCGTGCTGCCGAGCGCGCAGATCTTCCCGTTCGACGCGCGGGAGCACTGGCCGAAGTCCATTGCGGGCCGCACGATGGACACGTATCACCGCTGGATGGAGGTGGTGATCGGCGCCACGCTCGCGGGCCTGCCCGTGATGTGCGTGCCAGCCGGCTTCAACGCGCAGGGGCTGCCGATGGGCCTGCAGGTGATCGGCAAGCCGCACGCCGATCTTGCCGTGCTGCAACTGGCGCATGCCTACGATCAGGCCACGCAGTGGGTGACGCGGCACGTGCCCGCCTTGCTCTCCGCCACGTAACCGTAACGGAATTCACGGGCACGTGAAGGCAAAAGCGGCGCATATGCGCCGCTTTGCGTTTCAGGCCTCCATTCGGGCCGAATCAGGCCTTCACCGCGCGCGCCGCGTTCCTGCCGCGCAACCATTCGAGCGCCAGCAGCAGACAGGTCGAGAACACAATCAGGATCGTTGCGAGCGCAGCGATCGTCGGGCTGATGTTCTCGCGGATACCCGTGAACATCTGGCGCGGCAGCGTGGTCTGGTCGGCGCCCGCGAGGAACAGCGTCACCACCACCTCGTCGAACGACGTCGCGAACGCGAACAGCGCGCCCGAGATCACGCCGGGCGCGATCACGGGCAGCGTGATGCGAAAGAACGTGGTCACCGGATTCGCGCCGAGTGAGAGGCTCGCGCGCACGAGGTTGTAATTGAAGCCCTGCAGCGTGGCCGACACCGTGGTCACCACGAAGGGCACACCCAGCGAAGCATGCGCGAGGATCAGGCCCAGATAGGTGTTGGCGAGCCCGAGCGGCGCGAAGAACAGATACATGCCCACGCCCACCACCACCACGGGCACGATCATCGGTGAGATGAGCACGGCCATGAGCAGCGACTTGCCGCGGAAGTCGGCCTTCGTGAGGCCGATGGCCGCGAGCGTGCCCAGCACGGTCGCCACGAGCGTCGCCGCCGGCCCGACGATGAAGCTGTTCTTCGCGGCCATGCGCCACTCGTCGGACATCACGAGGTTTTGATACCAGCGCAGCGACCAGCCCGGAATCGGGTACACGAGGAACGTGCTCGACGAGAACGAGAG
>JAITTX010000268.1 GCA_031286755.1 Paraburkholderia sp.
AACCGGCTCTCCGACCTGCTGTTCGTGCTCGCGCGCGTGCTCAACCGCGCGGCAGGCGGCGCCGACGTGCTCTGGCGCCACGACCGTGGCGCATCGGCAGGTGCGTCGCAGGATGGAGCAGACAGCCCGTCCGGCACCGGTTCCAGCGAATAAAGGGACCGAAGCGCAGCCGTGAAAGACCGGCGGCCGGCCCGCAAAGCCGGACCGCCAATGCAGGGCGCATCCCGCAATCAGGAAAATGCGGGGGTGCGACAAAATGCCTGGGGCGGCTTGTCTCATTAAACATGTATCGTATTTGCATGTTTAACAAGGAGAAGCCGCAATGACTGCGCTTACCGCTGACCAGATCGCCCGCGTCAAGGCCACCGCGCCTGTTTTCGCCGAACACGGCACCACCATCACGAAGCATTTCTACCGCCGGATGTTCAATGCGCATCCGGAACTGAAGAACATCTTCAACCAGACGCACCAGAAGAGCGGCAGTCAGCCCGAAACCCTCGCCCGCGCGGTCTACGCTTATGCGGCGAACATCGACAATCTCGGCGCGCTCGGCGGCGCGGTCTCGCACATCGCCAACAAGCACGCGAGCCTGAACATCCGTCCGGAGCACTACCCGATCGTCGGGCGTCATTTGCTGGGCGCGGTGGTGGACGTGCTGGGCGACGCCGTAGACCAACCCACGCTCGACGCCTGGGCGGTGGCCTACGAGCAGCTCGCGAATATCATGATCGGCGCCGAGGCGAAGCTCTATGAAGCGGCGCCGTGGAGTGGCTTCCGCCCGTTCAAGGTGATGCGCAAGCACGTGGAAAGCGACGAGATCACCTCGTTCTATCTCGCGCCCGCCGACGGCGCATCGGCCGGTGGCTTCGAGCCGGGCCAGTACGTGAGCGTGACGCGCTATGTCGACAAGCTGGGCGTCGACCAGCCGCGCCAGTACAGCCTCTCCGACGCGCCGCACGGCCGCTGGCTGCGCATCTCGGTCAAGCGCGAGGACGGTCGCGGCGAAGTGGAGCCGGGCCACGTCTCGAACCTGATGCATGACGGCGTGGAAGAGGGCGCGGTCGTGCACGTGAGCGCGCCGATGGGCGAATTCAAGCTCGATCGCAAGAAGGCCACGCCGGTCGTGCTGATGAGCGGCGGCGTGGGCATCACACCGATGGTCTCGATGCTCTCCACGCTGCTGGCCGAGCGCAGCGAGCGCAAGGTGACCTTCGTGCACGCTTGCCGCAACCGCAGCGTGCATGCATTCGACGACTGGATGCGCCGCGCCGCGGCCGAGCATCCGAACCTGAAGCTCGCGGTGTTCTATGAGGAAGTGGGCGCGCAGGACCGCGTGGGCGTCGACTACGACTTCGAAGGCCGTGTCGACCTCGGGCGCATCGCCGCCGACGCGATCCTGCCGGATGCCGACTACTACGTCTGCGGCCCGGTCGCGTTCATGCGCGCGCAGCGCGACGCGCTCCTGGAGCGCGGCGTGGATCCCGCACGTATCCACACGGAAATCTTCGGTTCGGGCATGCTCGACTGAGATTCGTCCGCGTCTGCGATCGAGTCGCAGGCGCCGTACCCCAAACGAAAAAACGCCCCGGTTTGCACCGGGGCGTTTTGCGTTGCTGAGAGAAAACTGAGCAAAAAAACGCTCAGTTGCCGCTGCCGCGCGCGACGCGGCGCTGCTTGACCGCGTCGGCGAGCCCTTCGAGCACGCCCACGCTTTCGTCCCAGCCAATGCACGCATCGGTGATGCTCTGGCCGTACGTGAGCGCGCAGCCTTCCTTCAGATCCTGGCGGCCCGCCACGAGATGCGATTCCACCATCACGCCGACGATGCGCTCGTCGCCCCCCGCCACCTGGCGGCCGATGTCGGCGCACACCGGGATCTGGTTCTCGTGCTTCTTCGAGCTGTTCGCGTGGCTCGCGTCGATCATCAGGCGCGCCGCGAGACCCGATTTGCCGATGTCGCTGCACGCGGCATCCACGCTTTGCGCGTCGTAGTTCGGCGTCTTGCCGCCGCGCAGGATCACGTGGCAGTCCTCGTTGCCGGCCGTCGAGACGATGGCCGAGTGGCCGCCCTTCGTCACCGAGAGGAAGTGGTGCGGCTGCGAGGCGGCCTTGATGGCGTCCACGGCGATCTTCACGTTGCCGTCCGTGCCGTTCTTGAAGCCGACCGGGCACGAGAGGCCCGAGGCCAGTTCGCGGTGCACCTGCGACTCGGTCGTGCGCGCGCCGATCGCGCCCCACGAAACGAGGTCGGCGATGTACTGCGGGCTGATCATGTCGAGGTACTCGGTGCCGGCCGGCAGGCCCAGTTCGTTGATCGAGACGAGCAGTTCGCGCGCGGTGCGCAGACCGTCATTGATCTTGAAGCTGTTGTCCATGTACGGGTCGTTGATGAGGCCCTTCCAGCCCACCGTCGTGCGCGGCTTTTCGAAATACACGCGCATCACGATCTCGAGTTCGTTCTTGAAGCGCTTGCGCTGCTCCACGAGCTTCTGCGCGTATTCGAGCGCGGCCTTGGTGTCGTGAATCGAGCACGGGCCGACGATGACGATCAGGCGGTCGTCCATGCCGTGCAGGATGCGATGCATGGCGCGGCGCGATTCGAAGATCAGCGTCGACGCGGCTTCCGAGCATGGGAACTCGCGGATCAGGTGTGCGGGCGGCGTGAGTTCCTTGAGTTCGCGAATGCGGACATCGTCGGTGTTGTGCGGGGGCATGGTCGTTTTCTCCTGATCCTGTGTGTAGCGTGCCGGCGATTGTGTCCAGGCGGTGCTGCGAAAACCGGTTAAATGAAAATTGCTGCTCGGTGACGTGGAAGGCAAAAAAAAACCGCCAGACTCTGCTGGCGGTTTTTCGTGTATTCGGGGTCCTGCGCGTACTGTCAACCCTCTCGATCCGCCAGCGGTCTGAGATACCAAAAAAAGTAAAAGTAAAACTTCGTGGCGAACATGGCGGGTTGGAAGCCTGCTTTTGGGTAACTTCGGTTCGTTACGTCGAAAAGGGTGATTGCCTTTATACCGCGAGGTTCTCGTGGCTGGCAAGCTGGGCCGTATAAAAATGCGGGTTATCCGCGACACTTTGGTATTGCATGCAGAAAACCCGCGCGGTGACGCGGAAAATCCGCATCGCCGCGCATGAATCCTGCAGTTCGAAACCTCTCGGGGGCGCTTAGACCGTGCCGCCCACCGTCATGCGGTCGATGCGTAGCGTCGGCTGGCCCACGCCCACGGGCACGCTCTGGCCCTCCTTGCCGCACACGCCCACGCCCGAGTCGAGGCGCATGTCGTTGCCGATCATGCTCACGTACTTGAGCGATTCCGGGCCGCTGCCGATCAGCGTCGCGCCCTTCACGGGGTAGGTGATCTTGCCGTCCTCGATCATGTACGCCTCGGAGGCCGAGAACACGAACTTGCCGTTGGTGATGTCCACCTGGCCGCCGCCGAAGTTCACGGCATAGAGGCCGTTCTTCACAGAAGCGATGATCTCCTGCGGATCCTTGTCGCCGTTGAGCATGTAGGTGTTGGTCATGCGCGGCATCGGCAGCGCGGCGTACGATTCGCGGCGCGCGTTGCCGGTCACGGGCATCTTCATGAGACGCGCGTTGAGCGAGTCCTGGATGTAGCCCTTGAGGATGCCGTCCTCGATCAGCGTCGTGCACTGCGTGGGGTTGCCTTCGTCGTCGATATTGAGCGACCCGCGGCGGTTGGGCAGCGTGCCGTCGTCGACCACCGTGACGCCCGTGGCCGCCACGCGCTGGCCGATTTGGCCCGCGAACGCCGACGAGCCCTTGCGGTTGAAGTCGCCTTCGAGGCCGTGGCCGATGGCCTCGTGCAGCAGCACGCCGGGCCAGCCCGGACCGAGCACCACGGACATCGCGCCGGCCGGAGCCGGGCGCGCTTCCAGATTGACGAGCGCCGCGTGCACGGCGTCGTCGACGTACTTCGAGAGGACCTCGTCGGTGAAATAGCCGTAGTCGAAGCGGCCGCCGCCGCCGCCGCTGCCGATCTCGCGGCGGCCGTTCTGCTCGGCGATCACCGTGACCGAGACGCGCACGAGCGGGCGGATATCGGCGGCGAGCGCACCGTCGCTGCGCGCGACCAGCACCACGTCGTATTCGCCCGCGAGCGCGGCCATCACCTGGGTGATGCGCGGGTCGCGGCTGCGCGCCATCTGCTCGACGCGTTCGAGCAGCTTGACCTTTTCGGTGGCCTCGAGCGAGGAAAGCGGATCGGAGGGCAGATACAGGTCGCGGCCGACGATGCCCTTGAGCGAGCTCGCCACCTGGATCTTCTGCTTGCCGCCACCGGCCTGCGCGATCGAGCGCGTGGCGATGGCCGCCTGGCGGATGGCCTCGGGCGAGAGGTCGTCGGAGTAGGCGAAGGCGGTGCGCTCGCCCGAGACGGCGCGCACGCCCACGCCCTGGTCGATGCTGAAGCTGCCCGATTTGACGATGCCTTCCTCCAGGCTCCAAGCCTCGCTGCGCGTGGTCTGGAAATAGAGGTCGGCGTAGTCGACGCGGTGCGTGAAGATCTCGCCGAGGGTGCGCGTAAGCACTGCCTCGTCGAGGCCGTAGGGCGTCAGGAGCAGGTCCTTCGCGGTCGCCAGATTGCGGATGCCGGGTTCGATGATGTTCATGCGCTCAGTTCGCTTGGTAAGCAGTCTCGGTAAGCAACGTCTGACAGAGTAGATTCGGGCGAAGCGTTTTGAAATCAAGCGCTTCGGCCGGGGTTTCAGGGCACATCAGGGGCAGTCCAGCACGCGATGCCGCCACGCGGGCAGGCTCGTGCGCACGGCGGCCATGCGTTCGAGGTCGATGTCGCCGATCACCACGCCGGGGTTTTCGTCGCGCACGTCGAGGATCTCGCCCCACGGGTCGATCAGCATGCTATGGCCCCAGGTGCGGCGGCCGTTCTCGTGCTGGCCGCCTTGCGCCGCGGCGAGCACGTAGCACTGGTTCTCGATCGCGCGGGCGCGCAGCAGCGTTTCCCAGTGCGCGCGGCCCGTGGTGTACGTGAATGCCGACGGCACGACCATCAGCGCGCAATCTCCCATGCGCCGATAAAGCTCGGGAAAGCGCAGATCGTAGCAGACCGACAGCCCGACGCGGCCGAACGGCGCGTCGAAGGTGCGCACCTCGGCGCCGGGGCGGATCGTGCGAGCTTCGTCGAACGATTCGGCGCCTTTTTCGAAGCTGAAGAGGTGGATCTTGTCGTAGCGCGCGCGTTCCGCGCCGCTCGGGTCGAACACGAGCGTGGTGTTCAGCACGCGGTTTTCCTCGGGCGCCGGGTTTGTCACGCGCAAGGGCAGCGTGCCGCCGATGACCCAGACGCCGTGACGCTTCGCGGCGTCGGCGAGAAAGCGCTGGATCGGGCCGTCTCCATAGGCTTCGCGGATGGCGAGCTTGTCGGTGTCCTTGTGGCCCATGAAGCAGAAGTATTCCGGCAGCAGCACGAGGCGCGCGCCTTGACTCGCGGCCTGGGCGATCAGGTGCCCGGCGTCGGCCAGGTTGCGTTCGCGATCGGGCGTGCTGACCATCTGCAACGCGGCGACGCGAAACGGCGAGCTGCCAGGCCCGCTGGAGACGGGTGTTGCGGGAGGGGAGGTATCGCTCATCGATGGCTCTTGAATGAACAGAAGAGGAGACCTTGGACACGGTATGCCGTGCGGTGCGATCCGTGGCATGGCGTGTCACGGGGCGTGCCACGATCACGCATGCAGCGTGCCCGGTTCGCGCCGGCATCGCCTGGCAGGGGCCGGGGCCGGTGCGGAGGGTGCCGCAGCGCTGCTCAATGCACCGCTGCCGGGGCCTGTGCGTTCATCTTACCTTGATCGTCCTGCAGCCGCTCGACGAGCGGTTTGGACCACGAGCCCGTGACTGCGTAGGTGCGCGCGAACGTCGTTTCGACGGTGTGCAGCAGCGCGAAATCGGCGATCAGCGCGCCCAGGCCGAACAGCGGGTTGATGATGGCCGCCGCGATCACGCCCGCGCCGGCGCTCACCGTGGGCACGACGTGCACGCGTAAGTCCTGGGTTCTGTCGGCGACGTCGATCGTGCCCGTCATCTGCGCGCGGCCCGGCGCGGTCACGATCTTGAAGTCGTCGGTGCGGCCGATGCCGTTCTGGATCTGTCCGGTGCCCGTCACGCTCGTGAAGGGCAGGCCGGTGCCGATCACGTCGCGGAAGTCCATGTCGGGAAAGTGCGCGAGGCTTTGCAGGCTCAGCACGCCGAGCAGCGACGCCACGCCCGGATGGATCTTGAGGATCTCGCCATGGCGCAGGTCGAGCGCGAGGTTGCCGTCGAGCGTCGGATAGTCGACCACCGTCGGGCCGCCGCGCCACGCCAGCTTGCCGGTCAGCGTGCCGCGCCCGCCCTTGATCACGTGCTCTACGCCCGCGCGCTCGAGCAGGGCGCCCGCGTCCTTGATGTCGAGGTGGAAGTCGAGCGCGGTGCGGCGAGGCGTCTCGCCGGTGCCGCCTGCGATATCGGCGGGCGGCGACTCGTCGCCGACGGCGCGCCAGTTCTCGGTCGCGGTGAAGTGCGCGGCCGGGTTGGTGATGTCGAGCGTGTCGAGTTGCCAGACCGGCACGCCGTTGTCGACGTAGTTGTGGGCGTTCATCTGCAGGCGGCCGAGGTCGTGGCCGCGCACGATGAGCTGGTTCACGACGAGGTTGATCGACGGCATGTTCTCGGCGCGCTGCGACATGGCCTGACCGAGCAGATCGTTCTCGGTTGCGGCGGGCACGACGAGGCGGGCGAGCTGCGCTTCGAGCGTGCCGGGCGAGCCCGCCACCGGGCCCGGTTTCCACGCGACGTGGCCCGAGACTTGATTGGACGCGACGTTGGCCTGCCACTCCTTGCCGGTGCGCGTGGCGCCCACGATCACGTTTTCCCAGTGACGCTTGAGCAGCGTGAGCATGCCGACGTGGACGGCGAAGCGCGAGGGCAGATAGGGCGCGAACGCGCCGCCGGGCGCGCTGGCGGGGTTCGCGGCGCTCGCCTCCGCTTGCGAGGCGGGTTGTGGCGGCGCGCCGGTTGCCAACGTTTGCGACGCGGCGCGCGCGGCCGAGGCCGCCGCTTGCGCGTCTCCAGCGGCTGCGTGCGTGGCGCCCGCCGCGCTTGCGGCACTGGCCGCCGCAGCGCTCGCGGTCGGATTCGCCGTCGTATTGGTTGCCGGATTCGCTGCCGGATTCGCCGTCGAAGCGGCGGCGGCTTCGCTCGCCGCCGCCGTGCCGCGCAATTCCTGCGCGACGCGGCGCCAGGCATCGGCGTCGAAGGTGGGCACGTCGACCACCGCGACCACGCCGTCGGTGGGCAGATCGGCGGGCCGGTTCATGGCGATCACGCCGCGCACCACGCCCGGCACGTGGCCCGGGTTGCGGCGCAACACGTAGCGCGCCGCGAGCGGCCCGAGCGCGAGGTCGGCATGCTCGTACTGCGTGGCGTCGGTGGCGGCGGCCAGCGTGCCGGCATCGCTGCCGTCGCCGGCGCCGGGCTGCAACTCGAAGCGCAGCGGCATCTGCGCGCCAGCGGTCTTGCCGAACGGCGCGGGCAGGTCGATGGCGAGATCGGTCAGATCGGAATTTGCCTTCACGTCGGGCAGATGGCCACGCGTACCGGCCACCGAGAGCGACCACGGCGCCGAGCCCGAAAAGCGGCCGAGCACTGCCGCCGCCGTGCCGTGCAGATTCAGGCTGCGCGCCGCGTCGGCGTTCACGGCCACGTTGCCCGCGACGTTCACCGCATAGCGGCCGTCGTCGCTCAAGCCGCCGTCCGCGCGCACCTCGCCGCCGAGGAAGCGCCCGCTGAGCCGCTCGACCTGGGCGTTGTGGTTCGTGAAGCGCACCTTGCCGGTGAGGCTGGAAAGCGGCGGCACATTATCGGCGCTGAGCGTGTCGTTCTCGAAACCGATGGCGCCCGCCACCGTCACCTTCGGCATCGGCTTGCGCGGAATCGTGAGCTTGAGCGCGAAGGTGGCCGGCCCCTGCGCCTGCACCTTCGCGGTCGCATGCTTCGAGATCGCGCCGATCGAGCTGTTATCCGCGTAATCGAGCAGGTCCGCGAGCGGCCCGCGCCCGGCGCCCTCGATCACGAGATCGGAGCCCTTGATACCCAGCTCGTCGATGCGGCCGCTCACGTCGCGCAGCACGAAGTTGCGGTAATGGCCGCGCGTGACGTCGAAGCGCAGCTTGTTCTCGTGCAGCCGGAACACGCCGTCAATGCCGTCGAACGCGGGCCAGACGTTCGGCGCCCCGTCGCGCAGCTTCTTCGGCGGATACGGCGACGGGTCGAAGCGCCCGTTCTGGAACGGCGCGACGATGCGGAACTGGCCCGCTTCCGGGTCGCGCGAGTAGGGGAATTTGGCGAGGTCGCCATGAATCTCGATGGTCGCGCCCTTCGAGATCCCGGCTTGCAGCCCGTGGTCCAGATAGGTGCGGGCCTTCTCGCTGATGCTGGTGGGCAGATAGCGCGGGATGGCCGCGACCTGCGCCCGGTCGAATTTGGCGACGAGGTCGAGCGCGCCGCGCCCGTGGCCGGGGTTCGTGTAGTGCGCGGTCATGTTGGCGCGCGCGTCGGCGTTTTCGACGCCCAGTTCGCTCACGTTCACCGTGAACGCCTTGAGCTTGTCGCCGGGCTGGCGCTGCGCGGCGACGGTCCAGTTCATCGCGCCCCACAGCCGGTCGAACTTAAGGCGCGGGTCGTCGAACACGCCCGGCAGCGTGAGGGTGGTGGCGGCCGTGTCGAGGCGCAGCGCGCCGTGCGATTCGTCGGCGTCGATTTGGCCCCAGAGGTTCTCGACGCCAGGCAGACCCGCGCGCGGATGGCCGCGCGGCGTGAGGCCGGGCCCCGGCTCCTGGGCCGCCACACTGATGCCCTGCAGGTCGCCCTTGAAGCGATAGCGGGCCACCGGCTCGGCGCTCATGGTGCGCTGCTCGGCGGCTGCTTCGCCCGACTCGGGCTTTGCGCGCTCCATCGCGAGGTCGTAATTGGCGATCACGCCTTGCGGGTTGAAGCGCACGAGCGAGTTCTGCACGCGCCCCGGCAGCGGCAGCGCGCGCATGAACTCGGCGAGGATGCCCACGTCGATGCGGTCGCCGTGCACCGCGAAGAGCTGGCCGTGCTGCAGCGACTGCTGGCGCAGGCGCCCGTCCAGCGTCGTGAACGCGAGCGAGCGCGTGAGCGGTGTGCCGTCGGCGAGCGGCGGCTGGCCGAGCTCCGCATGGAAGTCGTGCATCTGCAGCGTGTAGTCGCCGGGCTCGATCGCGAGGCGCCAGTTGAATTGCGCGACCGGCAGGTCGAGGCGCGGCTGGGTGGGCTTCACGCGCAGCGCGATGTCGTTGCCGCTCAGCACGCCGTCGGCGGACTTGATGCGGCCCGCCTCGAAGTGCGCCCAGATCGCGTTGTTGATGCTCCCTGCATAGGTGGTGAGCGGCAAGTCGATATAGCGCGCGAGCGTGGGCAGGTCGACGGGGCCGGTCGAGATGTAGACGTCGCCGCTCCAGGCGATCGGCTTGCCCGCCTGCGCGAAGCGCGCATGCTTGAAGTGCGTGCGGAAGTCGAGCGGCCCGTGCAGCAGCGTGCCGTCGGCGGGCGCCTGGAGCGCGATGCGGTGGTCGTAGCCGTCGTTGAGGATGGCGACGCGAATGTCCGAGAGCTTGAGCTCGGGCACGTCGCGCGTGGCGTCGTTCCAGCGCAGCGTGCCGCCGCGCAGAACGATGGCCTGCTGGCGCATGAGCCAGGTCGTGAAGGTCGCGTTGCCCGTGTGCGCCGTGGGCACGGGCACGCCGGCGACCGTGAGCGTGCCGTCGTCCTCACGCGCGATCAGCACGTCGGGGCGCTCGACCACGACGCTGGAGAGCAGCGGCTCGAAGGTCACGAGCGAGCGCCAGGAGACCGCCGCCGTGGCGTGCGGCACGTTCAGCGCGATGTTGCCGTGGCGGTCGCGAATCGTCAGGCCCGCGATGTCGATGCCGGGCTGGAAGCCCGACCAGTGCGGCGAGAGCTTGCCGATGCGAAACTCGGCGTGAATCTTGTCGGAGACGAGTTTTTCGATGCGCGGGCGAAAATCGTCCACGCGAGGCAGCACGACATAGCGCAGCCCGAGCAGCAGCACCGAGACGATGAAATAGAGGACGAGCGCGATGCAGGCCAGCACGCGAAACGTGTGGCGCAGGACAGGGTGATGGTGGGGGGAGCCCGCGCCTGCGTTTTCCCGGCTGGCATGTCCGGTTTGATGCGGGCCGGCGGGGTCGTTACGCTCGGACATGCTGCGGCGGGTGGGGTATGGTAGCGTTGCGTTCTGACGTCGAAATGTATCACAGGGGGCCATGGGGCCGGCCATCCGGGGAAGCCGGGATGGTTTGCTGCGCGCTTGTGCACGGGGTTCTTCGCACGGCGGCGGGGGCCGTTGAAGCTGTCGGTGCAACTGAAGTAACGCCGACGCACGCCCACCCACCCCCGCTCAACGAGCCGGGCAAGATTCTTCATGACTGACATTCCCCTTCTGAGTTCCAGTTATTCGCGCTACGCGGCGCGCGCCTATGCCGCTCGCCCGGGTCTTGCCGATCAGGTTCAGGCGCTCGCGGCCTCGCCGCTCACGCGCGAGCGCATCGCCGCACGGTTCGATGCGCTGTGCGACGAGGCGCGCGGCGGCGCGGGCCATCCCGCCGGCCAGCCCGGCGCGCCGCTCACCGACGAGCAGTTGAAAAAGGCGCTGCGCCAGCTGCGCGCTGAAGTGATCTGCGCGGTGATGGAGCGCGACCTCGGCGGCGTGGCCGATGTCGGCGAAGTCACCGGCACCATGACGGACTTCGCCGAAGTGACCATCCAGCGCGCGCTGGCAGTCGTGAGCGCGGACCTCGAAACGGTCTTCGGCGAGCCGCGCGGGCCCACCGGCGAGCGCCTGACGCTCGGCGTGGTGGGCATGGGCAAGCTCGGCGGGCGCGAACTCAACGTTTCGTCGGACATCGACCTGATCTTCGTCTACGAGGATGATGGTGAGACCACGGGCGGCCAGCGCTCGCCCATCGCCACCCAGGATTTTTTCGCGCGCGTGGGCAAGCGTCTGATCGGCGCGCTCTCCGACGTGACGGCGGACGGCTTCGTGTTCCGCGTCGACATGCGCCTGCGCCCCAACGGCGACTCGGGCCCGCTCGTGTGCAGCCTCGGCATGCTCGAGGAGTACTTCTACGTGCAGGGCCGCGAGTGGGAGCGTTACGCGTGGATCAAGGGGCGGCTCGTTTCGGAGATGGCGAGCGAGAGCGCGCTGCGCCTCGCTTCGCAGCTAGAGGGGCTCGTGAAACCCTTCGTCTACCGGCGCTATCTGGACTTCGGCGTGATCAGCGCGATTCGCTCGCTGCACATGCAGATCCGTCATGAAGCGCAGCGCCGCGCCTCCATGCGTCCCGACAAGGCCGACGACATCAAGCTCGGGCGCGGCGGCATCCGCGAGATCGAGTTCAGCGCGCAGGTGTTCCAGCTGATTCGCGGCGGCCAGGACGCGGGCTTTCGCGTGCGCCCGACGCTCGCCGTGCTCGGCTATGCGGCGGCGCGCGGGCTGATTGCGCCCGAAGTCTGCGGCGAGCTCACCTGCGCCTACAACTTCCTGCGCGAACTCGAGCACCGGCTGCAATACCGCGACGACGCGCAGACCCACGCGATGCCCGTCGATCCCGAAGAGCGCCAGGCGCTCGCGAAGTCGATGGGCTTTGACGACTATGCCGCGCTGATGGCGGTGCTCGATGCGC
This sequence comes from Paraburkholderia sp., assembly GCA_031286755.1. Lineage (GTDB taxonomy): Bacteria > Pseudomonadota > Gammaproteobacteria > Burkholderiales > Burkholderiaceae > Paraburkholderia. Next base: position 11,743 of record JAITTX010000268.1, read on the forward strand.
ATCGCGAGAAGGTCGAGCGCCAGTTCGACCAGATCTTCTCCGACAAGGTGAGCGGCGAGAGCGGCTGCGCCGCGCCCGAGGACGGCGCGGCCGCGTGGGTCTGGAGCGACGCGCTGACCGAGGAGGGCGCCGACGGCGCGCTGCTCGAGCGTCTGGCGGAGCTCGGCATCGACGACCCGGCGCCGCTGCTCGCGCGCCTGCGCGGGCTGTGGCAGTCGTCGCGCTATACGGGCCTGCCCGAGAAGAGCCGCGGGCGCTTCGACAGCGTCGCGCAGCGCGCGCTCGAAGCGGCGCGCACGCTGGAACCGCGCGAGCGGCGCGGCGACACGCTCGCGCGCATGTTCGACCTGCTCGAAGCGGTGATCCGGCGCGGCGCGTATCTCGCGCTGCTCACCGAATACCCGGATGCGCTCAACCGCGTGCTCAAGGTGCTCGGCGCGTCGCGCTGGGGGGCGGGCTATCTGATCCGCCATCCGCAACTGCTCGACGAACTGCTCGACGACGAGGCCATCACCACGCCGTTCGACTGGCCGGAGTTCTCGCGCCTCCTGCGCGCGCGCCTGGCCGCCGCCGCCGATGTCGAGCTGCAGATGGACTTGCTGCGCCACGCGCACCAGGCGGAGGTATTCCGCATCCTGCTCAACGACCTGGCGGGCCGGCTTTCTGTCGAGCACGTGAGCGACCGGCTCTCCGAGCTCGCGGACGCGGTGCTCGACGTGACCATCGAAACGGTGTGGAAGCAGTTTCCGAAGCGCCATCGCGAAGTGCCGCGCTTCGCGGCCATCGCCTACGGCAAGCTTGGCGGCAAGGAGCTGGGCTACGCGTCGGACCTCGACATCATCTTCCTCTACGACGACGAGGACGAACGCGCCTCGGAGATCTACGCGACGTTCGCGCGGCGCCTCATTACGTGGCTCACGACGTCCACGGGCGCGGGCACGCTCTTCGACGTGGATCTGCGCTTGCGTCCCAATGGCGAATCGGGGCTGCTCGTGACCGATCTCGGCTCGTTCCGGCGCTATCAACTGCGCGAGGGCGACGCGGCGAATACCGCCTGGGTCTGGGAGCACCAGGCGCTCACGCGCGCGCGTTTTTCGGCGGGCGACGCGGACATTGGCAATGCGTTCGAGGCGATTCGCGTGCAGGTGCTCACGACGCCGCGCGATGCGGCGCCGCTTGCGCAGGAGATCGTCGAGATGCGCCAGCGCGTGGGGGACGGCCACCCCAATCGCACCGAGCTGTTCGATCTGAAGCACGACCGCGGCGGTATGGTCGACATTGAATTTCTCGTGCAGTACTGGGTGCTGCTGCACGCGGCGCAAGACCCCGAGCTGATCGGCAACACGGGCAATATCGCGCTCCTGCGCGAGGTGTCGCGTTTCGGGCTGATGAGCGAGGCGGAGGCCGACACGATTGGCTCGGCGTACCGGCTCTATCGCAAACTTCAGCACCAGTTGCGGCTCGACGGCATGGAGGCGGCGCGGGTCGATCCCGCGCGCGTCGAACACGAGCGCGAGGCCGTGCTGGCGCTGTGGAAGCGGGTGTTTGAAAAAGGCTAGCGCGTGCGATGAGTTCTGGCGGCCGATGAATGATCTCAAGCCGCCAGCATTTCCTTCGCGTGCCGGCGTGTGGTGGCTGTGATCTCCAGCCCGCCGAGCATGCGCGCGACTTCCTCCACGCGGCCCGGCTTGTCGAGCGGCGTGACGACGGAGATGGTGCCGCCATTGCCGTCGCCGGACTTCGAGACCTGGAAGTGGTGGTCGCCGCGCGCGGCAACCTGCGGCAGGTGTGTGACGCACAGCACCTGGCGCTGGCGGCCGAGCTGATGCAAGAGGCGCCCAACCACTTCGGCCACGCCGCCGCCGATGCCGGTGTCCACTTCGTCGAAGATCAGCGTGGGTGTGGGGCTCGCGGCGCTCGCAATCACGGCGAGCGCGAGGCTGATGCGCGCGAGCTCGCCGCCCGAAGCGATCTTCGCGAGCGGCCGCAACGGCACACCCGCGTGGCCCGCCACGCGAAATTCGATCTGCTCGAGACCGTGCGCGCCGCCGATCGGCTCGCCGTTCGAGCTGCTGCCGAGCGGCACTAGCGCGACCTCGAAGCTGCCGCCCGCCATCGACAGTTCCTGCATGCCTTGCGTGACCGCCGCGCCGAGCGCCTTGGCGGCTTTGGCGCGCGCCTTCGAAAGCAGGCGGGCTTCGGTGAGATACGTCTCGTGCGCCTTGTCGGCGGCGGCGCGCAGCACGTCGAGATCGGAGGCTGCGTCGAGCGCGGCAAGCTGGGCGCGCCGTGCCGAGTGCTCTTCGGGCAATGAGTCCGCCTGGAGGCGGAATTTGCGCGCCGCCGAATGAAGCGCCTCCAGCCGGTATTCGACCTGCGCGAGCCGCTGGGGATCGAGATCGAGCCGCTGCGCGTAATGCGAGAGCGAGTAGACCGCCTCCTGCAACTGGATCGCGGCGGGTTCGAGCGCGGCGAGCGCATCGCCGAGCGCGGGATCGACTTCGGCCAGATCGCGCAGCTTCGAGAGGATCGAGTTCAGATGCGAGATCATCGCCTCGTCGGATTCGGAGAGCGCCGCGAGCACGCCTTGCACGCCTTCGATCAGGCTCGCCGAATTCGAGAGCCGCACGTGCTCGGCGTTGACTTCTTCCCACTCGCCCGGTTGCGGCGCGAGCTTGTCGAGCTCGGCGAGCTGCCAGGCAAGGCGCTCGCGCTCGAGCTGCAGTTCGCGGTCGCGCGACATCGCGGTTTGCACGGCGAGGCGCGCGTCGCGGGCGGTGCGCCACGCGCGCGTGACAGCGGCGGCCATCTCCGTCAGGCCCGCGTGGGTGTCGAACATCTCGCGCTGCGCGTCGGGGCGCATGAGCAGTTGATGCGCGTGCTGGCCGTGAATGTCCACCAGCCGCTCGCCCACTTCGCGCAATTGCGCGAGCGTGGCCGGCGTGCCGTTGATGAACGCGCGCGAGCGCCCGCCGCTGTCGATCACGCGGCGCAGCATCACGGTGTTTTCGCCGTCGGGCGTGGCGAGCGCCTGCTCGTCGAGCCACTGCGCGATGTGCGGCGGGGCGTCGAACTCGGCGGTGATGTCGGCGCGGGTTTCGCCCGTGCGCACCACGCCGGCGTCGGCGCGCGCGCCGAGCGTGAGCGCCAGGGCATCGATCAGGATCGACTT
>JAITTX010000302.1 GCA_031286755.1 Paraburkholderia sp.
CAGTCTCCCATGTTGTACTGGAAGCGGAACGGGTGTCGTGGATGCTGTCGCCGCAGGCGCTGCACCACCCGCACCCACGGGCGCAGATCGTGGCGCCTGATCACTTCCTCGATGATGTCGGCGGAAGTCTTGTTCTGGTAAGTCGCGCAGTTGCTCGGGCCGTCTAGCTTCGCCAGGTGCTGGCGGATTTCGACACGGTAGATGCAGCCATCACGGGACTTCGACACCGAATCGAAGCGGGAGACAAAACCCGCGAACTTGCGAACGACCGCTTCCCCGTCCACCTGGAACTGGAACTTCGCCAACTGGCCCAGGATATCCCGGCGCGAAACTGGCTGGACGGATGTAACGATTGCCCTGATCCTGCAGGGCTGGCAGACCTCTTCATGCACCCGCCATTCGCCCACCGACAACTCGGGCGCCTGCCGCTCCTTCTTCTCGTCGCGCGGGTGTTTTCGGGCCTTGAGAATGATCTTCAGATGCGCCGACTGTCGGCCTGTGACGAGCCTGGGCACCCGGTCAAATTCAGCCATGCAATCTCCCGTATCAGATTTGTGCTGTCGATACCACCACGCCACTCCCGCCGTCGATATGGGAAAGGTCCGAAACGTGCATGCGGAATGAATAGATTTACTTAAGGATGACTAACAGCATGACGCGCAGGAGCCGTCAAGCTGGCGAATACGCTCTGTCAGCGTGACGATCACTTGCTGGCTCTCATAATGACTGGCACAACAAATCACCTGCTGACGACGGCCCAACGGAAAGCATCGATCGACGCGCCCGCGCCACGAAAACAGGAAGGGAGGGTGAGCGGTCACCCGACAGGGTTGACAGACCGGTGCAAGACCTGATCGGCGAGCCTCGCGGCTCCCCCGCCGCAGCCCGCCCGTAGAAACCTTTGGACGAACAGAGGCAGCCGCTCATCCTTGCGGATGAGCGGGGTCTTGCTTTGCCGGCTGTCAAACCGGACCACCCTTGCGGCGGTGGCGACCCTATTATGTGCCTGCGCGAGCGCGTTGCTACTGTTCGGGATAAGGCCTTGTGTGTAGTCAGCACGAGCCGCTGTTGGTGTCATACCACCGCACCCCGCCGCCCTCCTCGTCCCTCTCCTCGAGCGCCCGCCTCGCCTCGGTGCGCGCAATCCCCCGACCGAACTCGGTCCAGCGTTGCAGGCCGCGATGCCACGATAGATATAAAAATAAGGAATACTTAATAATTGAAGATGTTTTGAGATCGAGCTAATATTCGGGCCTTCCAAAAACAGAGACTTGGAATGCTAAAGAGAGCGTGGCTTGGTGAAGAACGGTTGTGGAAAGTGTGGTGGTTGATCGGTGTACCAACGGAGCTGGGCTGTATTGCCGCACTTGCCGCGAGCTATCTATTGACCGGCAACTTGATTGTCCCTATCTACGGACTAATCGTCGCTATTCCCGTCGTACTTGCTTCGTGGCGCATGGAATGGGTCTGTGCGCCTAATGTCAATCACCGGGTGTGGATGTATGTCGTGCGCTCGCTCATTGTATTGAGAATCGCCGAGCCTCTCGTCAGTTACGCGTTGGCGACACTCCGAAACTAAAGTCCCGTCTGCAACGGACTTGCTGCCTTCGAGCGTTGGTGCTAGAAGGCGCGCATGGACATGACCTCGCAGTACACGATGGATCAACCCGCGCCGCAAAGCTTCATTCTCGATCCGGTTGCCAATCTCGTGCGACCGTTACCGCCGTGCCCGTCACTGGCGTGCGGTGGACCGCATTGGACGGTGTCTAGCAGGCCTATAAAATCCCTATCGGCAATACCACGCGATCCTGGCCGACAGCCTGAGCAGGCACTGCTCATTGAAAATTTGGGAATTTTCACCCACGATTTTCCCCACACGGCATCTGTGGCGTCCGATGCTATGCGCAAACGGAACCCCTGCGCCAACGTCTAACTTGCTGAATCCAAGCGGAATAGACGTTTGTGGGCCTTGTGCGCTGCGGGGCCAAATTATCCACAGCTTCTGTTCACAGCCTTGTGGACAAGCTCTGGGCGAGTCACCCAAGTGTCTGTCGCAAAAGGAAAAGCGCGTGGCAAACGCATCGCGCGCAGCGGCTGCCGGGCCCAGACGCAACAAAGCCGGCTCTTTTGCAAGAACCGGCTTCGTTCGATGCGACGGCTGCGGGCGCGCGTTTCACAACGGCGCATCTGCTGCGCCCGCCCTTGCCGCTCCCACGGCGGCGAGATTAGTCGCGCGGCAGGCTGTACGGCGTGTAGTGCGAGCGGCGGACGCGTTCGGCTTCGCGGTGACGCGCGACATACGAATATTCGGCATCCATCGGCAGGTACGGCGACGCGAAGAGGTCGCTCACCTTTTGGAAAAGTGCAAGGATAAAGCTCATGGCGACTCCCGGTTAGACAAGATTTAAGGGTTTTCCCTAGGAACAGATGCATTATAGGGTTTTCCCTAGTTCAACGCTAGTGCGGCGCAACAAGAAATCTGCGACGCCGCGTCGCGGCCTGACAGCGGGCCATCCGTGCGTTGCATCAGTGCAACACGCGGGTGGCCTGCTATTTCAGGGTCGCAACCGGGGAGGGGCTGGAGATCAGCTTTTTGCCGACGCCTGGCGAGTGGAATGCGTCGAGCGTGCCTTGGACGACTTGCTGCCGGTGGCATGCGAGGCGGATTTTTGCGCCGATTTCGCCGTCCTGGCGGCCCGCGCGGCGCGGCGGGACGGCGTTGCGCTTTCCGGCTCTCGCGCAGCGCCCGTCGCAGCGGCTGCCGGCGCCATCGCCATCGCCGCAACGGGCACGGCCGCCTGCTCGGCGAGGCGCGCCGTCACGCTGTCGAGCGCGGCCTGCTGGTTCTGCATCAGCACGTCGAAGCGCTGCCGTTGCGCCGCGGTATCCGCCGAGAGATTCGCGAGCACGAGTGTCTGTGCGATCGCCACGCCCGCCGTCACCACGAGCGCGGCAACGGCGGCCGTCAACATCCACTTCGTCCTGCGCGCCTGGAGCGCCATCGCCGCGACAGTCTCGGGAGGCAGCACCGCTTCCGCGCGCCCGGCGCCGAAGCTTGCCGCATGCCCGGGCAGCGGCGCGTGGAGCGCAGGGTCCGTATCCGCGAGATGCACCGCCGAAACCACGCGCGCAGCGTCGCCCGTGGCGCTCGTGGGCGCATAGGAGGCGTAGCCGCTTGCGGACAATGGCGCGGCCTCCGGTTCTTTGACTGCGTCGAGCAGGCCGGGCACTGGGCCGGGCGAGGGTTCAGGCGACTCCTGGATCGTAGCCTCGGCCTGCGATGGGGCGGTGGCCGTGGTGGCCGCCGTAGCTGCCAGTTGTTCCTGTTGCGCCAGGTCCCGATCGTCCCGTTGGTCCACGGCATCCAGCACATCACGCCGCTCCGGCGCCTCGGGTGTGGGGGCCGTCATCGCCGCTGCCTGCGTGCCAGCCGCCCCAGCCTTCGGCCACTCCGGCTCCACTCTCTCGCTGCCGGCCGCGGCAAGGGACTCCAGCGCCTCGTCGCGCTTATGAGCGGTTTCCTCAACATGCGGCTCGCCGCCAACGCTCGCGGCGTCCTCAGCCGGCTCGACCGCCTGCGTCCGTACCGCGCCGTCCGCTTCGGGCTCATCGTGCGGCTCGGCGGCTTCGCCGAAGAGATCGAGCATGAGTTCGCCGCCCGGCTCGCCTGCCTGGGTGTCCGCGGACTGCGTGGCTTCGGGATCGGTGGAAGTCGCCGGCATGCGACGCCTGAACGGCGCGCTGCGCGCAGCGCGGCCGGTATTCGAGGGTTCGTGTTCTGCTTGTTCTACGTGTTCGGCCATGGATCGACGATAAGACTCGCTTCAGGTGAACTCGCGTCGCCGTCGGTCACGCCTGGCCGCAGCGTGACCGCCGCGTTCCGCTTCCCGCAGCGCGCCTTGAGCCAATCAGCCGCGCGCCGCTGGTCAGGCATCTTAGCCGCAAACGTTAAATCTGTGAGCCCCTCGAATATGAACCATGCGTGACACATCAACCTTGCCCGTCGTCCTCGCGAAACTCCTTCACGACGGGCAAGCGCCGCAGCGCCGCGCAGATCGCCTCGTACTCCGTCGACGAAACGCGGCTCAGCACGATCATCACTTCGTCGAGTTCGGGCGAGTCGTCGCTCTGCTGCACGACGAACTGCTTCACGCGCGGGCTGGACGTGCCCAGCGCGTCGTGCAGCGAATGGAAGGTGAGCGCGCCGCGCTCGACCAGCAGCGAAATGCGCCGGCGCTGCCGGAAGGTGATGAAGCGCCGCTCGAGCGGCTTGATGCCCGCGAGGATGATGAGAATGATGACGGTGGCGGCAATCGCCGCCGTATAGAGGCCGCCGCCCACCGCGAGGCCGATGGCCGCCACCGACCACAGGCTCGCGGCCGTCGTCAGGCCGCGCACGATCTCGCCGCGCAGCAGGATCGAGCCGGCGCCGAGAAAGCCAATGCCGGACACCACCTGGGCGGCCATCCGCGAGGGATCGAGCACGACGTGCTCCCCGCCCAGCGCATCGGCGAAACCGAACGCCGAGACGATCATGATGAGCGTCGAGCCCACGCATACCAGCATGTGCGTGCGCAACCCGGCAGCCCATGACAGTCGTTCACGTTCGAAGCCGATCACGCTGCCGAGCGCGGCGGCCAGCACCAGTCGCGAAATGAGTTCCCAGTTGCCAAGCATGCTTGTCGCTCTCCTTGTTCTTGTGGATGTGCACCGCTTGCGCGAGCCCTCCTGTTATTGGAATCGCCACGGCGGGCGCCCCGGTGCCGTGCCGGCAAGCCCCGCTCCCGGCGCCGCGCGCTGCCGCATGCCTTGCATCGTACGCTGCATAACCGAGACGGGTTGGCCCGGGGCGTACAATCGCGGCACCCTGATTCCTTCATGCCGGCGCCCGGCGCGCCCATGTCATTTATGAACGCTCTCACCACCGCAGCGAGCCTGCGCGATCATTTCGACCGCACGATCCTGCCGTTGTGGCGCGGCCCCGGCTTCAACACGGCGCTGCGCCTGCCGCACGAGGCGCTCGACGCAACGGGCGCGGCGCCGCTGCCCGACGTGCGCTATCGCGCGATGGCCTGCGCCCGCCA
>JAITTX010000334.1 GCA_031286755.1 Paraburkholderia sp.
CCGCACCGCGTTCCGAGACGCCGGTCTTCAGCAGGCTCTCGATGTCCTTGATGTCCCAGTCGCCGAGGCCGCCTTCGCTGGAGGTCAGCGAGGGCGCGTACCAGTTCTGCAGCGGGATCAGGCCGCCCGCGAACGCCGACGAGTTGACCGGCCCGCCCATCATGTTGATGGACGTGTGGCACATGCCGCAGTGGCCGAGGCCCTCGACCAGATACGCGCCGCGGTTCCACTCGACAGACTTGGTGGGATCGGGCTTGTACTCGCCTTCACGGAAGAACAGCGTGCGCCAGCCGATCAGCAGGTTGCGGTTGTTGAACGGGAACTTGAGCTCGTGCGGGCGGCTCGGCACGCTCACCGGCTCCACCGAGCGCAGGTACGCATAGATCGCGTCCGAGTCGGCGCGCGAAACCTTCGTGTAGCTCGTGAACGGGAAGGCCGGATAGAGCAGGCTGCCGTCCTTCGAGCGGCCCGTGTGCATGGCGCGGTAGAAGTCGTCGGAAGTCCATTTGCCGATGCCGTACTTGTCGTCGGGCGTGATGTTCGGCGTATAGAGCGTGCCGAACGGCGTGGCCATCGGCAGGCCGCCCGCGAAGGTCTTGCCGCCGCGCACCGTGTGGCAGGCAATACAGTCGCCGGCGCGGGCGAGCGTCTCGCCCTTCTTGATGAGATCGGATTGATCGACGGGCGTGGCCGCCTGCGCCGAGCTGTTGTGCAGATAGTCGGTACCGGTCCACAGCACCGGCACGAGCGCGGCGGCGGCGGTGACGACGACTGCGGAAAGTGCGAACAGGGACTTGCGGTTCATATGGCTGTCTCCCCCGGCGCCTTATTGCGGTTCGCTGCCGCATGCGAGCGGCGTTTTCAACGAGCCAGCCGGTGCCGGCACGGGATTTTGCGGCGCGCTTTGCGTCGAGAGCCAGGACGCGACCGCGTTCACGTCATCATCCGTGAGGCGCGTGGCGACCTCATGCATGCAGTCCGGTGCCTTGGCGTGGCGCGAACCCGAACGCCAGGCGCCGATCTGCGCGCTGATGTAGTCCGAATGCAGGCCGACCAGGCCCGGAATGGCGGGCTCCATGCCGGTGAGCTTCGCGCCGTGGCAGGCCGCGCACGCGGGTACCTGTTTTGCCGCGTCGCCGTGCAGCACGATCTCGCGGCCGCGCGCGAGCGTGCTTTCGCTGACCGTCGCCTTTGCGGGCGGCGGATAGGGCGGCCGCTGCTGCGAGAAGTACGTCGCGATTTCGTGCAGGTAGTCGTCGGAGAGATAGGTGACCAGGTAATTCATCGGAGGGTACTTGCGGCGGCCCTCGCGAAAATTCATCAGCTGGTTATACAGATACTCCGTCGGCTTGCCGGCGAGGCGTGGGAAGTAGTCGTTGTCGGTCCCCTGGCCGTGCGTGCCGTGGCATGCGGTGCAGCCCTGCACGCGCGAGGCGATCGTGTCGGGGGCTTTGGGCTGTGGGGTCTGGGCGGACGCTGCGCTGAAGATTCCGGTCGCGCCGAGCAGCAATGCGGCCAACAGCGGCGCGGCGAGAGGAATGAGCGGTCTGGAGATACGTCTTGGGGACACGCGTGACTCCATTCTTTATCGTGGACCTGACCAGGCTTCGAACGACCCGGCTTTTAGGCTGCGCGCGCTGAAAACAGACGACCGTGCGCGCTGTGGCGACGCAGCAGATTCTATCATCGCGTCCTGATACTGACTATTTGCCACATGCGGCATCGAGCCACCCGCACGGGCCTGCCTGAACGCGATTGCGGCAGAGGGTCGCAACGTCGCCGGTTATGATTCTGCACCTGTTGGCCGATCCGTGACTCGGGATTGACCCTGCCTGCGCATCACGGCATGCCACGCGCATCGGGATGGCGATTCGTTCGCGGTCGGTTCGCGGTCGGTTCGCGGTTGAACCGATCCGCGCGGCGGCTATCGAAGCAGGCGCATCTCGAAACGGTGCCGTGCCACGGGCGCGGCTGCATCGCCGCGCCAACGTTGATGTCGGTTCCACCTTGTTTTCTTGTTGTTTCCTTGCCACTCGTCTCGATGACTCCAATTGCACTTTCCCCTTCGATGCTGCAGGCACGTGCCGCAGCGCTCGCTCCGCTCCCCGTATGTCGTGAACGCCGGGAGGTCGCGGTCCGATGAAAGCTGACTGGCTGTGGATCGGGCAGGTCGCGATGGCCGCCCTCGTGAACATCGCCTATGCGTTTGCGCTGGGCTCGACACTCTATGGCGCGTGGCTGGAGAAGGACGCGCGCAGCACGGTCGCGCCCGCGCGGCCCGCATGGCTGCGCGCGCAAACCTCGCGGCGAGCGGCCTCGCTCGTGCTCGTGATCGCGCTGGCAATCTGGCTGCTGTACGAAAGCGCGTCGATCAGCGGCGGGACGCTGCCCGGCTCGTTCGGCGTCGTGCCGACGGTGCTCGCGCAAACGCACGTGGGCCACGCCTGGAGCGTGGCATTCGTGGGCGCGCTGGCGGTGCTCGCCACGGCGCTGATGTCGGCCAGTCCGCTGCGCGACGGCGTGCTGTGGCTTGCGCTCATCGTCACCGCCGCGGGGCGCGCGGGCCTCGGCCATGCCGCCGATGCGGGATTCGCCTCGGCGGCGCTCGGCGTGCAGACGCTGCACGTGCTGAGCACGAGCGCATGGAGCGGCATCGTGATGGCGGGCGGGCTGGCCGTGCTGCCGGCGCTGGGCGCATCGACTGCGCGCGGCATGCTCATCCGCACCGCCGGACAAGTGTCGAACGTGGCGCTCTTCGCGGTGGGGCTCGTGCTCGCGACAGGCGTGTTCAATGCCCTGCGCGGCACAGGTGGCTCGTTCGACGCGCTCGTGACGAGCGCGTGGGGCCACGTGCTGATCGCCAAGCTCGTGCTCGTGGTGCTGGCCATGCTGCTGGGCGGCTTCAACCGCATGGTGGCGATGCCCGAGCTGCGCCGCGCGGCGTCCACGGCCGCGGCGCGCCGCTTCGTCAACGTGCTGCATCTCGAAGCGCTGGTGATGATGGCCGTGCTCATCGTCGCGGCCGTGCTTGGGCACAGCGTGCCGGGCTATGTGTTGCAGGGCTGAAACGCCGGGCTCGATGGCGTGCGAGTGATGGGCTGATGATGGCCCGGTGGTGGTCTGATGCGCGCGCATCGTTCGCGCGTGGCGCGTGGACTCGCAGCGACGAATGAAGTCGCGCTACCGC
>JAITTX010000388.1 GCA_031286755.1 Paraburkholderia sp.
GTCCGGATTCTCCGGTGCGGATGTCGATTCATCCGTTTCAGGCGTGCTTTCCTGGCGGTGGCCCGTCTCGTTGCCATCGTCCGAGCCTTCTTCGCCATCAGTCTGGCACGTCTTCAACCCCAATACGTCGACGTTGACCAGCGGATTCGCCGTGTACGCGTACAGGTTGATGCCGCCCGACTGCCCCGCGGGATCGGACTGCAAATAGCGCCTCAGCGAAGGACAATAGGATCTGAACCGGTTGTAATGCAGCGCGGTCTCTTCATCGAAGTAATGGCCGGGCCAGCGCAGCGCGTATTCGATCGTATTGCCCGGCGCGACCCGAATCGCGCCATAGGGGTCGATCTCCGCCGCCTGCCAGACCTTGCGCCGCTGCGTGTCCTCGATCCATTCGGGCAGCCCCACCTGGTTGCAAAACACGAAGTACGCTTGCCCCGATTCCGGTGACGCGTCTTCAGACGGGTAATCGATGAACATGAAAGGCAAATACGCCTTCGCGTTCGGGTACACGTAAAGGCGCAGTTGCCCATGCGGCCCCCGCTCCGCCATCAGGCGGTCGCCGTCCCAGTAGAACTCCGTGCGGGCCTGGCCCAGGGTCTTGGCGACGCGCCGGCACAGGCCGTCGTACTCGGCCCCCCAGGCTTCGTTCCGGTCGCTCCAGCGCACCCCCACCAGCAAGTCCATGGCGTCGTAGTGCCATGTCGTGCGGCGGCCGTTCGCGCCAATTTCCTCGGCAAGATGATTGCGCGCGTTGTAGCGGTACGCGCCCGACGATGCCGAGCTGAGCCGGTTGCCCTCGCCGTGGCGCATCCACGGCCGCTCGGGCGTGGACACCAGGTTGCCGCCCCGGTCGTATTCGAAGCTTCGAACGGCCCATCCCTCATGGCTCGCGCCGATCAGGCGATGGGCGGCGTCATAGAGATATTCCGTGGCGCCCGCGGCGCTGTCGATCACGCGTTGCAACTCGCCCGTTGCGCTGTACTGATACTGCACACCATGGCGCTCCGCCATGCGCCCGTCGGCCCACACGAGCCGGCCGCTGCATCGGCCGCTCGCGTCGAACTGGCGCAATACATGAGTGCCATTGCCGAGGTGCAGCAACGTCTGGCCATCAGCGGCATTCAGGAGCCGATGCGCGCCCCCGGCCGGTGTGCGGATCAGCACTTCGCCGTCCACGCCGGCTTCGTGGAAAACCGTGAAGCGTCCGAAATAAGTCGTGCGGCTCAGTTGCTCATCGACATACTCATGCTCGACGCCGCGCCCATCGCGCAAATCCGCCGTGCGTCGGCCATACCAGTCGTAGGTTCGCGTGACATCGAATTTTCGCGTCGCCGCCCGGGTCATGCTGCCCCGGAAATCGTACTCGTAGGCATGCGTTTCGCCGTCCGCGAAAATGCATTTGCTGTGCAGGCCGTTATCGCCCACCTCGAACCGCAACAGCAGATTGCCCGCGCCGTCGCGCTTTTCGATCAACCGGTCGCCCGTGTCGTAAGCGTAGGTCTCGCGCACCACGCCGTGCCGCATCACGCTCGTCATCCGGCTCTTGTGGTCGTATGCATATGCACTCTCGTTGCCGTTCGCATCGACGACCGCCGTGAGCTTCTGCTTGGCCGAATACCGGTATCGGACGGTGTTGCCCAGCGGGTCGGTCGCGCTCTCGCGCAGGTTCCACGAGGCGATGCCGTAGCGATAGTCGCGGCCGTCCCGGTCGCGCAACTGCAGCAGATTGCCGGCCGCGTCGCGTTGCAGACGCTCCGCGCGGCCCTGTTCGTCGGTCCTGGCGATCACCCGCCCTACGGCATCGTGCTCGCTCGTGGGCCTGCACGCGGCGCGCGGGAATAACGATGCGGCGGCTGCCGCTATATCGGGCGGAAGCAGCACCGTATCGGCCAGCTCAGCATGCCCGGCCTCGCCCCACTGCAAATCCCGTGGCGTCTCCGGTAGCGGCGGCACCAGCGGATTGGGCAAGACGGGCGCTTCGTCCTTCGTCGGCCAGCTATTTCCCCAACGATCCATCCGCCCGGTGTTCGCCCCGTGCTCGTCATAGAGCCATTCCATCGCGCGCCCGCCGGAATCGATCTCGCGCAGAATGCGGCCGTCGTCGCCCAGCACGCGCTCGGACACGCCGCCATAGGGATCGACGATGCGCGTGATCGTCTGCGCCGCGTTATACAGGAAGGTCCATTTGCCGCCGTCGGCGCGCGTGACCACGGTGCGCCCCGGCTGATAGTCGAGCAGCACGCGCCAGAGTCCGTCCTGTCCCACGCTCTCCACGCAGCGGCCCTGGGCGTCGTAACGGTACGAGAACGAATAGCCGTTGGCGTCCGTCTCGCGGATCATGCGGCGCCGGTCGTCGTAGCCGTACGTCATCGAGGCGCCGGTCGCGTCGGTGGACGCCACGAGGCAGCCAGCGGCATCGTAGCCATACCGGGCGATGCACGAGGCGGCGCCTTGCGCGCCGGTCAAACGCACCTCGACCAGATGGCCGCGCGCGTCGTAAACGAAGCCCAGCAACTGGCTGCGCCCACCCCGCACCGCAGCCTGCTCGACGCGCAGTAGCGCGCCGTCGCTTGCGTAGCGAAAGACATGATCGACGCCATCGCACCGATGACGCACGAGCCGTGCCGAATCCTGCGCTTCGCTCGCGCGTTCGAAGGTGAACTCGCCCTGCGCGCCATGCTTCAGGACGAAGCGATTCGCGCCATGCTGTTCGAGCACATAGCCCGCGAACACGCCTTCGTAGTACCCCATGGCGTCGTAGCGGATCGGATACTCCAGGCCGCGCGCGTCCACATAGATCGCGCGCGTGCGCAGCAGACGCAACTCATGCTGGAACACATGACGAAAGCCGAAACCCAGCGCGCCGTCCTGGCCGCTCCAGCCGCTGCTGTAATAGCGCTCCCATTTGAATTTGAATGCGGGCGCAACTTTCGCCTCGTAGTCGACGAAGGCGTTTTCCGCCGTGCCCGTGACCACGTCCACCGGGTGCCCGTCCTTGCAGGGGCCCTGCTTCTTGCGCTCCCCGGCCCTGTGCTTGCCCTTGTACCGGTTCTTGCGCAGCCCCCATCCCGTCAACAGCATCGCCAGCGCATCGGGCATCGGAAAGCCGCCGATCAGCACGCTCGGGTTGCCGAGCAGCAGCGTGCCCATGCCCGGCTCCACGCCGGGGTCCTTGCCCATCAGATTGCTCAGCGCCAGCGCGGCGGCGTCCGCCGCGGTCTGGGCCGCCGTCATCGCGGCCTGCGCGCCCTTGCCGGCCACCGCCTGGTCCACCGCCGTCAGCCCGCTCGCCCCGAGCGGCGCCGTCATGCCGGCAATGCCCAGGCCGCGTTTGAGGGCGCTCTCCTTTTCCGCTTTCTGGGCCACGCGGCCCTTGCCGCTCACGCCGAGCGGATTGCAATGGCGCGTGAGATCGAGCGCCATGCGCGCCGCGCGCGCCCCGCCGATGAAGGTATTGCTCGAACCCGTGCAGATTTCGAAGATCGGCGCGAGGCCGCCGCAGGTGGGCGCGATGCCCACGTCGAGCACGCGCGCCGCGGGCATGTCGCCAATCAGCACGCTCACGCAGCCGCTGCCGATGGTCGCGCCGAAGCTCGGCATCGGCACGCCATTGCTGGGCGGGTGCGCGTGCGCATGCGGCACGCCCAGATGCGGCACGGTGATGAACGCCGCGGGCATGCCGGGCACCATGTTCGTGAAGGGGATCAGCGCCATGCCGGTGTTGAGCAGTTGATCGAATGCGCCGAGGCTTCCCACCGCGCCGTTCACGACATTCGTGATGCGATCGAGCGTGTTGGCCTTGGGGTCGCCGAGCTGCTGGAACGGCATGGCGCCGGCGTTGACGGAACTCGCGAGCGCATCGACGGAGGTGTTGCCGGTGGGCGCGATCAATGGCGCGGGCGGCGGAGACGGTGCGCTGGCCGCGCTGGCCTCGCTGGTCCCGGTGGGCGCTGCAGGCGCGCTGGCCGGATTGCCTGGCGGAGTGCTCATCTAGCGCCGTCCCTCCCTTTCCTCCTCTCCCGGCGCTTGCGCCGCATGCACCGCCTCGCGATGCACAGGAATCCGATCTTTTTCCATTTCGTAGGCTTTCGCCTGGGTCTTCAAGCCAGCCTGCGTGTACAACGCCGCGAGGCGCTCCAGCAGCGAGTGGCGCTGATGCTCGCAGCCGAAGCGCTCGCACAGCGCCTTGGCCTCCGTCCACGCGCGCGCGGCCTCCACGGTCTTGCGCGCGCCCAGCAGCGCCACGCCGAGTTTCTCCATGGCGTCGACGGCGGCATGCGGGAACATCAGCTTGTCCGCGGCACGGCTCGCGAGCTCGAAATACTCGATCGCGCGCGCGGGCTGCTTCAGGCTCGACCACGCCTGGCCCGAGGCCATGAGCAGATTCAGCGCCACGCCGAGGTTGCCGCTATCGGCCGCCGCGTCGAGCGCGTGCGCATACCAGCGGCACGCATCGGCATGCTGGCCGCTGCGCGTCGCGACGTCGCCGATGCCGCCGAGCGCCAGCGCCTGCCCGAGCGGATTGTGCTGCTCGCGATGCCAGCCATACAGCAAGCGGTACTTCTCCAGCGCCTGGTCGATGCGGCCATGCGTGAGATCGAGCGCGGCCAGTTGCATGGCCGCCTGCATGCGCTCGGCGAGCGGGCGCGCCGCGTCGTTGAGCGCGCCCACCAGCGCATCGGCGGTCCTTTCCGGTGAGAAGTCGAGGTCGAGCGCGAGCACGTGGCGGGCCTTCTCGCGCTGCCCGGGCGGCAGCAGGAAGCGCCGCGCGGGGTCGTCGCGCAGGCAGAAGCGGTGGCCTTCCATCCACGCCTCGAAGCCATCGAGCGCGAGCAGCGGCCAGACCGTTTCGCGGTAACCGGTTGCGTCCACAACTGTTGAGGGCAGGAGCGCCCAGACGATCTCGACGTCCTCCGCCATCAGCGTGCGCACATGCTCGACCGCCGCCTTGAGCCGTTGCGCGGGCGGCTGCCCCGGGTCGGTGCACAGCAGCGGGAGTTCGGCCCACGGCGCCACGCCTTCTTCGGCGCGCGCCTGATTTTCGGCGGCAATCTGCGCGGCGAGCGACTGCATGCACTGCTGCAGATAGTGGCCCGGCGTCTCGCACTCGAACGGGAACAGCAGATAGATGCGCTGCGTGTCGCGCCGGTCGCGCTCCTGCAACATCTTGAACACGAGCACGATGTCGAGGTCGGTTGCGCCGAGCACGAGCGTCGGGTAATCGGGCTGCTCGATGAAATGACCGAGCGCGGCGTCCGTGGCGGCAAATTCGCGCTGCATCGCCAGATCCCGCGCGCCTCAGTTCAGCCGGATGTAGCGGCTTCGCACCAGCGTGTCGGCCTCGGTGCGAATGTCCACGCCGCCGCGCCCCGCCTCCAGCTCCAGCGTCTGCGCACGCAGGCTGAGCTTGCCCGCCGCCTCCAGGCTCACGTCCGGGCTCATGAGGCGCACCACCGGCCCCGCGCTCGACGCGAGAATCTGCACGAGCGGCGTGCCGTTCGCGTCGTCGATCCGCACGCATTCTTCGGGCGCGAGCTTCAGGGTCTGGCTCGGGTGCGGGCCCGGGTCGGGCTCGACCGCTTCACCACTACCCGCACCACCACCCGCGCCCGCCGCGAGGATGCCCGTGACGAGCGGCTCCGGCCAGTTCGCCGGCTGCTCGACGAGCACGCGATCGCCCATGCGCGGCCGTTGCCCGCGCAGGCATTGCAGCCAGCGCTCCACCGCCTCGCCGTGCGAGGAGAGCCAGCGCACCCGCACCCGGCCGGGGCTGTCGGGATGATGAGTGTCGGTCACCTCGCCGGCGAGCAGGCCAGGCGTGGCGCTCGCGCGCGCGGGCGCCGCCGCCTGTTCGCGGGCCGCGCCCGCATCGAACAGCGCGCGCAGCTTCGCGC
>JAITTX010000398.1 GCA_031286755.1 Paraburkholderia sp.
CACGGTTCGTTCGCGGTGGGCAATGCCGATGGCGGGCTCACCACCCAGGAGGAAAAGTCGCTCGGCGCGTATGCGAAGAGCGGGGCGTCGCCCATCGTCGGCATCGTGAAGCCGGGCGATGTGCCGCCCACGGGCGGGCTCTATCTGCTCGACGTCGTGCCGGACGGCGAGCCACGATTCGGATTCCCGAATATCAGCGACAATGCCGAGATCGCGGAGCTGATCGCGTGCGGCGCGCACGTCATCCTGTTCACGACGGGGCGCGGCTCCGTAGTGGGGTCGGCGCTCGCGCCTGTCGTCAAGGTGTGCGCGAATCCGCAGACCTATCGCAATCTCTCGGGCGACATGGACGTGGATGCGGGCCGCATACTCGAAGGCCGCGGCACGCTCGACGAAGTGGGCCGCGAGGTATTCGACGTCACGCTCGCCGTGTCGAAAGGGGCGCGCTCGAAGTCGGAGACGCTCGGCCATCAGGAGTTTATTCTCACGTACAAGACCTTCGAGCCGGTCGGCCCCGCGTGTCTGCCCGCAAGCGCGCGCGTGCCGGTGGCCGCTTCGCACTGACTGCACTGATGCCGCATTGATGCCGCATTGATACGTCGAGGCCCGCCCGCGACGCCCAACATGGATTCGACCGAGGAGACACCCCGCATGGCGCAGGAGCCCCACCCGCAGGTCGCGCAGCGCCGCCGTATCGGGCGCACCGCGCTCGAAGTGAGCGCGCTGAGTCTGGGCACGGCGCCGCTCGGCGGCCTGTACCGCGATCTCACCGACGAAGAGGCGCAGGCCACCGTCGATGCCGCCTGGGCCGCCGGCGTGCGCTTTTTCGACACCGCGCCGCATTATGGCCATACGAAAGCCGAGCACCGCCTGGGCGATGCGCTGCGGCGCTACCCGCGCGGCGAATACGTGCTGTCGACCAAGGTGGGCCGTCACTTCGTGCCGCGCACCCATCCCTACGACGGCAGCGAAGGCTGGCAGGATCCGCTGCCGTTCGAGGCCATTTTCGACTACACGCGCGAAGGCATCCTGCGCTCGTTCGAAGATAGCCAGCAGCGGCTCGGCATCGTCGATATCGACATCCTGCTCGTGCACGACATCGGCCGCCTGACGCACGGCGAGCGCAACGCGCACTACTGGCGGCAGCTCACCGAGGGCGGCGGCTTTCGCGCGCTGGACGAATTGCGCGCGGCGGGCGCGGTGAAGGCTCTCGGCTTCGGCGTGAACGAGCGCGAGGTGCTGCTCGAAGCCATGCGCGAGTTCCAGTTCGATTGCGCGCTGCTGGCGGGCCGCTATACGCTGCTCGAACAGGCGCCGCTCGACGATCTATTGCCTGCTTGCAGCGAACGTGGCGTGAGCATCCTGCTGGGCGGTGCGTTCAATTCGGGCATTCTCGCGCGCGGCCTCGCGGGCGATCGCAAGTTCAACTACGTGGAGGCGCCGCCCGAAGTGGTGGAGCGCGTGGCGCGTCTCGAAGCGGTCTGCCGCGCGCATGGCGCGCCGCTCGCGGCGGCGGCGCTGCAGTTTCCCTACGCGCATCCCGCCGTGGCGAGCGTGCTCACCGGCGCGCGCAGCGCGGCGGAATTGCGCGAGAACGTGGCGTCGTTCGAGACGAAGCTGCCGCCCGAACTCTGGCGTGCGCTGCGCGACGAAGGTCTCGTCGATGCGCGTGCGCCACTGCCTTGAAGCGGCACATCCCATGACGAGACCCACCGCGACCGTGCAGATCGACGCGCACCAGCACTACTGGGATCCCGCGCGCGGCGACTACGGCTGGCTCACGCCCGCGCTCGACGTGCTCTACCGTCCGTTCGGCCCCGCCGATCTCGCGCCGCTGCGCGCACGCTGCGGTGTTGCGCGCAGCGTGGTCGTGCAGGCGGCACCCACGGTCGACGAAACCTGGTATCTGCTCGATCTCGCGCGTCACGACGACTCCATCGCCGGGGTGGTGGGCTGGGTGCCGCTCGACGACCCGCTCGCGCCGGAGTTGATCGCCGAGCTCGCGCGCGAGCCTAAGCTGCGCGCGGTGCGCCCGATGCTGCAGGACCTGCCCGACGACGACTGGATCGCGACAGCCGACACGGCGCGCGCCGTGGAGGCCCTGATCGCCCACGACCTGGCCTTCGATGCGCTCATCTTCACGCGCCACGCGAGCGCGCTCGAAACGTTCCTCGCGCGCCATCGCGCGCTGCGCGTGGTGATCGATCACGGCGCGAAACCGCCCATTCGCGAGGGTGGCGAAGGCACGCCGGGTTTCGCGGCGTGGTCGCAGGCCATCACGCGTCTCGCGCGCCTTCCT
Organism: Paraburkholderia sp.; assembly: GCA_031286755.1. Classification (GTDB taxonomy): domain Bacteria; phylum Pseudomonadota; class Gammaproteobacteria; order Burkholderiales; family Burkholderiaceae; genus Paraburkholderia. The sequence goes on from JAITTX010000398.1 coordinate 2,300, forward strand.
CAAGTGCATTGCAAGGTCTCGGGTCTCGCGACCGAGGCCGCGCCGGACTGGAGCGACGCCGCGCTGAGCCCATGGATCGAGCATCTGCTCGCGAGCTTCGGCGCGCAGCGGCTCATGTGGGGCAGCGATTGGCCCGTGCTCAACCTCAATGGCGATTACGAACGCTGGCACGCGAGCGCCCAGCGTCTGTTCGCGCATCTTGGCGAACGCGAGCGCGCGGCCGTCTTCGGCGGCAATGCGGCGGCGTTCTACCGGCTGAGCGCCGATCCAGCCGGTTAGAAAACGCTCGCGAAACCGCCACGGCGGCGGCGCGTCTGGCCATAATGGCCGCTCGCCTCAACCGTGGCGGC
>JAITTX010000537.1 GCA_031286755.1 Paraburkholderia sp.
TTCAACATGGATTCAACATGGATTCAGGGAGAGGCGAGGCGAATGAGTTCGTCGCCGGAAAAATCGCTGCGCGGCAAGATCCGTTTCGCGCGCCCTTCGCACAGGACGAGAATGCGGTCGCACAGCAGGGTCAATTCGTCGATCTCCGAGCTGGCGATCAGCACGGTCACGCCCGCGCGCGCCGCGTCCAGAATCTGCCGGTAAATCTCCGCTTTGGCGGCCACGTCCACGCCGCGGGTCGGCTCGTCGAGCAGCAGAATGCGCGGCTGGGTCATCAGCCATTTGCCGATGATGAGCTTTTGCTGATTGCCGCCTGACAGGCTGTTGGCGGGCTGCGCGAGGCTGCGATGCTTGACCCGCGACGCGCGCGCCTGCTCGGCGACCCGGCCGTGCAGGCGGCGCCGCAAATAAAACGGAAAGCCGGGCACGCGCGGCAAGGAAGGCAGCATGAAATTCGCTTCGAGCGATTGCTCGAGCACGAGTCCGTCCTTCTTGCGGTCCTCGGTCACGAACGCGAGCCCGGCTGCGGCCGCTTCGTCCGGAGACCTGAATGATCTGCGTTGCCCCGCCACGGCGATGCTGCCCTCCTGCGCGTAGGCCGAGACCCCGTAGATCGCTTCGAGCACCTCGGTCTTGCCCGCGCCAAGCAGGCCCGAAAGGCCGAACACCTCGCCCTCCAGCACCGAGAACGACACATCGCGCACCATCGCGCGCGCCGGGCCCCAGAGCGTGAGATTGCGCACCTCGACGCGGGTGCTGCTCGCGCCCTGCGCGCGCGGCGCCTCGTCGTCGCCGCGCTCCGGTGGCGCGAAGTCCTTGCCGATCATCATCGAGACCAGCGCCGTGGCCGATTCGACCTGCGCGACGGGCAGCGTCGAGATGCGCCGGCCGTCGCGCAGCACCGTGACGCGATCGGCCACCGCGAAGACTTCGCCCAGCCGGTGGCTGATCAGCACGATGCCCATGCCGCGCTCGCGCAGCCGCTGCGTGAGCGTGAGCAGCGCGTGGGTCTCCGCATCGGAAAGCGCCGAAGTGGGTTCGTCCATGATCAGGACCTTCGCATCGGCCACCAGCGACTTGGCGATTTCCACCAGCTGCTTTTCGCCCACCCGCAAGGTGCCAACGAGCGTATCGGGATCCGCGCGAAAACCCAGTTGATCGAGCACGTTGCGCGCCGCCACCCGCATCGCGCGCCGGTCAGGAAAGCCCAGCCGCGTGCGCGGCTCCTTGCCCAGGAAAATATTGTCGACTGCCGAAAGCGTGTCGACCAGGTTGAGCTCCTGATGAATGACCGCGATTCCGGCATCGATGGCATCGTTCACGCTCGCCAGCCGCGCAGGCACGCCCCGCACGCGGATCGTGCCGCTGTCCGGCGTGTACAGCCCGCCCAGCATCTTCATCAGGCTGGACTTGCCCGCGCCGTTCTCGCCCACGAGCGCGTGCACTTCCCCCGCCATGACATCGAAGTCGACGCTCGACAGCACAGCGCTGCCATTGAACGAGATCGACAGGCCTGCCGCCTCGATCAGCGGTGCGGGAACGACAGCGTTCATTCAGGCTCCTGTTTCCGGTGGCGCGCGCCGGGTCCGGCGAGCCCTCTCGCCGGATACCCGCGCTCGATCACGCTCAGTGGCTGGCGATATACGCCTTGGCGTTGTCGGCGAAGATGCCCTGGGTGGGCAAGGTCACTTTCTTCGGGATTTTTTCGCCGTGCAGCAGCTTGAGCGCCTGGCGAATACCCTCGGCTCCCGGTGTGGGATACATGAACGTGCCGGCCAGCAGCCCTTGCTCGACCCAGGTGGCGCCCTCCTGCGGCAAGCCGTCGATGCCCACGAACTTGATGCTCTTGTCGCGCCCCGCGTCCTTGGCCGCGAGGTAGGCGCCGTAGGCCATGGGGTCGTTGTGCCCATAGACCACGTCGATCTTCGGATTCACGCGCAGCACCGTCTTCATGTACTCGTAGGCCTTGTCCTGCTTCCAGTCGCAGTCCACGCGCTCGCCCACGAGCTTGATGCCATGCTCCTTGCCGATCACGCTGAACGCGCCGTCGTGGCGGTCGTGCGCCGGCTGCGCGCCAAAGCCGCCCCATACTTCGACCAGATTGCCCTGGGCGTGCCCGGGCCCGCCTAGCAGCTTGACGACGAACGCCCCCGCTTCGCGGCCAATCTGCACGTTGTCGCCGCCGATGAACTGCGTGTAGTCGTTGCCGTTCACCTCGCGGTCGAGCACGAACACGGGAATGCCCGCCTTGAAGGCCTTTTGCACCACCCCGGTCAACCCCGCAGATTCCTTGGGCGAAATGAAGATCGCGTCCATTTTCTGGGCGATGAAATTCTCCATGTCCGCATTCTGCTTGTCGGTGCGATCGCCTGCATCGGCAATCACCAGATCGATCTCGGGATGCTTCGCGGCTTCGGCTTTCATGTCCTTGTTGAACTGGACGCGCCACGGCTCGACCGTCGTCACCTGGGAAAAGCCGAAGCGGTATTTCTTCTGCTGCCCGAAGGCGGGCGTGCTCACGAGCGTCCCGAGAAGACCCGCGGCACCGGCAAGCGGCACTGCGGCCAGACCCGCGACAAGCAGGCGTCGTTGACTCTTCATAGCCTTGTCTCCTTTGTCGTCTGAACCGGGCGGTGCACGCGCGGCCCGCCACGGGTGCTGCGGAAAATAAAACGTTATAGCGGCGGCGCGGCGGATACGGACGAGGCCGCGCCGCGTTCGTCTTCCTGCACAACAGATGCGACGGGCACGGCAGCCGTGCTTTCGCGCACCCGCAAATCGGCCCGCATGCGCAAATGCACGATCTCCGGGTGCTCGCCCTGCAACTGCTGGTGCAGCAGATTCCAGATCGCGCGGCCGATGGCCTCCACCGGCTGGCGAATCGAGCTGATGGCGGGGCGCAAGACCGACATCCACGGCGCGTCGTCGAACGAGAGCAGCGAGATGTCGTCGGGCAGCCGCAGCCCGGCATCGCGAATCGCCCGCAGCGCGCCGAGCGTCGCCACGTTGGCGCCGGTGAAAAGCGCGGTCGGCCGCTCGCGCGCCGAGAGCACGCCCAGCGTGGTCGCGTGGCTTTCCGTATCGCTCATGCCGCACACGACGACTCTCGCGTGCTGCTCCAGCCCGGCGCGGCACATTGCTTCGCGATAGCCCTCCGCGCGCTCGCGGCTGTTGACGAGATCGAGCGCGTTGACAATGAACGTGATGCGCCGGTGGCCGAGCGCAATCAGATGCGCGGTGCCGTCCATCGCGGCGCGATGGCTGTCGGTGGTGACGGTGTTGGCGGGAAAGCTGTTGTCGACGCGGTCGGCCATTACGAGCGGCACGTCGCATTCGCGCAGCTCGCTGATCGCGTGCGCGTAGCCGTGGCACGGAATGATGATCATGCCGGCCACCTGCCGCGAGAGCACGAAACGGATGCGCTCCGCCTCGCGCTCGGGATCCTCCTGGGCGTGCGCGAGGATGAGCCGGTAGCCGCATTCGAGCGAATAGTCCTCGAGCGCGCAAACCAGTTCGATGAAGAACGAATTGGTGAGATCGGGCACGACGAAACCAATCGACGTCGAGCGGCAACTGCGCAACTCGGCGGCCAGGCTGTTGCGCCGGTAGCCGAGCTTACGGGCCGCTTCCCAGACCTGGCGCCGCCGCGCCTCGCTCACGCTGGTGGCGCCCGCGAGCGCCTTCGACGCCGTCCCGAGCGAGACCCCCGCCGCGTTCGCGACGTCCTTGAGCGTGCTGGCACTCTTTTTGCGTTCGTCCATGCCGGTCTGTTCGCCTGAATCCCTGCGCCCGAATATGAAACGTTTCAAAGATTAGGAAACGGATTTTCAGGCTTCAAGGGAGGGCTTTTACCGAGTGCTTCGCGGAACCGGCCGGCGAATCTAGACGACGTGCTGCCCCAATGCTTGTGAGAGGTTGAGCGCTTCACGCTTGAGCAACTCGGCAAACTCGGCAACCCGCTCGTCCGTCACCCGCACGCTGGGTCCGAAAATGCAGATCGATCCCGCTATCTGGTTCGCGCCGTTGAAAAACGGCGCGGCCACGGCGACGGCGCCTTCGATCAGCTCGTGACGGCTCATGCCATAGCCTTGTGCGCGGATCTTCTCCATGTCGGCGAGCAGCGGCGAGAGGTCCTGGCCGGGATCGGACACATAGCGGCGCAACGCATCGGCGGACAGTTGCATCTGCGAAAGAATCGCGCGTCCACTCGCGCCCAGCACGAGCTTTTCCCGATACCCCACGCCACGCCGGAAGCTAAGCGGCTGCGGGCTCTCCATCTCGGCGACGCAGACCCGATAAACGCCTTCGGGCACGAACAGGGCCACCGTTTCCGACGTTTGCTCCCAGAGACTGCGCAGCATCGGCTGCGCGAGGTCCGCGATGCTGTAGTCGCTCATCCAGACGTGGGCCAGATGCGCAACGGCGCTCCCGAGACGAAACCGCTGCGGCTCGCCCTCCGATGCAAGAAACCCCCGTTGTTCCAGCGTGTTCAGCAGGCGATACAGCGTCGGCCGGCTCAGATTCACGCGCGTAAGCAGTTCCGCAACAGTCAGTTCTTTGTCGCCGGGCCGGAACGCAAGAAGAATTTCTAGCGCTCTTTCCACTGCACGCACACTTTCATGCGGTTTTTTTTCTTCCATTTGATATTTCCTTTCTATTACCGCGCGGATCGTTTGCACATTGTAGAGAAAGTCCCGCTTATCGACCGCTCGCCGACCGCTTGACTTCGTCTCACATGTCCGTAGAATGAAATCACATTCTCACACAGCGGACAACACCGCATTCGATTCAGAGGACGACGATGGACAGGAACATGTCAGAAACATTGGTGCGCACGGGCCCCGGAACCGCAATGGGTAACCTGATGCGACGCTACTGGGTGCCGATTCTGCTCGCGAGCGAAATCGCCGAGCCCGACTGCCCGCCCGTGCGCGTGCAGATTCTGGGCGAGAAGTTGCTGGCTTTTCGCGATTCCGAAGGCAAGGCGGCGCTGATCGACGAGTTCTGCTCGCATCGCGGCGTATCGCTGTATTTCGGCCGCAATGAGGAAAACGGCATCCGTTGTGCGTACCACGGTCTCAAGTTCGATCGCGACGGCCAGTGCGTGGACGTGCCGTCCGCTCCGCAAGCCTGCAAGCACATGGGCATCACGGCCTATCCGTGCATCGAGCGCGCGGGCATCGTGTGGGCTTACATGGGGCCGAAGGACCGCCAGCCGGCGCCGCCGGATCTGGAGTGGTGCAACCTGCCGGACAGCCACGTATTCGTCTCGAAGCGGTTGCAGGAGTCGAATTATCTGCAAGCCATGGAGGGCGGCATCGACACGAGCCACGTCTCGTATGTGCACCGCTATGAAGTCGACGACGACCCCATGCACCAGGGCACCAAGGCGCTCGACTACATCAAGGCCGACGGCAACGTGATCTTCGAGATCGAGAAGCAGCCGTTTGGCCTCACGCTGTTCGGCCGCCGCAACGGCGAGCCCGACTCGTACTACTGGCGCATCACGCAGTGGCTGTTCCCGTGGTACACGCTGATTCCGCCCTTCGGCGATCACTCGCTGGCCGGCCACGTGTGGGTTCCCATCGACGATCACAACTGCTGGGCCTGGAGCGTCAACTTCCGCCCGGAGCGCCCGCTCAGCGAGCAGGAATTGAGCGACCTGGAAGCCGGCAAGGGCATTCACTGCGAATACGAACCGGGCACGTTCCGCCCCAGGGCCAACAAGGACAACGATTATCTGATCGATCGCCAGGCGCAGAAGGACAAGCGCGCGTATTCCGGCGTGTTCGGTTTTGCGATGCAGGACGCGTCGCTCCAGGAAAGCATGGGGCCGATCCAGGACCACAGCAAGGAAAAGCTGCTGCCCACGGACCGCGCGATCGTGATGGCGCGCCGCATGATGTACGAGGCCGCCACGGCGCTGCTTCCCGATAGCGATCCGCCGGCCATCGATGCCGACCAGCAGCGCGTGCGCGCGGCAGGCGCTTTGCTGCCGCGCGATCAGAAGCCGCAGGAATGGGCTGTGATTCACCTTGCCGACGGCAAGGACCAACCGGTCTACTCGATCTGATCCTGCTTGCCCGGCGCCGGCTCTACGCCGCGAATCATCATTCGTAATCCGAAACAAGGAGGCCGGCGTTGCGCCGGCATGCAATGCAGCAAGGTAACAGACTTCAAGCCAAGGTTGCGCTGATCACGGGCGGCGGCGGTGGAATCGGCGCCGCGACGGCCCGCGTCTTCTGCGACGAAGGCGCAGCCGTCGTGCTGGTCGACGCGAACGCGCAAGCGCTCGATCGCGTCGCGAGCGAATTGCTCGCCCGCGATCCCTCGGCCCGCGTGAAAACCCTCGCAGCCGACGTGGCGAACGCGCAAGCAGCCCTCGATGCGGCACGACTGGCCGCCGATTCGTTCGGCCGGCTGGACATCCTGGTCAACAACGCGGCCATGCGCAATTACAGCGCGCTGGCCGACGCCACGCCCGGCGAATGGCAGGAGATGGTTTCGGTCAATCTGATCGGCACATCGAACTATTGCAGGGCCGCGCTGCCGCTGCTTCGCCAGACGGGTGCAGCGAGCATCGTCAATGTCTCGTCGTGCTATGCCGTGACAGGCCGCAAGGGCATGGGCCTCTACGACGCGACCAAAGCGGGCATGCTCGCGATGACCCGCACACTCGCCTTCGAAGAAGCATCGCATGGCGTGCGCATCAATGCGGTATGCCCGGGCTCCACCCTCACCGACTTTCACGTCAATCGCGCGCGTGCCGCGGGCAACAGCGTCGAGGCGCTCAAGACCCAGCGGCAGGACACATCGCTGATCGGACGCTGGGCCAGCCCCGAAGAAGTCGCGTGGCCGATTCTCTGGCTCGCCAGCGACGAAGCGTCGTTCATCACCGGCACCACGCTGATGGTCGATGGCGGCCTGTCGATCATGTAAAGGGTGATGGGCATGAACGACTCTACGCTTACGCTGCGCGTCGTGCGCCGGCGCATCGAAGCCGAAGACATTGTCAGCTTCGAATTCGCAAGCCCCGATGGGCGCGAACTTCCCGCATTCGATGCGGGCGCGCATATCGACGTGCACGTTCCCGGCGGCCTCGTCAGACAGTACTCGTTGTGCAATTCGCCCGACGAACGCCATCGCTACCAGATCGCGGTATTGCACGACGCCCAGTCGCGCGGCGGATCGGCGGCCATGCACGAGGCCGTGCGCGAAGGCGACGAGATTCGCATCGGCGCGCCGCGCAATCATTTCCCGCTCGCGCAGGGCAACGTGAAGCATCTGCTGCTGGCGGGCGGCATCGGCCTGACACCGCTGCTCTGCATGGCCGGGCATCTGGACCGCGCGGGCGCGCAGTTCGAGATGCACTATTGCGCCCGCTCGCGCACGCGCGCCGCGTTTCTCGAGCGCATCGCCGGCGCTGCGTGGTCCGGACGCGTCCACTATCACTTCGACGACGGCGACGACGCCCAGCGCCTGAACCTGCCCGCGCTGCTCGCCACGCCGCAATCCGACACCCATCTGTATGTCTGCGGTCCGCAGGGCTTCATGCAGGCCGTGCTCGACACGGCGCGCGCGGCGCACTGGCCGGAGCATCAGTTGCACTACGAGTTTTTCTCGGCGGCCCCGGTGAGTCATGCGAACGATGCGCAGTTCGAGGTTCGGCTGGCGCGCAGCGGACGCAGCGTGGCGATCCCCGCGGAGCGCACGATCACGCAGGCGCTCGCCGACGCCGGCGTGGACGTGCCCGTCTCCTGCGAACAAGGCATCTGCGGGACTTGCATCACGCGCGTGCTCGACGGAGAGCCCGATCACCGCGACCTCTATCTGTCGCCCGAAGAGCAGGCGCGCAACGACCAGTTTCTGCCCTGCTGCTCGCGCGCGAAGTCGAAATTGCTCGTGCTCGATCTCTAGCCGCATCGCGCATCCCGCCCTCCGCGATGGCGGGATCGCAAGCGATTCCAAAGCAATTCAAAAGCAATAACAGGCCAGAGCAGGCCGGAACATAAAAGGGACGCCCATTTGCGTCCCGCATCGGAGGAGTCATGGAGAAAGATTTCACCTCGTCATGCGACGCATCGTGTGACGTCTGGCCAGCGCAAAACGCGGCTGCCACGCAAACCAGCGCCTATCGCTGGGTGGCCCTGTTCATCGTCTGGGCGGCCTTTCTGCTCAGCTACGTGGACCGGGTCGCATGGAGTACGGTGGCCGCGCCCGTAGGCGCGTCGCTCGGCCTCAGCGTCGCGATGCTCGGCGCGTTCGTGACGGCGTTCTACTCGGGCTACGTCATCGCGAACGTGATCGGCGGCATCCTCACCGACCTGCTCGGCGGCCGCGCGATGATGACGCTGGCCCTGCTGCCGCTCGGCGTCTTCACGTTCTACTTCGGCGATACCCGCTCGCTCACCATGGGGATCGTCATACAGCTTGCGATGGGCTTTGCCGCCGGTGCCGACTATTCGGCCGGCATGAAGATCATTCCCGCCTGGTTCGTGCGCGACCGGGGCCGCGCGATGGGGATCTACACCACAGCGACGTCGCTGGCCGTCGTGCTCGCGAATGCGATCGTCCCGTCATTCTCCGCGCAGCACGGCTGGTCCAGCGCCTTTCGCATGCTGGGCGGCATCACGGTTGCGTGGGGCATCGTCTCCCTGCTCTTCCTGAAGAACCGGCCCACCCAGGATCAGCCGCCGGCACGCAACAGCGCGGCGGAGATGCTCGGCCTGCTGCGCAACCGCAATCTGATCGTGCTCGCGGTCGCGGGCTGCGGCGGCCTGTGGGCAACCGTGGGATTCGGCGCGTGGGGCAATGCGCTGATGACCCGGCAATATGGCATCTCGCCCGTGGTGGCCGGCTCCATCATCGCGTCGTTCGGGGTTGGCGCGGTCGTTGCCAAGCCGATCCTTGGCTGGATTTCCGATCTTCCCCGTGTGTCGCGCAAGCTCATTTCGATTCTCTGCCTGCTCGCCTTCACCATCACGCTGCTCATATTCGGCGCATGCTCGACCACCGCGCAGTTCTATCTGATCGCGCCGGTCCTCGGCGCCTTCTCGTACGGCTACCTGCCGGTTCTGATGGCGCAGATCAGCGACGCTTCGGGCAAGCGCCTTGCCGGCGCCGCCGCGGGCTGGACCAACGCGATCTGGCAAATGGGCAGCGTGGTTTCGCCGCTCGCCGTGGGCCATGTTTATGGCGGCACCCATTCGTTCATGCTCGCGCTGCTCACGCTCGCCATTGGCCCCGTGATCGGCATGGCCGCCATGTTCTTCGTCAGCAAGCGTATTTCCCGCGAATAGTAGCCCGATGCAAGACCCGGCAACGCGCGCTGCGCTTGCCGTTATTCAACTATTTAGTACCACTATTATTAAATCCGGAGACAGCATGAAATCGAATCACATGAGCAGGGTAATAGGAGGGTTGCTCATCGTTGGTGCGGGCGGGACCGTGAACAATGTCGCGCATGCCCAGTCCTCGATCACGCTTTACGGCATTCTCGATTCCGGCGTCGAGTACGTGAGCCACGCCGCGAAGCAAGGGCAAGGAAGCCTCTTCCGGCTGAATACGGGCAACCGCATCAATTCGCGCTGGGGCTTGACCGGCAAGGAGGAACTCGGGAACGGCCTGCGGTCCATCTTCACCCTCGAATCCGGCATTGCGATGAACAACGGGACCCTGCAGCAAGGCGGCCGGCTCTTTGGCCGCCAGGCCTTCGTCGGCCTTGAATCGGACCGCTTCGGCTCGGTGATGGCGGGCCGGCAGATGACGCCGATGTACCGCTACTTTCTCGCGCTCGATCCGCTCGCCTACTCGAGCTACGGCCTGCCCGCCCAGGATTCGCAGTTCGTGGGACGCGCCGACAATGCGCTCAGCTATCTCGGGCATGTCGGCCCGTTCGAGCTCAATGCGCTTTACAGTTTCGGCTACGACTCCACGGTGCCCAACGGCTCGCAAGTGCCGGGGGCGTTTCGGGTGGGCAAGCAATATGACGTCGGCGCCCGCTATCGTCAGGGCGCGTTCAACCTGACGTTTGTCTACGAGCAGCGGCAAGGCCAGACCCTCGCGTCTTCGAGCGACGACGAGCGCCGCTACGTTGCGGGCGGCTCCTGGCAGATCGGCAACGCCACGCTCTATGGCGGCTATGAGCTGTTGCTCAACACTATCGCCACCACGCTGGAGGCATCGCCGCCGCAGTACATGGCGTATGGCGGCGTGCGGTACAAGATCACGCCGTCGCTCCAGGTGTCGGCGGCTTCGTACTATCACTCGTATCGGCACATATCCGCCCACGCGCTCAGTTCAGGCGTGAATGCGGATTACTGGCTGTCCAAGCGCACCGCGCTCTATACCGATGTGACCTATGTGATCAATAGTTCGAAGTCCGCGCTCAGCGCGACGGGATCGACGACACCGGTCGCGACGGGCGCCAATCAACTCGCCGTTGCGGTCGGCATCGTGCATATGTTCTAGCGGGGTTCCCGCGCGCAAGCCGCAGGCGCGACCGAAGCGCCCTGGATGCCGTGGCGCGCGAGCGCCTCGGCCACGAAGCCCGAGGCCTTCATCGCCTCCACGAATTCGCCCAGCACTTCGGCGGCGCGCGAGCCACGCTGCTTCGCGACGCCCATCGCCTGGCGGATCACCATGAAGCGCGTGTCGAGCAGGCGCAGCCCCGGCGTCTTGCGCGCATCCGCTTCGAGTTGCTGCTTCACTCCCGCCGCCACTTCCAGCCCCTGTTCGAGGAAGGTTTGCACGACCGTGGGCGACGAAGGCGCGCGCACGATTTGCGCTTCCTTCAACTCGCGGGTGAGAAAAAGATCGTAGGCGCTGCCCTTGCCCACCGCGACGCGATTGTGCGGCTGGTCCACCTCCGCGTTGGCGTGCACCGGCGAATCGTCGCGCACCAGGTAAAAGCCTTCGATCAGCACATAGGGCGCGGTGAACGCGATCGTCTCGCCGCGCTTGGGATCGATCGCGAAGAAGCCGAAATCGGCGCGCGCCTCGCTCACGGCTTCCACCGACTGGCCCGCCGTGTCGAGCACCACGAGTTCGAGCGGCACGCCCAGACGCTGCGCGAACGCCCGCGCGAAATCGACGGAAACGCCGGACGCTTCGCCCGAAGCCGGATCGCGATTCGCGAGGATGGGATTGCCGAGATTGATGGAGGCGCGCAGCGTGCCGGTGGGCGCGAACGCTTCGACAATGGCGGAATCGATATTCATGAGCGGCAAGAAGTGCGCCGCGCGCAACCCGCGCGGCTCGGTGCGTGGAAGTTGCCGGCAATGTCGTTGAAACCCCGGCGCGGGGCATTATCGCACTGCGGCAGCCAGCCGTCGAAGTCTGGCGTCGCAGGCCGGGGCCTCATGCTGCTTCAACTCACTGCGGTCCGCTCATGCTCCTCATGCTGATCATGTTGGCCATGCCGCGCATGCGCCGCGAGAAATGCGTGCGCTCGGCGTCGTCCATCAGCGCGAGAAACTGATCCGTGTCCATGTGGATCAGTTCTTCGTGGTCGCCTGCCTCGAAGTAGACGTCGGGTTGTCCCGCGAGGCTCGTCTCGAGGTAGGTTTTCATGCCATAGGCCATGCAGACCGGCGGCAATGCGCCGGCATCGCAGTCCTTGAACAGCTCGCGCAACTCGACTTCCGTGGCGAGCGAAAGCCGGCGCCCCGTTTTGCTCCAGAGCTCGGAAAACTGCACGGCATAGGTCGAGGGCAGCACGGCGGCCACATAGCCATGCTCGTCTTCGAGCAGCACGGTTTTCGCGAGACGGTCACCGGGCACATGCGCCGCCACCGCCGTTTCCATGCTGGAATGGCTGTATGGGTGACGCATGACTTCGTAACGGGAGCCTTTGCTGCGCAGGCACGCCTGCAGGGTAGGCGACATCGACATGGCACACCTCCTGTCGAAAACCTGGAAGGGAATGAACCGCTGGTGTCTCTCCAGAATAGGTCACCCGTTGCCAATAATCACGACGAGCACGCCGGCATGGCAATGTGCCTGCCATGCGCGCCTGCATCGACCGTGCCCGCGGCGTGTGAACGAATCGGCCCCAAAACCGCTCAGCCTTTCACGCGCAATGCGCGCGGATCGTATGGCGCGCTCAAATGCACGCTGGCCTGAATCTGCTCCCCGGCCACGTCGATCGCGTAGTGCCCGCCCGCCAGCCATGCGGCGTCGACGGCACCGTCCTCGCGCGAGATGAAGCCCATGGCGACCGGGCAGCCGAGCGTATGGCCGAAGGCCGCCGAGGTGAGAGAGCCCACCGCCTCGCCGTTGCGCAAAATGGCCTCGCCGCCCCACAGCATGCAGTCGCGGGCGCCCTCGGCGGTGAGCACGACGAGCCGGCGCTGCAAGGGCTGATTGCGCAGCCGCAGGAGCGCTTCGCGGCCCCGGAAAGGAATGTCCTTGTCGAGCTTGCACGCGAACGAGAGACCGGCCTCGAACGGATTGCAATCGGGCGAGAGCTCGCGGCCCCACGCGCGATAACCCTTTTCGATCCGCAGCGAATCGATCGCGTAGTAGCCGCCGTTGACGAGCCCGAACGCCTTGCCCGCCGCATGCAGGGTCTCGTAGACGCCAACCGCGAACTCCACCGGCACGTACAGCTCCCAGCCCAGTTCGCCCACGTAGGTGAGGCGCGTCGCGCGCACCGTGGCATAGCCGATGTCGACTTCGCGGCTTTGGCCGAACGGAAAAGCCTCCGTGCTCCAGTCCGCCTTCGACACGCTTTGCAGCAGCGCGCGCGAGTGCGGTCCCATCACTGCGAGCACCGCATACTGGCTCGTCACGTCCACGAGCACGCAGTGGCTATCCGCGGGAATCGCCTTCTCCAGATAGTCGAGATCGCGCGTGGCCTGGGCGGAGCCGGTCACCACGAGGTACTGGTCGTCGGCGAGACGCGTGAGCGTGAGATCCGATTCGTAGGTGCCGCGCTCATTCAGCAGCCCTGAATAGATGGTGGAGCCCACCGGCACAGCCACATCATTCGCCACGATGGATTGCAGCACGGCCTCGGCATCGCGCCCCTTCACGAGCAGCTTCGCGAACGACGTCATGTCGAACAGCGCGACACCTTCGCGGCACGCGCGATGCTCCGCGCCGCTCCACGGCAGCCAGTTCTGCTGGCCGAACGCATAGTCGATGCGCGCCTCGGCCGGTCCCGGCGCGAAGAAGTTCGCGCGCTCCCAGCCCATCTTGCTGCCGAAGCTCGCGCCGTCCGCCGCGAGCTCCGCATAGAGCGGCGAGCGGCGGAACGGGCGCGCCGTGTCGAGCTCGCGGTTCGGCCAGGGCATCGCATAGTGCAGCCCGAGCGTTTCCTTCACGCGATCGTGCAGCCACGTGTCGTTGCCGTTAAAGCGAGCGAAGCGGCGAATGTCCACGGGCCAGAGATCCATGGTGGGCTCGCCCGCGACGATCCACTCCGCGAGCGCCATGCCCGCGCCGCCCGCCGAGGCGATGCCCATCGAGTTGAAGCCCGCGCCCACGAAGAAGCGCCGCAACTCGGGCGCTTCGCCCACGATGAAATTGTTATCCGGCGTGAACGATTCCGGCCCGTTGTAGAACTGGCGCACTTGCGCGGTTTCGAGCGCGGGCACGCGCTGGAGCGCGTTTTCCATCAGGATTTCGAACTGATCCCAGTCGTCGGGCAGCAACTGGAACTCGAAATTTTCCGGGATCCCGTTCATGCCCCACGGCTTCGCGTTCGGCTCGAAGCCGCCCATCACGAGCCCGCCCACTTCCTCCTTGAAGTAGATGAAGCCGTCCGGGTCGCGCATGACCGGCAGATCGGGATGCACGCCCGCGATGCGCTCGGTCACGATGTAGTAATGCTCGGCCGAATGCAGCGACACGGTCACGCCGCACATCCGCCCGACTGCCTTCGCCCATTGCCCCGCGCAATTGACGACGATCTCCGCGTGCAGCGTGCCTTCCTCGCCGTCCTTGTTGCGCCACGACACGCCGGTAGCGGCACGGCCCGAGGGCGTGGCCGCCGTATGCACCGCCGTGATGCGCGTGTTCTCGACAATGCGCGCGCCGCGCTGCCGGGCGCCGCGCGCGAGCGACTGCGTGAGGTCGGTGGGGTTCGCCTTGCCGTCGCCGGGCAGCCAGACCGCGCCCAGCAGGTCGTCGGTGCGCATCACGGGCCATAGCTCGCCGGCCTCGCGCGGGCCGATCACATCGCACACCACGCCGTAGGCGCGCGCGGAGGCCGCCGTGCGCTTGAGTTGCGTCATGCGCTCCGGGGTGCGCGCCACCGAGAGCGATCCGCACTGCTTCCAGCCCGTGGCCAGCCCCGTCTCGGCCTCCAGTTCCGCATAGAGCGCCGTGGAATAGCGGATCAGCTTCGTCATGCTTTGCTGGGAGCGCAACTGGCCGACGAGGCCCGCCGCATGCCACGTGGTGCCGCACGAGAGCGTGCCCTGCTCGAGCAGGACGACGTCGCGCCAGCCGAGCTTCGTGAGGTGGTATGCAACGGAACAGCCGACGATACCGCCGCCGACGATGACAACGCGGGCATGCGTGGGGACAGGCGTGGACATGGAGATGGGCCTCGATGCAAAAGGAGGTGGCGTGGCGGGGAAAGCTGGCAGGCCAAAGAATGCAACATAAAACAACAAAAAACAACATTAAAGTCGCAAACCCGGATCATGCGCCCGTCCGGCTGGAACGGCCCATTTGCACCGCCTGGCGCGGGTTTCTCGCCGGTTTAGCCGCGCCCTGCTGTTTCATGCGCCGTACGGCGCGCTGCGCCGAATCGAAGTACGAGGCATTTTGTGGTATTTTGTGACTTAACATGTTTCGTCCGAGACCTGTTTCCCCGGGGAAACCACACCATGGCCGATCACCACTCCGTCCCGCCCGCTTCGTCCCCGTCGTCTGTCGCACCGGCCGCGCTGCTGAACCGGCGTCTCGCCGTCGGCCGCATCGACTACATCCTGCAAAGCCTCGACGCGAGCGGCTCGGTGAGCGTCGCGGACATGTCGGCCACGCTCGGGGTCTCGCGCGAAACCATCCGCCGCGACCTGAAAGCGCTGGCCGAGCAGGGTCGCCTGAATCTCGTGCACGGCGGCGCGGCGAAGCGCGCGCAAGACGAGCCCTCGCTCGCCACGCGCGAGGCGGCCAACGCCATGGGCAAGGCGGCCATCGGCGCGGCGGCCGCGCGCCTCGTGAGCGACGGCATGGTCGTGCTGATCGACTCGGGCTCGACCACGCTCGGTCTCGCGGCCTCGCTCGCGAACCATAGCGACCTCACGGTGATCACCAACAGCCTGCCGATCGCGCTGTTGCTGTGCCGCTCGCCGGGCGTGAAGGTCATCATGCTCGGCGGCGACATCGAGCCCAACGACGAAGCGGCGTTCGGCGTGGAGACGATGGCGGCGCTCGCGCATTTCCGCTGCGATCTGGTGTTTCTCGGCGTGGGCGGCATCTCTCCCGAAGGCGAATTCACCGACTATTCGCGGCTCGCGGCCGAGCAGCGCCACCTCATGATGAAGGCCGGCAAGGAGGTGTACGTGCTCGCGGACCACAGCAAATTCGAGCAGGGCACGCCGGTGCGGATCGCGACCGTGCCGCACATCGCCGGGCTGATCGTGGATGCGCCGCCGCCCGCCCACCTTGCCCGCGTGTTCGCGCAGAACCAGTGGAGCGTGACCGTCGCCAGCGGCCAAAGCTGACACGCCTTTTTTGCCCCTTCCTCCCCTCGGGGCGGCCCGCGCCGCCCGCCGCGTTCCCGCCTGATCGACTCCCCCCAGCCTCGCGTTGCCGCCCGCGCCGCTCAGGCGCGTCGCCACTGCCCCCACTGTCCCCCGATGCTCGAAGCGCAAGCCCCCGGCGTATCCGTATATCTCCTGGGTATGTGGCAATTTATGGCGTATTGACTGTTTTTGTTGCAAGGAATAAAGTCGGTCTAACAATGCAGTGACGTAGTGTCAGAACCGAACCTCACGGAGACACCTCATGACGGCTTCTTCCACGTCTTGCCCCCCCGCCGCCTCGGAAACGGGCGACCCGCTTCTGCTTACTCCCGGCCCCCTCACCACCTCGCGCACCGTCAAGGCCGCGATGGTTCACGACTGGGGCTCGCGCGACGCGAACTTCATCGAAATCAACCGCTCGGTGCTCACGCGCCTCGCCGGCATCGCCAACGGCGCCGGCGACTGGGTGACCGTGCCGATGCAAGGCTCGGGCACGTTCGCCGTGGAAGCCATGCTCACCACCTTCGTGCCCGCGAACGGCGAGGTGCTGGTGCTGATCAACGGCGCCTACGGCAAGCGCGCGAAGCGCATCCTGGAGATTGCCGGGCGCAAGACCGTGGTTCACGAAACGCCCGAGGACACGCCGCCCGACCTCGCGCAGGTCGAGGCGCTGCTCGCGAGCAATCCGTCGATCACGCACGTGTTCACGATTCACTGCGAGACCACCTCGGGCATCCTGAACCCCATCGCGAAGATCGGCGCGCTCGCGCACAAGTACGGCAAGGGCTATCTCGTCGATTCGATGAGCGCGTTCGGCGCCCTGCCGCTCGACGTGCAGACCATGCATATCGATGCGGTGGCCGCGTCGTCCAACAAGTGCATCGAGGGCGTGCCGGGTCTCGGCTTCGTGATCTGCCGGCGCGCGGCGCTCGAGCGCACCCAGGGCAATGCCACCACGCTCGTGCTCGACCTGCACGAACAGTGGACCAACATGGAGAAGACGAGCCAGTACCGCTTCACGCCGCCCACCCACGTGATCGTGGCGTTCCACCAGGCGCTCGAAGAATTCGATGCCGAAGGCGGCGTGGCCGGACGCGGCGCGCGCTACCGCAACAACTGCAAGATCCTGCTCGAAGGCATGCGCGCGCTCGGCTTCAAGCCGCTGCTGCCCGACGCCTTGCAGGCGCCCATCATTGTCACGTTCCACATGCCCGAGGACCCGCGCTTCGTGTTCGCGCAGTTCTACGAAAGCCTCAAGGCGCGCGGCTACGTGATCTACCCGGGCAAGCTCACGGTGGCCGACTCGTTCCGCATCGGCTGCATCGGCCGCATCGGCGAGAAGGAGATGCGCGCCGCGCTCGCTGCGATCAGCGAGGTGCTCGACGAAATGGGTGCGGCCGGCGTAGGTGTGACCGCTCCGGTCGCGAAAACCGCTTGAAGGAAGATGCAATGAGCACACTGAACGACAACGCACTGGCCGTGAACGGCCGCGAATACCGCTTCCCCACGGCGCCCGTCGTGGTGATCTGCCTCGACGGCTCGGAGCCTGCCTATATCGAGGAGGCCATCAAGGCCGGGCGCGCCCCGAATCTCGCGAAGCTGCTGCGCACGGGCACGAGCCGCATCGCCCAGTGCGTGATTCCGAGCTTCACGAACCCGAACAATCTCTCCATCCTCACGGGCCGCCCGCCGAAAGTGCACGGCATCGCGGGCAACTACTTCTACGACCGCACGAGCGGCGAAGAAGTCATGATGAACGACGCCCGCTTCCTGCGCGCGCCCACCATCTTCGAGACCTTCTTCAACGCCGGTGCGAAAGTCGCGGTCGTGACCGCCAAGGACAAGCTGCGCACGCTGCTGGGCAAGGGGCTCGATTTTTCGAGCGGCCGCGCGATTGCGTTCTCCGCCGAAAAAGCCGACCAGGCCACGCGCGCGGGCAATGGCATCGGCGACGTGCTGGCCTTCGTGGGCAAGCCGCTGCCCGACGTCTACTCGGCCGATCTCTCCGAATTCGTGTTCGCGGCGGGCGTGAAGCTGCTCGACACCTTCCGCCCCGACCTGATGTATCTCTCGACCACGGACTACGTGCAGCACAAGGCCGCGCCCGGCTCGCCGAAGGCCAACGAGTTCTACGCGATGTTCGACCACTACGTGGGCCAGCTCGACGCGGCCGGCTGCGTGCTCGCGATCACCGCCGACCACGGCATGAACGACAAGCACCGTGCGAACGGCGAGCCCGACGTGCTCTATCTCCAGGACCTGTTCGACGAGTGGACCGGCAAG
This sequence comes from Paraburkholderia sp., assembly GCA_031286755.1. GTDB lineage: Bacteria > Pseudomonadota > Gammaproteobacteria > Burkholderiales > Burkholderiaceae > Paraburkholderia. The sequence continues at coordinate 17,982 of JAITTX010000537.1, forward strand.
GGCCAGGCGCGCGTGATCTTGCCGATCACCGACCCGTACGTTGCGCACCACGGCGCGCTGGGCTCGTTCGCCACCGTCTATCTGCCCGAAGGCGCGGATGCGGCGGCGCTCCTCGAACGCCTGCGCAACACTGAGGGCGTGTCGCTCGCGCTCGACAGCGCGGCGGCCTGCGAGCGCTTCGAGCTGCCGCCCGACCGTGTGGGCGACATCGTCGTGGTGGGCACGCGCAGCAAGGTGTTCGGCACGAGCGCCGCGCGCCACGACTTCTCGGGCCTCACCGAGCCGCTGCGCTCGCACGGCGGGCTCTCGGAGCAGGACGTGCCGCTGCTCGTGAACCGCAAGACCGACTGGCCGCAGGACCGCGCGCTGCGCAACTTCGACATCTTCGACGTCGCGCTGAACTGCGTGGTGCAAACCGCCATCGCCTGATTCAACGCACGCAACGCACGGAAGAAACACACAGCACGAACCGAACACGCCCTGCACGCCGCCGCCCGCCGCCTCGTTTTGGCGTGCGGCACGCGCAGGCCAAAGCACAGCCCCCGGAACATTCACCGGAACCCGCAACGAGGTAAGCGATGAACGTCATGACCAAACCCGCATTCAAGCAGGAGTCCATGCGCATCGCCGGCCGGCAGGTCGCGACCGACGAAGTGATCGAAGTCCTGAACCCCTACAACAACGAGGTGGTGGGCACCGTGCCCGCGGGCCGCCCCGAGCATGTGCAGGAGGCCTTTGCCAAGGCCCATGCCTGCAAGCCGTCGCTCACGCGCTTCGAGCGCCAGCGCATCCTGCAAACCACGGCCGAGGCGCTGCGCGACCGCAAGGAAGACTTCGCGCGCCTCATCACCGCGGAGTCGGGGCTCTGCTGGAAAGACTCGCTCTACGAGGCGAGCCGCGCCTACGACGTCTGGTCGTTCGCCGCGCAACTCACGATCAAGGACGACGGCGAGGTCTATTCGTGCGACATCAGCCCGAACGGCAAGAACCGCAAGATCTTCACGACACGCCTGCCGCTGCTCGGCGTGATCTCGGCCATCACGCCGTTCAACCACCCGCTGAACATGGTGAGCCACAAGCTCGCGCCGGCCATCGCCACCAACAACCGCGTCGTGCTCAAGCCCACCGAGCTCACGCCGCTCACCGCGCTCGCGCTCGCCGACGTGCTCTACGAAGCGGGC
>JAITTX010000556.1 GCA_031286755.1 Paraburkholderia sp.
CATGAAGGCGAGACAACGCGCGGCTCCATGCTTTATGCGCTTGATCGGCGTGTTCATGCGGCAGCGCTGCAGACGAAAAAGCGGCGCGATTTCAGCGGTGTCAGGCGGCCGACCGAGCGTACCGGGTAGTCGGGAGTCGCGATCATAGGATTTCCACCGGAGTCACATCTCCGGCGGATGCTGCTTAAGCTGCTTCCGGGCCTCGCGGAATTCAGGAAAGATCGATTCCACGGTTTGCCAGAACCGCGGACTATGATTCATCTCCCGGAGGTGCGCGAGCTCGTGCGCGACAACATAATCGACGACCGAAAGCGGAAAGTGAATCAACCGCCAGTTCAAACGAATCCGCCCTTCGCTCGAGCAACTCCCCCAGCGCGTCATCGCCGAGGAAAGCGCGTAGGACCGAAACGTAACCCCAAGCCTGGTGGCATAAACCGCAAGCCGCTCGCCAAAAATACGCGTGGCCTCGCTTTGCAGCCAGCCGGTCACACGGTCCTTGATCTGCTGCGCGTCTGCGTGGGGCGGCAGTGGCAATGCCAGCACGCGCGCTGCTTCGTCGAACGCCAGCACCGAAGCCCCAAGCCGAACGCGCAATGGCTTGCCGAGATAAGGCAACTCGGCGCCATCGCCCCATTCCACGCGCGGCAGCGCACGCTGCTCGGCACGCGTTTGCCACTCGAACAACTTCGCGAAGATCCAGCGCTGCTTTTCGGCAATAGCCGTTTCGATATCGGTGATGGTCACCCACCGGGGCGCGGTGATCGTGAGCCCGGTGCCGTCGATGGCAAATCCAATCGACTTGCGTGACGACCGCTTGAGCCGATAGTGCAACGTGCGCGCACCCATTTCGAGCGTGCGCAGCCGCGTGCCGTCCGGCGCAAGCGGCCCTTTCGGCCCGTTGAACGGCTTGAGCGGTGATTGCGTGGAAGGCGGGGCGGAAATGGGCGATGCTGGAGAGGGGGCAGCCACTGGCGCCGGCTCGGCAAAGAGCGGCAAATCGAGTTGCCCGTTATCGAGCGCCGCTGAAGGACGCGGCGTAGGTGACTTCTGCATCGTCAGGCTTGTGCGGGATTGCGTGCGTGGCGCGCGGCCGGCTTGGCGCTGGAGCGTTCAGATTCGCGCGGCGTTTGCCGATGCGCCATCCGTTTCGCGATACGCGCCAGGATCGATGCGTCGCATTTCGGCTTCGATCCAGTTTTCCACGCGTGTGTTCACTTCGTCGGGCGTGAGCCCGGTTGTCTCGATCGGCTTGCCGATCGACACTGTGACTATACCCGCATATTTGATGAACGAGTTGCGGGGCCAGACACGCCCCGCGTTGTGCGCGATCGGCACGACGGGGGCGCCGGTGGAGATCGCAAAGCGCGCGCCGCCGGTCTTGTACTTGCCCTGTTTGCCGACCGGCGTGCGCGTGCCTTCGGGGAACATGATGACCCACGCGCCTTCGGCCATGCGCGCCTTGCCCTGGCGCGTCACGGAGGCGAACGCGTACTTGCCTTCCTTGCGGTCGATGTGAACCATCTTCAGCATGCCCAGCGCCCAGCCGAAGAACGGCACGTAGAGCAATTCGCGCTTGAACACGAAGCACAGCGGACGCGGCATCAGTGCGGGTAACGCCACCGTTTCCCAGGCCGACTGGTGCTTCGAGAGCAGCACGGCAGGCCCGTCGGGCAGGTTCTCCATGCCCTCGATGCGGTAGCGGATGCCGTTGAGCCAGCGCGCGACGTATACCGTCGAGCGGCACCAGCCCACGGCCATCCAGTAGCGCCGTTCGGCGTTCATGAACGGGAATGCGATGAAGCAGGCCGTTGCGTAAGGGATCGTGTAGACGATCAGGTAGATGAACAACAGCAGGGAGCGGATGAAGCGCATCGGTTGGACCGTTCGGTGTGGCAGGGCAGCAGGGCGACGTCAGGCCGGCTCGTTCGCGAGGAAGTCGAGCACGAACGCGCGCAGGTCGTCGTGCACTTTCGTGCCTTCGGGCAGGCCGCCCGCCGCGAGCGTCTTCTCGCCTTTGCCCGTGCGCACGAGGTGGGTGGGAAAGCCAAGCACCGCGCCCGCTTGCAGATCGCGCAGCGAATCGCCCACCACGGGCGTTTCCGCGGGATCGATCTCGAAGCGCTCGGCGATCATCTTGAGCATGCCGGGCTTGGGCTTGCGGCAGTCGCAATGGTCCTGCGCGGTATGCGGGCAGAAGAACACGGCGTCGATGCGCCCGCCCACGGCGGCGGCCTGGCGTTGCATCTTCACATGCATCTCGTTGAGCGCCGTCGTGTCGAACAGGCCCCGGCCGATGCCGGACTGGTTCGTCGCGACGGCGACGCGATAGCCCGCCTGGTTCAGGCGCGCGATCGCTTCGAGGCTGCCCGGCAGCGCGATCCATTCGTCGGCGGACTTGATGAACGCGTCGGAGTCGACGTTGATCACGCCGTCGCGGTCGAGGATCACGAGTTTGCGGCTGGGGCTGGTCGGCATGGCGTCGTTCAGTTGAGTGTCGCGACGGCCATCACGCGGCGAGACGCGAGATGTCGGCCACGCTGTTCATCTGGCGATGCAACGCCTTGAGCAGCGCGAGGCGGTTCGCGCGCAGCGCCGGGTCTTCCGCGTTCACCATGACGTCGTTGAAGAACGTGTCGACGGTTTCGCGCAGCGCCGCGAGCGCCGTGAGCGCGCCGGTGTACTCGCGCGCAGCCAGTTGCGTCTGCACGCGCGGCGCGACCTGCTCGAGCTGCGCGAAGAGCGCCTTTTCCGCGTTTTCCACGAAGAGCGTGCTTTGCACGCCGGCGTCCCCGGCGCCCTCGGACTTCTTGAGGATGTTCGAGATGCGCTTGTTGGCCGCCGCGAGCGAAGCTGCTTCCTCGAGCGCCGCGAATTCGCGCACGGCGTCCAGGCGCGCGACGATGTCGTCGAGGCGCGTGGGGTTCATCGCGAGCACCGCGTCGATCTCCTGTGCCGCGTAGCCGCGTTCGCGCAGCATGCCGCGCAGGCGATCCATGCAGAATTCGTAGATCGCTTGCGTCGATTCCGTCACGGCTTCGATGCCCGCGAATTGCGAGTAGGTCGTGCGCAGCAGTTCGACGAGGTCGAGCGGCAGTTGCTTCTCGACGAGAATGCGCAGCACGCCCAGCGCGTGGCGGCGCAGCGCGAACGGGTCTTTCTCGCCGGTGGGCGCGAGGCCGATGCCCCAGATGCCCACGAGCGTTTCGAGCTTGTCCGCGAGCGCGACGATGGTGCCCGTGGCCGTGGCCGGCAGCGCGTCGCCGGAGAAGCGCGGCTGGTAGTGCTCGGTGCACGCGATGGCCACTTCTTCGGGCTCGCCGTCGTGGCGCGCGTAATAGGTGCCCATCGTGCCTTGCAGTTCGGGGAACTCGCCCACCATGTCGGTCAGCAGGTCGGCCTTGGCGAGGCGTGCGCCGCGTTCGGCGAGCGCGATGTTCGCGCCGCACATCATGGCGATGACGCCCGCGAGCGCTTCGAGGCGCTCCACGCGCTGCAGCGTCGAGCCGAGCTTGTTGTGATAGACCACGTTCGCGAGCAGCGGCACGCGCTCGGCCAGCGACTTCTTCTTGTCCTGCTCGAAGAAGAACTTGGCGTCCGCGAGGCGCGGGCGCACGACGCGCTCGTTGCCTTCCACGATCTCGCCCGGCGTCTCGGTCTCGATGTTCGAGACGATCAGGAAGCGCGAGCGCAGGCGGCCTGCGGCGTCGGTGAGCGCGAAGTACTTCTGGTTCGTCTGCATCGTGAGAATCAGGCATTCCTGCGGCACTTGCAGGAATTCGTCCTCGAACTTGCACGCGTACACGACCGGCCATTCGACGAGCGAGTTCACTTCGTCGAGCAGGGCTTCGGGCATGACGACCTGGTCGTCGCCGGCCTGTTCGATGAGCTGTTCGCGGATGGCTTCGCGGCGGTCCGCGTAGCTCGCGATCACGTGGCCCTTGTGTTGCAGCGTGTGCGCGTAGTCGTCGGCGCGCGTGATGGCGACGTTGCCGTGCGAGAGGAAGCGGTGGCCGCGCGTGGTGTCGCCGGCGTCGATGCCGAATGCCGTGACGGGCACGATCTGCTCGTCGTGCAGGACCGTGAGGCGATGCACCGGGCGCACGAACTGCACGTTGCTGCCGTCCGGGCGCTGGTAGGTCATGACCTTCGGGATCGGCAGCTTGCCGAGCGCTTCGTCGAGCACGGCTTGCAGACCGTCGGCGAGCGTGGCGCCCGGTGCCGAGTAGCGCAGGAAGAACGCTTCGTTCTTGCCGTCGCTCGCGCGTTCGAGGTCGCTAACCGGGACATCGGGGAAGCCGAGTGCGGCGAGCTTCTTCGCGAGCGGCGCGGTGGGCTGGCCGTTGGCGTCGAGCGCGACCGAAACGGGCAGCACTTTTTCGCGCACCTGCTTTTCGGGCGCGACGCTGCGCACGTTCTTGATGGTCACGGCGAGGCGGCGCGGCGTGGCGTAGCGTTCGAACGAGAGGTCGCCTTCGATCAGGTCGCGCGCGTCGAGGCGCTGCGCGATGCCTTCGGCGAACGCGTCGCCGAGGCGCGCGAGGGCCTTCGGCGGCAGTTCCTCGGTCAGCAGTTCGACGAGGAGGGTGGCGTGATGAGCTTGCGTCATTGTTGTGGAGATCCAGTCATTCCTCGTCGAACTTGCGTTCGACCTTCAGCGGCGGCACCCAGGCGGGCATCGCGGCGTCCTGTTCGTCGGTGGTCAGGCCCGGCACGCCGTGCACCGGATTGCCGAGCATCGGGAAGCCGAGCTTCTCGCGCGATTCGTAGTACGACTGCGCGACGCTGCGCGAAAGCGCGCGAATACGGCCGATGTACGCTGCACGTTCCGTCACCGAGATCGCGCCGCGCGCGTCGAGCAGGTTGAACGTGTGGCCGGCCTTGAGCACGAGCTCGTAGGCGGGCAGCGCGAGCTGCAGCTCGATCATGCGCTTCGCTTCGCTCTCGTACGCGTTGAAGAACGTGAACAGCAGGTCGACGTTCGCGTGCTCGAAGTTGTACGTCGATTGCTCGACTTCGTTCTGGTGGTAGACGTCGCCATAGGTGAGGCGGCGCAGCTCGGGGCCGTTCGGGCCTTCCTCTTCCCACTCGGTCCAGATGAGGTCGTAGACGTTCTCGACCTTCTGCAGGTACATCGCGAGGCGTTCGAGACCGTAGGTGATTTCGCCGAGCACCGGCTTGCAGTCGATGCCGCCCACTTGCTGGAAGTACGTGAACTGCGTGACTTCCATGCCGTTGAGCCAGACTTCCCAGCCGAGCCCCCAGGCGCCGAGCGTGGGGTTCTCCCAGTCGTCCTCGACGAAGCGCACGTCGTTCTGCTTCAGGTCGAAGCCGAGCGCTTCGAGCGAGCCCAGGTACAGGTCGAGGATGTTTTCCGGCGCGGGCTTGAGCACCACCTGGTACTGGTAGTAGTGCTGCAGACGGTTCGGGTTCTCGCCGTAGCGGCCGTCCTTCGGGCGGCGCGACGGCTGCACGTAGGCCGCGCGCCACGGCTCGGGGCCGATCGCGCGCAGGAAGGTGTGGACGTGCGAGGTGCCGGCGCCGACTTCCATGTCGATCGGCTGGAGCAGCGCGCAGCCCTGCTTGTCCCAGTAAGACTGGAGCGTCAGGATGATTTGCTGAAACGTGAGCATGTGTGCCTGCAGTGTCTTTTTGGGCGAAAGGCGTGGGCTGCGGCGGCAAGGGCGGCCGGGTGCGGCATTCCGCGCGTGGCGGCGTCCCTTGCGTGCTGCGGTCCCGGCCCCCGTTCAGGAGGGGCGGCCCGGTGCTAAAACCTTGAATTTTACCGGATTGGCGCGGCGTTGAGACCGCGGCGGGGTTCCGGGGGGATTTCGGGGCTTCAGGCCTTCTTGCGCCTTAGCCGGGCCGGCCCGAATGCGAAGCCGAACGCCAGTAACAGCAGCGATATGGCGATCACCGTGTTGTTGCCGCTCGTCACGTAGGGTGTGAAGCCTTGTGTGCCTTCCACGCGCACATCGAGCGAGCCCACGGTGAAGGCGGGCAGGCGCGCGATCACCTTGCCGTGGGCGTCGATGGCGGCGGTCGCGCCCGTGTTGGTCGCGCGCAGCATCGGCCGGCCGGTTTCGAGCGCGCGCATGCGCGCGATCTGCAAGTGCTGGTCGAGCGCGATGGTGTCGCCGAACCAGGCGAGGTTCGTCGAGTTGATGAGGATGCCTGGCGAGACCGGGTTCTCGCGCACGGTGCGCGCGATTTCCTCGCCGAAGATGTCCTCGTAGCAGATATCGACGGCCACCGGCTGGTTGTGCACGAAGAACGGCGGCTGCACGGGCGCGCCGCGCGCGAAGTCGCCGAGCGGGATGTTCATGAGATTCACGAACCAGCGGAAGCCCCACGGCACGAATTCGCCGAAGGGCACGAGGTGATGCTTGTCGTAGCGGTACAGGCCGTTTTTGCCCGGCGTGATGCCGAAAGTGCTGTTGGTGTAGTCGACCACGCGCCGGTCTGGCGTGATCGTGCCGCCCACGGCGCCGAACAGGATCGCGGTGCCGGTGCCGTCGGCGAACGCGCGGATATCGCGGCCGAACTTCTCGGGGATTTCCTGCACAAGCTCGGGAATCGCGGTCTCGGGTGTGACTACGAGATCGGCGGGCTTTCGGTGATGAGCTTCTGGAATTCGGCGAGCGAGTCCACGAGGCCAGTTTCAGAGAACTTCATCTCCTGCTTCACATTGCCTTGCAGGAGACGCACGTTCAGCGGCGCGTTCTCGGGGTGTGTCCAGCTGACGTGCGGCAGCAGCAAGCCAGCGGCAATCACGGCGACGGCGGCAATCGCGGCCACGGCGGGCGTGGCGGCACCGCGCGGCGCACCGCTGCCGGAGGACGCGGCGGCGTCCCGGCGCGCGGCACGCACATGCACGAGCGTTTGCACGATCAGCGCCGCGACCAGCGCCAGCACCCAGCCCACGCCATAAACGCCCACGATGGGCGCAAAGCCGGCGAGCGGCCCGTCCACCTGGGCGTAGCCGCTGGACAGCCATGGAAAGCCGGTGAAAACGTAGCCGCGCGCCCATTCGCCGAGCGCCCATGCGCTCGCGAAGGCGAAGGCGCCGTGCCAGGTCGGCGAGAAGGGCAGCGTGCCGTTGCGGCCGTTACTCGCGTGCCCCGCGCAGAACGACCAGACGAGCGCGGCGAGCGCCGGATAGAGGCCGAGGTAGAGCGAGAAGAGCACGAGCGCGGCGCCCGCGAGCACGGCGGGCATGCCGCCGTAGAAGTGCATGCTCACATAGAGCCACCAGACGCCGCTCACGAAGTTGCCGAAGCCGAACGCCCAGCCGGTGAAGAGCGCGCTTTTCCAGCCCGTGGTGCGCGTGAGCCAGAAGTAAAAGCCCGCGAAGATCGCGATTTCGAGCCAGCCGCCGTGCGGCGTGGGCGCGAACGAGAGCGTGTTGAGCGCGCCCAGCGCGGCGGCGGCCACGTAGTGCCAGGCGGGCAGGGCGCGGCGCGTGGCGGCGCTGTCCACGGCTTTTGGGGTGTCTGCGGGGCGCGCGCCGTCGCGCGTGCGGGAATCGATCGGTTCAGCCATGGGTGTACCTGGGCGCTGCAGTCAGGCTGCAGGGGCGCTCGGGGGCGCGGGTTGCAAAAAAGCTCGCTGCATGCGTTGGGCGCGCAGCGAGCGCAACGATAGCATTTTCGCGCGTACGCATTGTGTGGCGTCGGGGCCGGTGTTTGGGGGACCGATCATGCGCCGCCAACGCCACGAAGCAAAACGCCGGCCCGCAGGCCGGCGTCGTTCGAAGCGCAGTGGCGCGGGCGTCAAGTGCCCGGCGGCTGCAGCGCGGCCTCGCGCTGGCCCGCGAGCGGGTCGCGGCGCACGAGCAGCATGTGCACCTGGCGCGCGTCGGCGCGCAGCACCTCGAAGATCAGGTCGTCGATGCGCACCTTTTCGCCGCGGTGCGGCACGTGCCCGAAGTGATGTGTGACGAAGCCGCCGACAGTATCGACTTCCTCGTCAGGGAAATGGGTGCCGAACGCCTCGTTGAACTGCTCGATCTCGGTGAGCGCGCGCACGCGGAAGCGCCCGTCGGGCGAGGCGATGATATTGCC
>JAITTX010000029.1 GCA_031286755.1 Paraburkholderia sp.
AACCTCGCCACGCTGCGCCAGATCGCGCAGCTCGCCCCGGGCTCGACGCTCGCCATGACCTTCACGCTGCCGCTCGATCTCGTCGATCCCGCCGAACGCGCGCAGCACGAGGCCGTCTACGAAAGGGCGCGCGCGGCGGGCACGCCGTTTCTCAGCTTCTTTCGCCCCGAAGACATGCTCGCGCTGGCGAAAGAAGCAGGGTTTTCAAAGGCCGGGCATGTGAGTACCGCCGATATCGTCGCGCGATACTTCGCAGGACGTAGCGATGGCTTGCGGCCTTCCACGGGGGAGTCGTTTTTGATCGCGACGGTTTAGGGGCTGTTGACAGCCGGAGGCTCCAGCGTCACCGGGACAAGTCGCTGGAGTAGATGTCGGGATCGCGGCTCTCGTACCAATTGCCCTTGTTCCAATAGACTTGCTTCTTGTCCGCGTTGAACCCCAATACGCCCAGATAACCGGGGATGGCGAGCTGTTTCCAGTGAGCGCCTTTATCGTTCGAGAAAAAGACGCCCTTGCCTTCGATCACTGCCCGTTTGCCGCCCCTGCCAAGCGACGGTTGAACAGTCTCGTGGCGGCTCGTGACGGTCACCAGGATGGTCTGGTCACTGACGTAGAAGTTGGTCTGCTGATTGGGCCGGATCACGGTCGAAGCCGGAATGGGCCAGAAGAGATTCGGCAGATCGCCAAGCTTGCGCCACGAATGACCGTCTTGCGCCAGTTCGGCCAGCTCATTCTCCGCGCTGCCGCTGCGGCGCAACTCCGCAATGACGCTGCCCGCGCCGTTGTCTTTCATCCTGAATAAATAGAGCCCCGGCGTCGTGCGGATGTCGCCCGCTTTCCAATGCCCGTCATGGCGTGTCAATTGCGTTTCGCGCGTGAAAGTGTGCATCTCGTCGGCGTCATCCCGATAGCTCTGGCTGACCCAGGCGGTTGCCCGCCGATCGCTGAACTGGACGATATATGCCACGGTGTCCCGGTCATCCCCTATGGCATGAGGTGGCGTGCCGTGTGGCGGTTGCCACAACGGGCCGGTGGATTCGACAGCCTGTGCGTGCGCGCCCTGATCGGACGAATAGAAGAACTTTTCTTTCCCCGCAGCCCAGACTTCGTTGCTGCCGTGAAAGTAAGGGTTCAGGCTCCATGCCAGCCACTCCGCATCGGCCATGAAACCCTCTTGAAGAATCTGCCAGTTTTTCCCCTGCTCGTCCGCCCGGAATACAACCGTCTGGGTCTGCCCACCTGCCTTTTTCGCGGGTGGTTGAGCCCCGGTCAGCAAGAGCAGGCTGGTTTTATCCGCGGAAGGCAGCAGACACCCATAGCCGCTGACATAGGCCACCGTATGAAACGCGCCATCGTCGCCCAGCCGGGAAATCTGCGAGATTTCATTTTCGTCGGTGTCGGGTGTGGAACCCGCGGGCAACAGAGCGTCCAGATTGAGCGCGCCCTGAAGCGGCGCCTGGATATTTTCATACTCGCGGCGGCCGACCATCCAGACGCCATGCGCCGTGGCGACCACGCCCGTGCAGCCTTGCTCCACGGCACGCTGCCCGTCATTGAGCGCCCGGCCCACAATCTGCTGGTTCGGCTGGCTTCCACCCAGCTCCATGGTCGCTCGTATCAACACCCATGCGTAAGCAAGCAACGGCAGCGCGATCGGTACGACGATGCACAGCCTGATGACGGATCGACGGCTTATTTTCATGACGTTCTGTGAAAAGGGAAAAATCCGGATGCCGCGCCAATGACCGAATATCATCCGCAACGGCGCTGGTGCGCAGGTTCGGCGCAACAGGTTATCAAATGCTGATCCGGCAGGCTGTGAAGGACGCCTTCAAGGAGCGGCGGTGGTTTTTTGCCGGGTGCGCAGCGCTGGTTCGGAGCAGGCCGAAATGAAAAAAGAGCTGCCCGGGTTGAATTCACGGGACAGCTCTTTCGATGCGCGTTCATGGCAGGCGCCGATGCCTTTCCGGCGCCAACGCCCGCGCTCGCCGCTTAAATCACGCCTTGCGCGAGCATCGCATCGGCGACCTTCACGAAGCCGGCCACATTGGCGCCATTCACATAGCTGACCGAGCCATCGGCGCGGCGGCCATGTTCCAGGCAAACCTCGTGGATGCTGCGCATGATGCCGTGCAAACGCGCATCCACTTCCTCGCGCGGCCACGAGATGCGCATGGCGTTCTGGCTCATTTCCAGACCCGAGGTGGCAACGCCGCCCGCGTTGCTGGCCTTGCCCGGCGCGTACAGGATGCCCTTGCTTTCGAAGTACTTCGCGGCCGTGATGGTGGACGGCATGTTGGCGCCTTCCGCCACGCAAATCACGCCGTTCTTCACGAGCGTTGCGGCGTCGTCGGCATCCAGTTCGTTTTGCGTGGCGCACGGCAGCGCGACATCCACGGGAACATGCCAGGGGCGCTGGCCCGGCAGGAACGCGATTCCGGTCCGTTCTGCGTAGTCGCTGACGCGGCCGTAGTGATGGTTCTTCACATCCATCAACTCGGCCAGCTTCTCGGTGGTGAAGCCGTCTTCGTCGACGACCGTGCCGCTCGAATCCGAAACCGTGACCACCTTCGCGCCAAGCGCCATGGCTTTTTCGACGGCGTATTGAGCAACGTTGCCCGAGCCCGAGACGCTCACGCGCATGCCGTCGAAGCTGCGGCCAACCTGCTTGAGCATTTCCTCGGCGAAATACACCGTGCCGTAGCCTGTGGCTTCCGGACGAATCAGCGAGCCGCCGAACGACAGCCCCTTGCCCGTGAACACGCAATCGGCGCGATTGGACAGCTTCTTCATCATGCCGGCCATGAAGCCGACTTCGCGGCCGCCCACGCCGATGTCACCAGCCGGGACATCGGTGTCGCCGCCGACATGGCGGAACAGCTCGCTCACGAACGCCTGGCAAAAACGCATGACTTCGCCGGGGCTCTTGCCCTTCGGATCGAAGTCGGAGCCGCCCTTGCCGCCGCCCATGGGCAGGGTCGTCAGCGCGTTCTTGAAGGTCTGCTCGAAAGCGAGGAACTTGAGGATGGAAAGATTGACCGACGGGTGAAAGCGCAGGCCGCCCTTGTACGGACCAATGGCCGAGCTGTGCTGGATGCGGTAACCGCGATTGACCTGCACGTCGCCGTGATCGTCGACCCACGACACCCGGAACATGACGGTGCGCTCCGGCTCGACCAGGCGGTCGAGCAAGCCGTGCTCGGCATATTTCCGATGCTGCGAGATATACGGCCACAGGCTTTCCATCACCTCCGTGACTGCTTGCAGAAATTCCGGCTGACCAGGATTGCGCTCGGCGGTGGAACCCAGAAAGTCTTCAAGTGATTGATATTTCATTACGAACGCTCATCAATGGCGCGGATTCTTGGACAGGACAAGCATTTTGCACCAATTGAGGCCACGCCATGTAAGAAATATGAAATATCGAGTAATCCCATTGCCAGCTCGCGCAGAAGGGGACTGGGCTGTTAAACCGCGCGCGGGCGGGCGTATTTGCCCTAATTGCTCCCATTTGGCTTGCTGTGCCGAAATGCGCATAGGATGCGTCGCGAATGTTCAAGACGGAGCGATATTGGCTTCCTATAGTCGCTTCCAGCGCTTCACCGCGGCCTTTCTCACTCCACAACAGTGAACTCACGCTTGCCGACAAAGGAAACAACATGCGCTTTGCGAAGACTCTCACCCCTGTCGCGGTTGCAGTTGGAGCACTTCTCGCTGTTGCACCGCTCGCCTCTCATGCGGATACCGTCGTGAAGATCGGCTTTGCCGCGCCGCTCACCGGACCCAATGCCAATTACGGCAAGGACCTGGAAAATGGCGTCAAAATGGCCCTCGACGACGCCAAGGCCCAGGGCGTCAAGATCAACGGCCAGCCCGTCTCGTTCCAGCTCGTGGCCGAAGACGATCAGGCCGACCCGCGTGTGGGCGTGCAGGTCGCGCAAAAACTCGTGGACGAAGGCGTGTCGGTGGTCGTCGGCCACTTCAATTCGGGCACGACCATTCCCGCTTCCGATCTCTACGAGAAAGCGGGCCTGCCCGACATCGATCCGGCCGCCACCAACCCGGTCATCAGCGGCCGGGGCTACAAGAACATCTTCATGGTGATCTCGAGCGACGCGCAAAACGCCGGCACCGCGGGCGCCTATGCGGTCACGACCACGAAGGCCAAGCGCATCGCCGTCATCGACGACCGCACGGCATTCGGCCAGGGCGAAGCCGATGAATTCGTGAAGGCCGTCAAGGCGCACGGCGGCAACATCATCGACCACGAATACACCACGAATCAGGCCACGGACTTCAAGACCCAGCTCACGACCATCAAGAGCAAGAACCCCGATCTGATCTTCGTGGGCGCGCTCAATCCGCAAGCGGCCGGCATCATGAAGCAGATGGCGCAGCTCGGCATCAAGGCGCAATACGTGGGCGGCGGCGGCGTGAAGGACGTCGACTTCATCAAGCTCGCGGGCGACGTGTCCGAAGGCGCGATGGCATGGGAATACGGGCGTCCGCTCGACAGCACGCCGGTGGGCGCGAAGTTCGCCGAGCGCTTCAAGCAGAAGTTCGGCGAGGACGTGCTGTCGTACGCGCCGTTCGGCTATGACGCGGCGTGGGCCGCCATCAAGGCGATGCAGGCGGCCAATTCGACCAAGCCCGCCGACTATCGCGCGAAGCTGCAAAACATCAGCTTCGACGGCATCACCGGCCACATCGAGTTCAACACGAACGGCTCGCTGAAGCACGGCTCGTCCACCGTCTATCAGGTGAAGAACGGCCAGTGGGTGACGGTCAAGACGGTCAGCGGCCTCTGATCGGGCACGCCTCTTTGCCCGCAGTCCCAGCGATGATCCTGGCCTGGGTCTGCTCACGTAAGTGAGCGGGCCCAGGGCACCCGATATAATCGGCGTGCCATTGAACAAGGACATCGATCGAGGACATCGCATGAAATCACTGATTGCCGTACTGGCCACCGCCACCATCGCATCGACGGCGTTCGCCGCCAGCACCATCGAGAAGCTGCCTTCGGGCGTGGTGGTCGAGCACATCAAGCAGGGCACCGGCGCCCAGCCGACCGCCAACGACGTCGTGCGCGTGAGCTATCGCGGCACGCTGGCCAACGGCACCGAATTCGACAGCTCCGACAAGCATGGCGGCCCGGCAAGCTTCCCGCTCGGCCGCGTGATTCCGTGCTGGACGCAAGGCTTGCAAACGATGAAGGTTGGCGGCAAGGCGAAGCTGACCTGCCCGGCGGCCACCGCCTATGGCGATCGTGGTGTCGGCCCGATCCCGCCCAACAGCGACCTCACGTTCGAAGTCGAGCTGATCGGCATCGGCAAGTAATGAAATCCTGAAAGCGCATGACCGCGGCGGCTCGCCTTCTGGAAAGAGCCGCCGCTTCCAGCATTGAAGGACGAGCGTTCCTTCGCATCCCTTAAGGTCTGAAACGGCCTGAAACTACCTGATCGTAAACGTCACGTCATGAGGCACTTTCTCGCCACGGCGGGCGGACGCGCGCATCTGATAAACCTGCACCGTATAGGTTCCAGTGCGCGGCAACACTCCGCTCCACGCCTTTCCCGGATATCCGCTTCCTGAAGCCGCCGATTGCCCGGGCTGGTCGCCCGGTGCGAACACGTTGAAATTGGCATTGCGGCTTCCCTCGATTTTCACCGTCATTTGCTGGCCCGATTGCGCGGCAATTTCATAGTTGATGCTGTCGTAGCCGGAAAAAGTGCCGTGCAGTTGCGCTGAATCCGCGCCGCGCGCGAAGTGGACGGGAACGGTCGTGACCTTGTCCGCGCCCAGCGCCACCGCGCTCGCCGTCAAGGAAAGCAGAATAAGACGCTTGAGTGTTCTTTTCATGGGAATGGGGTAAGGAGCGCGAGCCCTGGAATCAAACGGCGAAGGCCGGGAGCGGGCACGCGCTTGCTCAGCGGGTTCCGAGCCCGGCTATTGAACGAACTATTGGGCGGTCTGCTGCCGCTGATACTCGTCGTGCTTCATCTGCATATAGTCGGCGCGATCGACCTCGTGCAATTGCCGCGGATACTGCTCGGTCGCATCGAACCAGTCGCCAAGGCGTTTGTCGAGCCGCGCGGCGCCCGGGCTCGAAAGCGCGCCCAGATACGCTTCGATGGCGAGGTAATAGCGCATGGTATTGCGCTCCACCAGACCGCGCACGCCGCCGATATATTGCTTCTCGCCCGTCGACGGATCGCGGGTGGTGGAAAAGCCCACCTTGTCGCTTCCGATCGTCGCCAGATAGGTTTTCATGGCGAGCCGTCCCGCCGTGCCGTAACCGTAGGCGTAAGTCAGATGGATAAAGGTGCGGTTATCGCCCACGGGTATCGCCTCCAGCTCGATGCGATAGTCTTTCGTGCTCAGCGGGCCCTTGGCGGCGGAAAGCTCCACACGGAAATAATCCGGCTGGCTCGCTGCCGGGCGATAGTTGAATTGCACGCGGTACGACGAGGAAAGCGGCTCCTCGGTTTTCTTGCCGATATTCACATCGAGAACCGCGCCGCTGGCACCGGTCGAGGCATGGCAGTATTTGGTGTTCAGGTGCAGGATCAACACGTCGCACCAGTTGGCGGGACCTTGTGCCGGGTCGTTGAGCGTGCCGTTGACCGTCGCGAAGGAATAGTTGAGCACGCCATAGATGTCGCCGCTGAGCGCCGACGGCAACTCCCGCGATTCGAGGTATAGCGGCCGCTGAAACGGGTTGTGCGCGAGCTGCTGCGTGAGGCTCCGGTATTTGTCGCGCAGGCTCGCCGCCCTGTCGTCGGCCTGCGCGAACGCGCTCTGGCACAGAAAGCCGAACACCGCCGTCATCACGGCCATGCGCCACAGTCGCGTCCACCGGTTGCGGGTCGGGGATGTGTCAAGCCTGTTCATGAACTTCCTCCTGCTGTGCTTCAGGTTGTCAATCGTTCCCGAAGGAACTCGATAAAGCGCTGGGTCTTCGCCGGCAACAAGCGGGTTTCCGTGATGGCGTAGACCGGTGTCGGCGTGCCGTGCCACTCGGGCATGATGGGACGCAGTGCGCCGCTGGCCAGCTCATCGGCAACCACTTCGCGCGGCAATAGCGCAATGCCCATATCGAGCGATGCCAGGCGGCGGATCATGCCGACGCTGTTGAGCACGAACCGGTTGCCTGCCGCCACCGCGGCCGTTCGCTTGCCGTCGTGCAATGTCCAGGTGCTGGCCTTCAGGATACCCAGGCATTCGTGCTGCTTCAGATCTGCGGGCTTCCGGGGCTCCCCCAACCGCTCGAGGTAGCCGGGCGATGCATACAGGTGCGGGGTCAGCGATGCCAGCGGGCGCGCGATCAGTTGCGAGCTCTCCGACTCCCCCATGCGAATCGCGACATCGAACGGTTCGCTCACCAGATCGACGCGCCGCGCCGTGAGATCGAAATCGAAAGCGATGCCGGGGTAAAGGCGGGCGAACTCCGCAATCAAGGGCGCGAGATACATCACGGCGAAATCCACCGGCAACGATGCGCGCAGCACACCGCTGGGCTGGGCGAGCATCTCGCCAAGCTGCTCGTGAGCGAGGCGTGCTTCGTCGACGATGCGCTTGCACCGCTCGAAGTAGATCTGCCCGGCCTCGGTCACCTCGATCTTGCGCGTCGTGCGATGCAGCAGGCGCAGCCCGACGGTTTTCTCCAGCGCGCCGATGCGCCGCGAGAGCGTCGAGTTGGGCATGCCCAGCGCCTCGGCGGCGTGGCGAAAGCTCCTGGCTTTGACGACCTCCACGAACAGGGCCATGTCGTTCAGATAATCGACCATTCGCATTGCTCCATTATTGGACCAATGATATCCAGATTACCCCATTTATCCCAATGGATAAACAGTCGAGAATGGCCTCATCGGAACACCAGTAACTGATTGAAGGAGTGCCACCATGAGCAAGCTATTCGATTCGATCCGCGTTGGCCGCTACACCCTGCAAAACCGTCTGGTCATGGCGCCCATGACCCGCTCCCGCGCGCAGGCCGACGGCTCGCCGGGCGCGCTGGCCGCCGAATACTACGCGCAGCGCGCCGGCGTCGGCCTGATCGTCACCGAGGGCACGCAGCCGTCGGACGACGGCCAGGGCTATCTGACCACGCCCGGCATTTACACCGACGCGCACGTGGCGGCCTGGAAGCAAACGACCGACGCCGTGCACGCCAGGGGCGCGCACCTGTTCATCCAGCTGATGCACGCGGGACGCATGTCCCACCCCGACAACACGCCCCACCATCGCCCCGGTGTCGCGCCTTCCGCCATCGCGCCAGGCACGCAGATGTTCACGGCTCGCGGCATGCTCGACATTCCGGCGCCGCGCGCCCTGAGCACGGAGGAAGTGCGCCAGACCGTGCAGGACTTTCGCTACGCGGCGCGACGCGCGATCGAGGCCGGCGCCGACGGCGTCGAGATCCACGGCGCAAACGCCTATCTGATCCAGCAGTTTTTCGCGCCGAGCGCCAACGCGCGCACCGACGAGTATGGCGGCCCCCTCGAAAATCGGGCCCGCTTCGCCCTCGAAGTCGCTGCCACGATCGCCGACGAAATTGGCGCGGACCGGACGGCGATCCGGCTCTCGCCCGGCACGACGCTGTGGGGGATCGACGAAGGCCCCGAGGGGGCGGCGCTCTACCGTTATCTGGTTGCCGAACTCGACAAGCTGGGCCTCGCGTACCTGCACGTCATGCACCAGGGGGACGAAGCGCTGCTGGCAGAAATTCGCGCGCTCTGGAAAGGCGCGCTCGTGGTGAACCGGCCGGGGCGCGCACGCGGGCAGATTGGCGCCGACGTGCAATCGGGTCTCGCCGAGCTCGAAGCTTATGGCCAGATGGTGCTCGCGAACCCCGATTTCGTCGAACGCCTGAAGACCAACGCGCCGATGAACGAAGCCAATCGAGCCGGGTTTTTCGGCGGCGCAGCCGCGGGATACACCGACTATCCGGCGCTCAACGCGCGCTAACTCAACTCGCAAAACCTCAGCATGTTGCCGAACGGATCGGCGATCTGCATCTCGCGGCCCCATGGCACTTCCTCGATGCCGGGCCGCGCATAGCCGTAGCGCTTCGCGGCCAGCTCCTGATGAAACGCGCCGATGTCCTCCACCGGCAAAAAGAGCGCCGTGCCCGGCGTGCCGTCGCCGTGATGCTCGCTCAGATGCAGCACCAGGGCGTCGCGATGCACCTGCACGTAAAGCGGCAAATCCGGCTCGAAGCGGTGCTCCCAGTCCGGCTTGAAGCCCAGAAAATCAACGTAGAACTCGTACGCTTTCTCCACCGAGAACATGCGCAGGATGGGAATGGGGGCAAGCAGTTTCATCGCGTCGGGCGGACTCATGGGGTCAGGGGCGCGCCTTGCGGCGCGGATCTGCGCGATTATCGCCGCTGCCGGCATTTCGCAGCGCGCCGGTGCCGCGCTATAGTCCCGCTGAAGTTCGGCTGAGGTTCGGCTGAAGTTCCGTTGATGTTCCGCTGAACTTCGTCGTTGCATCGGCACACCAATACTTGCCGGCAGCGCCGCAACCCCGCATTAGCGCACCACCGCCCCCATCGCCCATGCAGACCGCCCTTCTCGCTCCGCGCCCGCTCGACGCGCTCGACTTGCCCGCCGATCTCGACGGCCGTGACGGCGCGAATCGCGCGAACACGCGCATGCAGATCGCGGCGGCGAACGACCTCGACGCCATCCGCGCGTGGCTCGCGCGAGTCGCCGACTCGAAGGCGACCTTCGAGACCTATCGCAAGGAAGCGGAGCGCCTGCTGCTCTGGTCGATCGTGCAGCTCGGCAAACCGCTTTCGTCGCTCACGCACGAGGATTTGCTCGCCTACCAGCAGTTTCTCGCCGATCCCCAGCCCGCCGCGCGCTGGGTCGCGGGCGGCGGGCGCAAGCACGCGCGCGACGACCCGCGCTGGCGCCCGTTCTACGGCCCGCTCTGCGCGGCCAGCCAGCGCCAGGCCATGGTGATCCTCAACGCGCTGTTCTCGTGGCTCGTGAGCGCGGGCTATCTCGCGGGCAATCCGCTGTCGCTCTCGCGTCAGCGCGCGCGCCGCGCGCCGCCGCGCATCACGCGCTATCTCGAGCGCGAACTCTGGGACGACGTGAAGGCCTATGTCGAGAGCCTGCCGCGCGACAGTGAGCGGCAACGCGAACGCCATTCGCGCGCACGCTGGCTCCTCACGCTGCTTTATCTCGGCGGCCTGCGCATCTCCGAAGCGGGCACAAACACGATGGGCGACTTCTTCGCGCGCCGCGACGCCCAGGGCGCGCAACGCTGGTGGCTGGACGTGCTCGGCAAGGGCGGGAAGCGGCGGCTCGTGCCCGCGAGCGCCGAGATGATGGCGGAGCTCGCGCGCTACCGCCGCGACCGCGGCCTGCCCGCGTTGCCCGCGCCGCACGAAGCCACGCCGCTCGTGCTGCCGCTCGGCAAGTCGGTCAAGCCGCTCACGCGCGCGGCGCTGCACGGCATCGTCAAGGAGATCTTCGCGGGGGCGGCGCAGCGTTTGCGCGAGACGGCCGCACGCGAGGCGGCGAGGGATGGCGTGGACGAAGCCACCCGTACGGCACAAGCGGCTCAAGCGGCTCAAGCGGCACAAGCGGCACAAGCGGCACAGGCCGCCGCAAACGCGGCGCGCGCGGCGCGGCTCGAAAGCGCGTCGGCGCACTGGCTGCGGCACAGCGCGGGTTCGCACATGGCGGACGGCAATGTCGATCTACGGC
>JAITTX010000064.1 GCA_031286755.1 Paraburkholderia sp.
AAATCCGCGCCAACGTGCTAACGATTCTGCTCGCGGGCGAGGACACCACCGCCGATTCGATTGCGTGGACGCTGCCCTATCTCGCCGCCGATACGCAACTGCAAACGCATCTGGGCGAAGCGGCGCGCCGCGTGCTCGGCGAGGCGAGCGTGTGCCCCGACTACGCCACGCTCAGGGATCTCGATGTTTTCGAGGCGATCTGCATCGAGGCGACGCGCCTGCGGCCCGTGGCGGCCGTGCATTCGTTCGAGCCGCTCGAGGACGTGGTGCTCGACGGCGTGGCCTTGCCCCAGGGCACGCGCATGTTCTTCGTGGCGCGGCCTGCGATGATCGACGCGAAGAATTTTGTCGATCCACAGCGCTATGACCCATGGCGCTGGATGCACAAAGGCGAGCACGAGCCGCGCGACGGCCCGCACGACGTGCGCGCGTATCTGCAGTTCGGCGCGGGGCCGCGCGTGTGCCCGGGACGCCATCTCGCCACCGTGGAAATGCGCCTTGCGCTTTCCATGCTGATGAACGAGTTCGAGATCGAGATGGCCATCGATCCGGAGAAGATCAACGAGGTGTCGGCGTTCACGATGGTGCCGGATACCATGCCGGTGAGGCTCACGAGGCGCGTGCGGGCCGGTTGAGCCCGCCGCTTGCACGAAAGCGGCGAGTATGAGCGCTCGCAAGGAAAGTTTAATTCTTCGATTTCAAGATGTGCCACCGATATATCGTGACGCACCTCTGAACGACCCGGAGTTGAGCTTTCTATGTCCACGCGTCCCGAATTCGCACGCCTGAAGCCTGTCATTGCCGGCGCCGTGCTTTGCACGTTGCTCGCGGCCTGCACCGGCAAGCAGGATGCGCAGCAACCTGCCGCCAAAGCCAGCGCCGACGCGCCGGTGTTATCCGTCCCTCTCCAGCGCAACGGAAGCTGGGTGGTCGAAGCGCAAGACGCGCAGAACAAGACTCACCGGGTTCTGCTCGATACGGGCGCGAGCTTAAGCATGTTCGAACCCGAGGGGCCACTGACGGCCGCCCCGCTCACCAAAGCGGCCGAAGCCGCCTTCCTCAGGCAAGGCGCCCTGGCCAGCCCGACCGACGATGGCAACCTCACCGCCGGCGTGTTCGGCCAAGCCCATAAAATGGCATTGGGCCTCGGTCCCGCGCTGCGCATCCAGCAGTGGTCGTTGCCGGCAGGCACGCTGGTATTCCGGGCAAAGTTCGGCCGTCTTGCTTCGGCAGACGATCAGCCATTCGACGCTGTCATCGGCATCGAGCACATGCGCGATCTGATCTGGCGCGCCGACTACGCCACCGGCCGGCTCACGGCTTACGCAAACGCAGCACCCGCGCACGACTGGCAGCAGTGCACCTTCATGACACTGGCGACGGGCACCAGTATTCCGCTCATCGAATTCAGCTTCGAAAGCGAGTCCAACTATTTCGCCATGGATACGGGTTTCGACTCTGACGTCAAGCTGCCTCAAGAACTGTTCGAAAATCTGGAAAATGCGAAGCGGTTCCCGCACGTCCAGACCACTTTCACCACCGACATCACCAATCGTGTCGTCCCCAACCCGCAGGGCCTGCTCGCCGGCCTGGCCATCGGCCAAAAGACCTTGCCCAGGCTAAAGGTGAACGGCGGATCGGCGGATCCGCTTTTCGGCATGGGCCTGCTGGAGAAGATGGACCGCTTCGAACTGGATTTCCGGCACTACCGGTTCTGCTTCGACCTTCCCGCGACGCCGAAGGACAGCACGCTCACGCCGAGCCACTCCTTGCTCGAGCGCTCGGGCGAGCACTACGAAGTCATCGGGCTCCTCCCGGACGGCGCGCTCGCCCATAGCGGCGTCAAGGCCGGCGATCAAATCGCGATGGTGGACCAGACCTCGGTGGCGAAGCTGGACCTGGACCAGGTGTACGCGTTGCTGGGTAGCGGGAACACCAGGCAGGTGACCGTGCAGCGCGGCGAGCGCACGCTGGTTATCGATTTGAAGCCCAATTGAAACGCCGCTGACTTGCGCGGCACGCCGCCCGGGGGCACTCAGGCTTCGCCCGAAGGCGGCGCGTCGCCCGTCTTGCCGGCGGTCGCGTCGCCCGCCACGCCCGCGGTTCTTGCCTCACCGCTGCGCGTCCGCGCGTCGCGCATCGGTTCGGGCGCGTTCGGTTCGAGCCCGAGCGCCACGCCGATGGCGAGCGCATCGACCACCGCGAGATGCGCGATGCGTGACACGCCGGGCGCGTGAGTCACGGCGTGCGGCGCTTCGGGCGCCTCGGATTCCGGCACACGCAACAGCAGCGGAATGTCCACCACCCACGCGAGCCGCGAGCCCGCATTGGTGAGCGCGATGGTGGTGGCGCCGCGCTCCTTCGCGATCTGGATGCTCTCGTTCACCTCCACGCTGCGGCCCGATTGCGAGATCGCGAACGCCACGTCGCCGGGCTCGAGCAGCCCTGCATAGAGCCGCTGCAAATGCGCATCGGTAAACGCGCTGGCCGCAATATCCAGGCGCAGCAGGCGCAGCGCCGCATCTTGCGCCACGAGCCCCGACCCCGCACCCACGCCGAAGAAGTAGACGCGCCGCGCGCTGGCGAGCGCCGCCACCGCCGCCTCGAACACGGCCGGGTCCAGCGAGGCGCGCGCGTGCCGCAGTCCCTGCACCACCTGCTCCGTCACGCTGTCGAGCAGCGTGCCGGCCTGCGCGAGGTCGCCGCTCGCCACTTCGCGCGCGGCGGCGAACGGCATGCCGCCCGCCGCGCTCTGCGCGAGCCTCATCTTGAAGTCGCGCAGGCCGTGCGCGCCCACCGCGCGGCAAAAGCGCGTGACCGATGGCTCGGACACCTCGGCGCGCAGCGCGAGTTCGGTGATGCTCGCCCGCATCGCGAAGTCGATGTCGGCGAGCACCATCCCGGCGACCTTGCGTTCGGCGGGCCGCAGCGACTCCGCTACGTTGCGGATGTGATGGATCAGGTTGGAGACCGGCAAGCTGTGTTCCGTGGATGAGCCGTGGAAGGTGCGACCGAGCCCGCGGTTCGGTTCAGTCAGTCGAGCCGCTTGCCGCTTTCGGTGTCGAACAGATGCAGGTGCGCGAGCGGCAGACCCAGCGTCATGCGCTGCCCCGGCTCGATGCCGGGCCGCGCGCGCGTCGTGACGCACCATGTCGTGCCGCCTATTTTCCCGTACAAGTGAGTTTCCGCGCCAGTCGGCTCGATCACCTCGACATTGAACGGCACCTCGCCGCCCTGCGTTTCGATATGCTCGGGGCGGATGCCAAGCGTCACGCGCGCGCCCGAGCGCGCGCGGCCCTCGGGAAGGGCGATGCGCACGCCGTCCTCGAGCACGAGCGCCGTGCCGCGCGCGTCGCTCATCACGCTGCCCGCGGCGAAGTTCATCGAAGGCGAGCCCAGAAAGCTCGCCACGAACAGGTTGGCCGGCTTGTCGTAGAGATCGAGCGGCTTGCCGATTTGCTCGATGCGTCCAGCATTCATCACCACGATGCGGTCGGCCATCGTCATCGCCTCGATCTGGTCGTGCGTGACGTACACCACCGTGTTGCGCAGGCGCAGGTGCAGTGCCTTGATTTCCGTGCGCATCTGCACGCGCAGCTTGGCGTCGAGATTCGAGAGCGGCTCGTCGAAGAGAAACAGCGAGGGCTCGCGCACCACGGCGCGCCCCATCGCCACGCGCTGGCGCTGGCCGCCCGAGAGCGCGCGCGGCAGACGGTCGAGATAGCCCGACAGGTTCAGCATTTTCGCGGCGGCCTCGATGCGCGGCTTGAAACCCGTTTCGCGTTCCTTGCGGATGCGCGGCCCGAACGCGATGTTGTCGTAGACCGAGAGATGCGGGTAGAGCGCGTAGCTCTGGAACACCATCGAAACGTTGCGCTGCTGCGGCGGCAACGTGTTCGCCCGCGTGCCGCCGATGGTGAGATCGCCGCCGCTGATGTCTTCGAGACCCGCGATCATGCGCATGAGCGTGGTCTTGCCGCAGCCCGAAGGCCCGACCAGCACGACGAACTCGCCGTCCGCGATGTCGAGGTCCACGCCGTGCACGACCTGGGTGTCGCCGTAGCGCTTGTAGATGCCGTTCAGTTGTACCGCTGCCATGCTGTCCTCGTGTGCTGTCGTTGCTTGCCGTGCGCGGGCTTGCGTGCTTTTTGCCGCTCGCGCGCTTTTCGTCGCCCTTCAGAACGGATCGAGCGTGAGCTCGTTGGCCATCAGGCGGTTGCCCGCCATGAGGCCCGCGTCCACCGGCAGCGCCACGCCCGTGATCACGCGCGCTTGCGGCGAGGCGAGAAACTGCACGGCGTCGGCGATATCTTCAGGCGTGGCCACGTCGCCCAGCGGGTACCACTTCTTGAGCTCTTCGAAGATCCGCGGATGCTGCGTCACGCGCGCCTGCCAGGCCGGTGTTTTCACGGTGCCGGGGCAAACGATGTTCGCGCGGATGCCGTGCGGCCCGAGCTCCATCGCCAGCGCCTTCGTGTAGCTCACGAGCCCCGCCTTCGCGGCGCTGTAGGCGGGGTGGCCCAGCGCGGCCAGCCCGTTCACCGAGCCGATCAGCACGAGCACGCCGCGTCCGCGCTCGATCATCGCGCACCGCACGGCTTCGACCGTGTAATAGGTGCCGTTCAGATTCAGGTCGATGTCGCGCCGCCAGCTCGCGGCGTCGGTATGCGCGAGCGTCGTGCCGAGCGCGCCGCCCGCGTTGGCCACGGCCACGTCCACCGGACCGCGCGCGACCACGGCGCGCGCCACCGCGTCTTCAACCGCGAGCGGGTCGCTCACGTCGGCGGCCAGCGCTTCCACGCGCGCGGCGCCGAATTCGTCCGCCAGCGCCTGCACGCCGGCCGCGTCGCGATCGAGCGCGAGCACGGTATCGCCCGCCGCGTGAAACCGCTTGCATAGCGCACGGCCAATGCCGCCGCACGCGCCCGTCACCAGCACCACCCGGCTCATGTTCGACTCTCCGCATAGCGGTCCAGAGCACCTGCCGTCAAGCGTGCCCGGGGACCTTGTAAATTTCCAACAATCACACGTTTCATATCGTTCGACATGCAGGCGATTGCGGGTTTACACGCAACCGTCCCATATATTGAACCGCGATATTTCCCCATGTTTTACGGCATGTTAGGCAAATTCAGGATCGGAAAACAATCTCGCGTTTCCCAGGTGACAACGCTTTTTTCATCCTGTAGGATTTTTTCAGACAACGCAACACGGTCAGCACGATGACCGGAGCCAAGGCGGCGGCAATAACCGAAAAACCAGGCAGCAACCACCCCGCATGGGATGGGACGCGGCGTTCATGCGCCCGCTTCCATCGACACAGGAGACAGAGAATGGCGTTTCAGGCACGTGCATCTTTCGCGCTCGGCAAGCTCGCCGTCGCGTTCGCGTTCGCGGGCATCGCCGTGGCGGCGCACGCCGACACGGTCCGCGTGACCGTCGCCCACTACAGCGACGCCACAGCCCCGTACTTCGAGAAAATGGCCAAGCAGTTCGAGGCCGCCAATCCCGGCACCACGGTCAAGATCGAAGACGTGAACTGGGACTCGCTGCAACAGAAGCTGCAAACCGACATCTCCGGCGGCGCGAACGCCGACCTCGCGATCATCGGCACGCGCTGGCTGCTCGACTTCGTGAAGGACGACATCGCCGAGCCGCTCGATCCCTACATGGACGCGAACTTCAAGGGCCGCTTCATCGGTCCGTTCCTCGCGCCCGGCGAGATCAACGGCAAGATCTACGGCCTGCCGATCGCCGCTTCCGCGCGCGCGCTCTACTACAACAAGGACATGCTCGCTTCGGTGGGCTATCCGAACGGCCCGAAGACCTGGAACGACGTGATCGAGGCCTCGAAGAAACTCAAGGCCAAGGGCATCGCGGGCTTCGGCCTGCAGGGCAAGGAGATCGAAACCGACGTGTACTTCTACTATGCGCTGTGGACCAACGGCGGCGAGGTGGTGGGCAAGGACGGCAAGGCCGCGTTCAATTCGCCGGCCGGCGTGAAGGCGGCCACGCTCTACAAGACCATGATCGACGAAGGGCTCACGGAGCCGGGCGTGACCGGCTACAGCCGCGAAGACGTGCAAAACCTCTTCAAGCAAGGCCGCGTGGCGATGATGATCTCCGCGCCGTTCCTCGCCAAGCAGCTCAAGAAGGAAGCGCCCAACATCAAATACGGCATCGACCCGATCCCGGTGGGCACGACGCCCGCGACCTACGCGGTCACGGACTCGATCATGATGTTCAAGAACTCGAAGGTGAAGAAGAGCGCCTGGAAGTTCCTCGACTTCCTGTTCACCAAGCAGCCGCGCGTGGAGTTCACGAGCACCGAAGGCTTCCTGCCGACAACGAAGGCCGAGGCCACCGACCCGGCGTTCCAGGATCCGGACACCAAGGCGTTCGTCGCGCTGCTGCCGCACGCGCGCTTCGCGCCGACCGTGACGGGCTGGGAAGACACCGCCAAGGCCGTGACCAACGCCATGCAGTCGATCTACCTCGGCAAGGCCAAGCCCGCCGATGCGCTGAACCAGGCGGCCGCCGAAGCCAACAAGTCGCTCGGCAAGTAACTGGCGGCCGCAGTTCGGCACGCATCCTGGCAATCGGACAGGCGCTTTATCGCCGCAACAACCGGCGCGTGGCGTAGCATGGGATTCGCTACGCCACGCGCCGGTTCGCCCATGTAACGACCGCAACACCGGACGCACCACGCCATGACCCTGGGTCCCCTGAAGCAGACGCCGCCAGCCGGTCCGGCGAGCGGCAAAACGCCCGAACCCGCACGCGCCACGAACCGCCGCATGAGTCACCGCATGAGTCACATCAGCCGCTCACAACGTGCCGTCGCCGTGCCCCGCGCGCCCTGGCTCCTGATCGTGCCGAGCCTCGTGCTGGCGCTGTTCATCATCAGCTACCCGATCTTCAACATCGTCTACCAGTCGCTGCACGACGTGTCGCGCTTCGGCCAGATTCGCGGCTTCAGTGGCTTGCAGAACTTCTACAGCGTGTTCGCCGACCCCGTGTTCCTGAGCGCGCTCCAGAACACGCTGATCTGGACCTTCTGCGTCGTGGTGGGCACCGTGGCCATTTCGGTGCCGGTCGCGCTCATACTCAATCAGGACTTCTATGGACGCGGCATCGCCCGCACCATCGTCATGCTGCCGTGGTCGGTCTCGCTCACCATGACCGCCGTGGTCTGGCGCTGGGCCTTCAACGACGACTACGGCATGGTCAACGTCACGCTGCAACGGCTGGGCGTGATCGCGGGGCCGATCCACTGGCTCGCCACGCCCCAGTATGCATTCCCCGTGGAAATCGCCGTGGGCATCCTGGTCTCGATACCGTTCACCACCACGATCCTGCTGGGCGGGCTCTCCTCGGTGCCCGGCGACATCTACGAAGCCGCGCGCATCGACGGCGCGAGCGGCTGGCAGCAGTTCCGCCAGCTCACGCTGCCGCTGCTCAAGCCCTTCATCAACATGGCGATCCTGCTCAACGTGATCTACGTGTTCAACTCATTCCCGATCATCTGGGTGATGACGCAAGGCGGCCCCGACGACAGCACGCACATTCTCGTCACCTATCTCTACGAACTGGGCTTCCGGCTCGGCAGGCCGGGCCAGGCGGCCGCGGTCTCGCTCGTCATGCTCGTGATCCTGTTCGCCTTCTCGGTGGCCTACCTGCGCGTGCAGGCCAGACGCGGCGGCAACGCCGAAGGAGACCTGGCATGAACCGCAAGCTCAAACGCTCGCTCTGGTGCTGGCTCGCGCTTTCGCCGCTCGTGGTGGCCGTGCTGTTCCCGTTCGCGGTGATGTTCTTCACCTCGTTCAAGCCGGCCTCGGAAGTGTTCGTGTATCCGGCGCGCTGGCTGCCCATGCACTGGCGCTGGGAAAACTACGTGGACATGTGGCAGGCCGCGAATTTCGGCGTCGCGCTGCGCAACAGCGTCGTGATCTCGTGTCTCTCCACGGCGCTCGCGCTGGCCGTGAGCCTGCCCGCCGCCTACGCGCTCGCGCGCTTCCCGTTTCGCGGGCGCGGGCTTTACCGCCAGTTTCTGCTCGTCACGCAGATGCTCTCGCCCATCCTGCTGGTGGTGGGCCTGTTCCGGCTCGCCGCGATGATCCCCTACGGCGACGGCAATCTCGTCGATTCGAAGCTCGGCGTGATCGTCTCGTATGCGGCGTTCAACATTGCCTTCGCGGTGTGGATGCTGTCCTCGTATTTCCAGACCGTGCCGCGCGACCTCGAAGAATCGGCGTGGCTCGAAGGCTGCAGCCGCAGCGGCGCCGTGCTGCGCGTGTTTCTGCCGCTCGCGGTGCCCGCCGTGGTGGTGACGGCGATCTTCACGTTCATCAGCGCGTGGAACGAGTTCGCGGTGGTCTACACGCTGATCCGCTCGCCCGAGAACAAGACGCTCACCGTGCAGGTCACCGACATGGTGGCCGGCAAGTACACCGTGGAATGGGAGCTCGTGATGGCGGCCACGCTCGCCGCCACGCTGCCGGTTTCCGTGGTGTTCGCGTGGCTGCAACGCTATATGGTGAAGGGGCTCGCGCTCGGCGCGGTGAAGTAGGCGGCCCGGCATTGGCGGCGCCGCGCAGGCGTGGCGCCGCTGCTATGCGTGGCTTGCCGCTCTATTGCATGAACCAGCCGTGGCTCACCACGAACGACTGGCCAGTGAAGGCCGCGCTCGGGAAGGTGGAAAGGAACAGCACCGTCTGCGCCACGTCTTCGACCGTCGTGAAGATGCCGTCCACGGTGCCGCCCAGCATCACGCGCTTGACCACTTCCTCCTCGGAAATGCCCAGCTCCTTGGCCTGCTCGGGAATCTGCTTTTCCACCAGCGGCGTACGCACGAAGCCCGGGCAAACCACGTGCGAGCGCACGTTGTGTTTGCCGCCCTCCTTGGCGAGCACGCGCGCGAGGCCCAGCAGCGCATGCTTGGCCGCCACATAGGCCGACTTGAGCGGCGAGGCCTCGTGCGAGTGCACCGAGCCCATGTAGATCACCACACCGCCACGGTTGTCCCTGTACATGTACTTGAGCGCCGCCCTGGTGGTGAGGAACGCGCCGTCCACGTGGATGGCCTGCATCTTCTTCCAGTCGGAGAACGCGTAGCTTTCGATCGGATTCACGATCTGGATGCCGGCGTTCGAAACCAGAATGTCGATCGAGCCGAACGAGGCAGCCACCTGGTCGATGCCCTCGTTCACGGCTTCTTCGCTGGTGACGTCCATCGCGATGCCAATGGCCTTGCCGCCCGCGCCCTTGATTTCCTCGGCCACGGCGTCGGCGCCGCTCTGGTTGAGGTCGGCGATGGCGACCGCCGCGCCCGCCTGCGCGAGCGTAAGCGCGATCTGCCTGCCGATGCCGCTGGCCGCGCCGGTAACCACCGCGGTTTTGCCTTCGAGCTTCTTCATGTTGTTTCCGCCTTGCTTGAGTTGGAATGACCCGCCCCGCTTACTGCGCGAGATAGTCGTGGACGACTTCGCCGAGACCGAGCGTGAGGTCCGCGAGCAGATGCCGCGCCTCGACGATTTCGAGCACCGGCAGATCGGCAACGGGCGCCAGCGCATGCGGAATCAGATGCAGCGCGGCAGGCCCGGTCCACGCGCCCTTCAGCACGATGTCCCTCAGGTAATAGCGCACGAGCTCGCAAACGCGCGGCGAGCCGTCCACATGCGGCACGATCTTGAGCAGGTAGTTGGGGCCCGCAAGCCGCCGCGCCTGCTCCGCCACGTCGAGTTCGCGATGCTTGTAGCCCATCGTGCCGGTGGCAATGCGCACCGGGCCGTAATCGAGCGTTCCGACCAGCGTGTCCGAATGCGGTTCGAGCCGCGGCGTCGCGAGCTTTTTGGGGAACCCCCACAACTCGCGGCCACCGGCAATGGGCGGGTGGTCGTCGAGATACATCGAGTGCGTGTAGCTGCCGGGCTGCCCCTCGTACATCACGGGAATGACCTGGCCGCTTTCCGTGTAGTCGCCGAAGCCGGTGGAATCCGGCATGCGGATGAACTCGTAGCTGACGAGCGGCTCCACCACCTCGAGCGGCTCGGGCACGACCTTGCGCAACCGTTCGATATCGGTGCGGTAGGTGATGATCAGGAATTCACGATTGACGAATTTGTAAGGCCCGGGCGGGAAAGCCGGGTTGGTGAACGGCATGGCAAAAGCTTTGGAGTGGATGTCTTTCATATGCGGTCTCGGTGGAGTTGCGAAATCGCTTTCGCAACATTTCAGACGACGAACTGCTTGACGGAAGACGTCGGGCGCATGTGCAACGACGGCCCGATCGGTGGAACATCATTCGAGAAACGAGAGCCGGAAAGAAGAGGTTTGCGTTATACGCGGAGGCGGCGTCCCGGCGAAAAGTATATGCGCCGGATGTGACACAACGTGCCCATAGTCAAGCGATGTTTGAGGACGATTAAGGATATTTTGAACGTCCGCGAAAAGCGCTACGGGCAGAGCTTTCTGAACCGAAAGATACATTACGCGCCGCATTGACGAGAATGCTCCACCGGCCATCTCTCATGAGATAGCCAATGTTTCGTCATCCTGATCAGCCATGCGAAAAAGGCCACTCCCGCGCGTGACCGCTATGCAAGAGACGCTCGCCTCACGCTACGGGATCAGCCGTTATGCAGATACAGCAGAATCAGCGTGAGCGTGACGAGCGAGCCGAGCGTGGAATGCAGGATCGTGCGCGACGTGACGTGCGCCTCGCGACGGTAGTACTCCGCGAGCATGAACGGTCCCGTGCCGGTGGGCAGCGCCGCAAGCAATACCGCGATCTCCACGAGCTGCCCCGGCAAAACGAACACGCGCGCCGCAAGCCACCATGTGAGCGCCGGCTGCACCACGAGCTTCGAGAGCGTGAGCCACCACGACGACTCGGGCGGCGCTTCGCTTTTCTCGCGGCGCTCGGCAAGAAAGAGCCCGAGACTCACGAGCGCACATGGGCTCGCGGCGCCGCCCAGCAGCTTGAGGAAGGTTTCCACGCTCGCGGGCGGCGTGAGATGCGCGCCCGACACGATGGCGCCCAGCGCGGGCGCGACGAGCAGCGGATTGCGCATGAGCGAGCGCATCACCTTGACCAGCAGATGGTGCGGGCGGCGCTCGCTTTGCAGACCCGTTTCGATCAGCACGATGGCGATCGCGAACAGCACGCACACCACGAGTATGGTGGCGATGGTGGTGGGCGTGAGGCTCGACGGCCCGAACGCGATCATGCACAGCGGAAAGCCCACATAGCCCGTGTTCGGATACGAAGCGGCGAGCCCGTCGATGCTGGCATCGGCGAGCGGGCGCCCGAGCATGAGCCGCGCGCCCACCACGGCCACGAACACCATCAGCCCCGCGAGGCTGAAAGCCGCCACGAAAGCCGGCTGAAAGAGTTCGTGCCACGTTGCGTGCGCAAGGATATCGAAGAGCAGTGCAGGCAGCGCGAGCCACACGACGAAACGGTTCAGCTCCGAAGCCGCCGTAGGGCCGAGCACGCCGCAGCGGCGGCACGCGAAGCCGGCGAAGATGAGGCCGAAGACGGGAAGCAGGATCGAGACAGCGGAGAGCATCGGGCGAACGTGGATGGGCCGCGCGAGTCTCTCGCGCGAAAAGGTGCTGGAGACAAAGGCGCCGGGGATCAGTCCATCGCCGCGTGGCTCGCATCGACTGCCCCGCCGCCCGACGAAGGCCGGATCAGCACGAGCAGCGGAATCACGAGCAGCGTAGCCACGAACATCATCTTGAAGTCGTTCAGATACGCGATCATCTGCGCTTGCTGCGTGATCGACTGGTTGAGCACGGCGAGATCGTACCGCGAACCGGCCGCGAGCATCGGCTGGAGCGCGGGGTTGAACGGCGTGATGTGCGCGGCGAGGTCCGAATGCGCGACCTGCGTGCCGCGCGTGACGAAGGTCTGCACGATGGAAATGCCGATACTGCTGCCGATATTGCGCATCAGGCTGTACGTGGCGGTGCCGTCCGCGCGCAGTTGCGGCGTGAGCGTGGAGAACGTCAGCGTGGAAAGCGGCACGAACACGAAGCCGAGCCCGAAGCCCTGCACCACGCCGGGCCAGACGATATCGGAAGGCGAGAGCACGAGCGTGTACTGCATCATCTGCCACAGCGCATAGGCGGACACCGCGAAGCCGAACAACAGCATGGCGCGCGCGTCCACGTGCTTGAGCAGGCGCCCCGCGATCAGCATGGCCAGCATGGTGCCGGCGCCGCTTGGCGCGGTGACGAGGCCCGTGGTGGCAACCGGGTAGCCCATCAGGTTTTGCAGCATGGGCGGCAACAGCGCGCGTGTGGCATAGAGCACTGCGCCAATCACGAAAATGAACAGCGTGCCCGTGGCGAAATTGCGGTCCTTGAGCAGTTGATAGCGAAAGAACGTGTTGGGGCCCGAGGTGGCCGTGTGCACGACGAAGAACGCAAACGCAATGCAGGAGACGAGGGCCTCGATGACGATTTCGAGCGAGCCGAACCAATCGAGCTGCTCGCCGCGGTCGAGCAAGGCCTGCAGCGCGCCAATGGCGAGCGCCAGCGTGGCGAAGCCGAACACATCGAAGCGCGTCTCGCGGCGCGGCGTGCGCGAGGGCATGAAGGTGGAGACGCCGAAGAACGCGAACGCGCCAATCGGCACGTTGATGAAGAACACCCAGCGCCAGTTGTAGCTGTCGGTGAGCCAGCCGCCCAGCGTGGGGCCGAGCACGGGGCCCACCATCACGCCCATGCCCCAGACCGCCATGGCCTGCCCCTGGCGCTCGCGCGGATTGATGTCGAGCAGGATGGACTGCGAGAGCGGCACGAGCGAGGCGCCGAACACGCCCTGCAACAGGCGCGAGCCGACGATCTCGCCCAATGTTTCCGAAAGCCCGCACAGCCCGGAGGCCACAGTGAAGCCCGCAATGGCCACGCCGAGCAGCGCCTTCACGCCGAAGCGGTCGGCCAGCCAGCCGGTGAGCGGCGTGGCGATGGCCGCGGCCACGATGTACGAGGTGAGCACCCACGTGATCTCGTCCTGCGACGCCGATAGCGTGCCCTGCATGTGCGGGAGGGCCACATTGGCGATCGTGCTGTCGAGCGTCTGCATCAGCGTGGCGAGCATGATCGACAACGTGATCATGCCGCGGTTGAGCGGCACACCCTCACGCTGCGAGGCGGTACCGTGCGGGACTGCGGTCATCGTGAGTTCGGGCGAAGCGCGGAAAACGCGTGGGGAAAATAATAAGCCTGCTTATTATACGGCTCGCCCGAGCCGGCGCAATCGGGAACATCAGGGACGCCGTTGCATGCCGCTCACAGGCCGGCCGGCGCGGCGCGCACCGTATAATCGCCCGATGACTACCGACCTCGAAAAGCGCTTCGGCTTCCTGGTCGTCGACGTGGGCCGCCTCTACGGCAAGCGTTACGACGAGCTTGCGAAGGCGTCGCTCGAACTCACGCGCGCGCAGTGCCGCATGATCGCGTACCTCGCGCACTACGGCGACATGAACCAGGCGAGCCTTGCCGAGCGGCTGGAAGTCGCGCCGATTTCCGCTGGCAGGCTGCTCGAGAGAATGGAGGAAGGCGGCTGGGTCGTGCGCACGCCCAACCCCGAGGACCGCCGCGAATTGCTGGTGAGCCTCACGCCCAAGGCCGAGGGCGCGCTCAACGGCGCGCGCCGCGTGGGCGACGAAGTCCACACCGAGGCGCTGGCCGGCTTCACGCCCGAGGAAGCCGAGCAGTTCAGCCGGATGCTCCAGCGCGTGCGCGCCAACCTGGGCGCGCTCGTCGAGCGCTGAGCGTGCGCCCGCGAATCCTCGTGAATGCCTTAGCGCAACCGCACGAGCGTGGACTTAAGCTCCGTGTACTTCTCCAGCGCATGCAGTGATTTGTCGCGGCCGTTGCCCGATTCCTTGAAACCGCCGAACGGGAAGTTCATGTCGCCGCCTTCGTCGTAGCAGTTGACCCACACGGTGCCCGCGCGCAGGCGGCGCGAAATTTCGTGCGCATGCGTGAGGTTGGCCGTCCACACCGCCGCCGCAAGACCGTAGTCGCTGTCGTTGGCGATGCGTACGGCTTCGTCGATCGTGCCGAACGTGATGACCGAAAGCACCGGGCCAAAAATTTCCTCGCGCGCGATACGTGCGTCGTGACGCGTATCGAACACCGTGGGCTCCACATAGAAGCCGCCGCTCGACACGTTCACGCGCTCGCCGCCCAGTAGCAGCGCGGAGTCCTTGCGTCCGGCCTCAATATAGCCGAGCACGCGCTCGAACTGGATCTTGTCGATGAGCGCGCCCATCGAGACGTCGGGATCGAGAGGATTCCCAGGCTTGTATGCTTTCGCCGCCTCCATGAGCTTCGCGAGGAACGCGTCCTTGATCTCGCGGTGCACGAGCAGGCGCGAGCCCGCCGTGCACATCTCGCCCATGTTGTAGAAGATCGCGCTCGCCGCCGCTTGCGCCGCGCGCTCGAGGTCCGGGCAGTCGGGCAGCACGATGTTGGGCGACTTGCCGCCGAGTTCGAGCCATACGCGCTTGAGGTTGGACTGGCCCGCGTACTGCATGATCTGCTTGCCCACGCTGGTCGAGCCCGTGAAGGCGATGCAGTCCACGTCGCGATGCAGCGCCAGCAGCTTGCCCGGCTCGCCGCCGCCCGGCAGCACGTTGAACACGCCCGCGGGAATACCCGCCTCGTGCGCGAGCTGCGCCACGCGAATGGCGGTGAGCGGCGACTTCTCAGAAGGCTTGAGCACGACGCTATTGCCCGCCGCGAGCGCCGGGCCGAACTTCCACGCCGCCATCAGGAGCGGGAAATTCCACGGCACCACGGCCGCCACCACGCCCACGGGCTCGCGCGTGACGAGTCCCACGAGATGACGGTCGGCGGGCACGACTTCGCCGCCCACCTTGTCGATGGCCTCGGCAAACCATTCGACGCAATAGGCCGCACCCGGCACGTCCACGGTGGTGGTGTCGCCGATGGGCTTGCCCGCGTCCAGCGTTTCGAGCAGCGCGAGCTCGTCCAGATGCTCGCGCATGAGCGCGGCCCAGCGCAGCAGGACCGCCTTGCGCTCGCGCGGATTGAGGCCCGCCCATCCGCCCTGTTCGAATGCGCGGCGCGCGGCGGCCACGGCGGCATCGACATCGGCGGCGCCGCAGTCGGCCACGTTCGCGAGCACGCGTCCGTCGATGGGACTCACACAGTCGAAGCTACGGCCTGACCAGGCATCGCGCGAAGCGCCGTCGATGAACGCACGCCCTTCGATCGGGAGCGAGGCGGCCTTGTCCTGCCAGTAAACGAAAGTCTTCTTTTCCATGAGGATGCCTCAATGATTTCCGATTCGTTCAACCCGCCGCCGTGCGCCCGAGGTTTGGCCATGGAACCGCAGCAAAAAACGAACCGGCTATGCGCGGGTCAGAAAGCAGGCGGCGAATTGGCCGACACCACTTCGCAAACCTCGCTCGCGCTGAGATTGCGGAACCGGTGCGGCCGACGGCTTTCGAAGTAGTAGCTGTCGCCGGGGTCGAGCAGCCAGGTCGTGCCGTCCACGGTCAATTCGAGCTGGCCCGCCACCACGACGCCGCCCTCGTGCCCCGCATGCGCGAGCATTTCCGCGCCCGTGTCGGCGCACGGCTGATACACCTCGCGCATGATGCCCATATTGCGGTCCTTCACGTTCGCGCCCGCCAGATAGAACGCGATGGACGCGTTGCCGAGGTTCGGCATCTCGTCGCGGCGCGACACCACGCTCGCGCCCTCATTCAGCTCGAAGCTGAAGAATTCCGCGAGACTCATGGGTATGCATTCGAGCAGCTTCTTGAGCGAGCCCACGGAGGGACTGACACGACTTTGCTCGATCAGCGAAATCGCGCCATTCGTGACACCCGCGCGCTTGGCGAGCTCGCGTTGCGACAACCCATAGCGCTTGCGTACGTGGCGCAAGCGCGTGGCGACCTCGGCGGAAGTGGAAGCGGATGCGGATTCGGTCACGTTCGAAGGCCGGTTGATCAGGAAGCGCACCGGAAAAACGCGGCAAAAGCAACATGCGCGGCGTGTTGGGCGTGTTGAATATTCTAATCAGTTTGCGTTTTTTTGCGTGGGTATAAACCCGTGCAAGTAAAATCGAAACACAGAAACCGCAGGCCATATTTCGCATTCCACGACGTTTTCAGCACACTTTTCGGAAAGTGCCAACATAAAAAATGTGAAAAAATAATTGACGCCTTTTATGGCTCGTATATGCTGGAAGACAGGCTGATCGAAAGATGACCACCAGCATGCACGGTGATGCAACACATCGTTCATGCGGGATACATCGAAAAACGCCTATGTTCAGATTGATGCAGTGCGAACCAATCATGTCGCGCTGAATGAATCGGGCAATTTTTCAACAACCCAGTCGAGTGTAATTGTGAGAGTCCGTGGCCCTCTGGTGAGATGGGATCGAAGTCATGCGAGGTGTCTTCGCAGTGACTGCGCCGCCATCGCCGACGGCAGTAGCGGCAGGCTTGCCTCTCGCCTGCTTCTGTCCGTCTTCACCATCCTTTCCCGGCGGTCTGTTCGGCGTCATAACGCCGTCTCCGCGCGCGCCTTCATCGCCGTTCATACCGACGAAGTCGCGTCGCTGCTGCCCTAGCGCCTCTCCTTCCCGCGCCGTTCGTTTTCATCGCCGCCCACCGCTTGCGAGCCGCATTGCCGCGCGCGCATGGCGTGGCTGCGCACGCCTTTCCACGGTTGCGCCCCATAACGGCAGAAAGCGAACCGCCTACCTGATCTCCACACGCAGCGCGATGCGTTAGCGACGCTCTCGCGCAGCCCTCAAGGTTTGCGGCCTTGCCCCGTGCAAGGTTGCAAGGTCATGTCACGCCCGTAGCGCCGCCGCAAAGCTATTTGTACCTGCGTTGCACGGGCAGAAGAAGCGAAACATTAGTCATGCGAACCAAGCCATTGATTGGCGTGAGCGCCGATCGCACGATGATGGGACCGCACGCGTCGCACGTGGCGGTCGAGAAGTACCTCGTCGCCGCCGTGGACGGTTCAGGCGCGCTCGTCATGGTGCTGCCGGCGCTGGGCGCGCGGCAGGCAACGGCCGACATACTGGAAGCCGTGGACGGCCTGCTCTTCACCGGCAGCTACTCGAACGTGGAGCCGCATCGCTATGGCGGCGCGGCCAGCGCCGCGGGCACGCTGCACGACCCCGCGCGCGACGCCACCACGCTGCCGCTAATGCGCGCGGCCATTGCAGCGGGCGTGCCCGTGCTCGCCATCTGCCGTGGTTTTCAGGAGATGAACGTGGTGTTCGGCGGCACGCTGCACCAGCAGGTGCACGAGATCGACGGACTCGACGATCATCGCGAGAACCACGCCGACACACTCGAAACGCAATACGGTCCGGCGCATTCCATCGCGCTCGCCGAGGGCGGATTGCTGCAACGGCTCGCCGATAGCGCGGGCTCCACTCGGGAAGCCCGCGTGAATTCGCTGCACGGGCAAGGCATCGAAACGCTCGGTGAGGGCCTGATTGCGGAAGCAACGGCGCCCGACGGCCTCATCGAGGCGATCAGCGTGGCCCATGCGCCGGGCTTCGCGCTCGGCGTGCAATGGCACCCCGAATGGCAGTACGCGCAAAACGCGCTGTCCAGCGCGATCTTCCGCGCCTTCGGCGAAGCTTGCCGCGCCCACATGCTGGCCCGAATACCGGACGCCGGGCGCCAGCCCCCGCACGCTTGACCCCGGCTCATACAGAACAGAGAGAACGAACATGCACGACATCGACGAATTCCTGAAGAAGCACCACATCACCGAAATCGAAGCCATCATCCCCGACATGGCGGGCATCGCGCGCGGCAAGATCATCCCGCGCAGCAAGTTCGAATTCGGCGAGGCCATGCGGCTGCCGCAAGCCGTGATGATCCAGACCGTGACCGGCGACTATCCCGAAGACGGCAGTCTCACGGGCGTCACCGACCCCGACATGGTATGCGTGCCCGACCCCTCCACCATCCGCATCATTCCATGGGCCGTCGACCCCACCGCGCAGGTGATTCACGACTGCGTGCACTTCGACGGCACGCCGGTCGAGATCTCGCCGCGCCGCGTGCTGCGCCGCGTGCTCGAGCTCTATGAAGCGAAGGGCTGGAAACCCGTGGTCGCGCCGGAGCTGGAGTTCTATCTCGTCGACATGAACAAGGACCCGGATATTCCGCTCGCGCCGCCCGTGGGACGCACGGGCCGGCCGGAGACGGGCCGCCAGGCGTATTCGATCGAAGCGGTGAACGAGTTCGACCCGCTCTTCGAGGACATCTACGAGTACTGCGATATTCAGGAACTGGAAGTCGACACGCTGATTCACGAAGTGGGCGCGGCGCAGATGGAGATCAACTTCCTGCACGGCGACCCGCTCAATCTCGCCGACCGCGTGTTCCTCTTCAAGCGCACGGTGCGCGAAGCGGCGCTGCGCCATCACATGTACGCCACGTTCATGGCGAAGCCCATGGAGAACGAGCCGGGCTCGGCCATGCACGTGCACCAGAGCCTCGTGTCCGTCGAAAGCGGCCAGAACCTCTTCACGGGCGCGGACGGCAAGCCCACCGACATGTTCCATGCGTACATCGCGGGCCTGCAGAAGTACACGCCGGCGCTCATGCCGATCTTCGCGCCATACATCAACTCGTACCGCCGCCTCTCGCGCTTCATGGCCGCGCCCATCAACGTGGCGTGGGGCTACGACAACCGCACCGTGGGCTTTCGCGTGCCGTACTCGTCGCCGGTCGCGCGCCGCGTGGAGAACCGCATTCCGGGCGTGGACACCAATCCGTATCTCGCGATTGCCGCCACGCTGGCCGCCGGCTATCTGGGCATGACGCAGCACCTCAAGCCCACCGAGCCGCTCGTGAGCGACGGCTACTCGCTGCCCTATCAGTTGCCGCGCAACCTGGAAGAAGGCATTTCGCTGATGGCGGCGTGCGAGCCGCTCAAGGGCATCCTCGGCGAGAAGTTCGTGCGCGCGTATCTCGCGCTCAAGGAAACCGAATACGAAGCGTATTTCCGCGTGATCAGCTCGTGGGAACGCAAGCACCTGCTGCTGCACGTGTAACAGAAAGGAGAGACGAAACATGAGCTATCGAATCGACGCCCCCGCCAGCGCGCTGCAAGAAGTGCCGACGACGCTGCGCGCGCAATCGGCGCAGCCCGCGCGCTCGACCGCCGACTATCGTGCACTGGACGCCGCGCACCATATCCATCCGTTCTCCGACATGGGCGCGCTCAACCAGGCCGGCAGCCGCGTGATCGTGAAAGCGAAGGGCGTGTACCTGTGGGACTCGGAGGGCAACCAGATCATCGACGGCATGGCCGGACTCTGGTGCGTGAACGTGGGTTACGGGCGCAAGGAGCTGGCCGATGCCGCCTACAGGCAATTGCAGGAACTGCCCTACTACAACACGTTCTTCAAGACCACGCACCCGCCCGTGATCGAGCTTTCCGCGCTGCTCGCGGAGGTATCGCCCGAGCCGTTCAAGCACTTCTTCTATTGCAACAGCGGCTCCGAAGGCAACGACACGGTGCTGCGCATCGTGCATCAATACTGGCTCACGCAGGGCAAGCCTTCGAAGAAGGTCGTCATCTCGCGCAAGAACGCCTACCACGGCTCGACCATCGCGGGCGGCACGCTCGGCGGCATGGGCTACATGCACGAGCAAATGCCCTCGAAGGTCGAGAACATCGTCCATATCGATCAACCGTATTTCTTCGGCGAAGCGCAGGGCAACATGACGCCCGAGGAATTCGGCCTCGCGCGCGCGCAGCAACTCGAAGCGAAGATTCTCGAAGTGGGCGCGGAAAACGTGGCCGCCTTCATCGGTGAGCCGTTCCAGGGCGCGGGCGGCGTGATCTTTCCGCCCTCCACCTACTGGCCGGAAATCCAGCGCATCTGCCGCAAGTACGACGTCCTGCTGTGCGCCGACGAAGTGATCGGCGGCTTCGGGCGCACCGGCGAATGGTTCGCGCATCAACAACTGGGCTTCGAGCCGGACCTCATCACGATGGCCAAGGGCCTCACGAGCGGCTACGTGCCGATGGGCGCGGTGGGCATTCACGACCGCATCGCGAAGGCGCTGATCGAGAACGGCGAGTTCAACCACGGCCTCACGTACTCGGGCCACCCGGTGGCCGCGGCCGTTGCGCTCGCGAATCTCAAGCTGCTGCGCGACGAGCGCATCGTCGAGCGCGTGAAGACCGATACGGGCCCGTATTTCCAGCAGCGCCTGCGCGATACCTTCGCCCACCATCCGATCATTGGCGAGATCGCGGGCGCCGGGCTCGTGGCGGGCCTGCAACTCGCCGAGGATCCGAAAGCGCGCAAGCGCTTCGCGAACGGCGGCGACGTGGGCACGATCTGCCGCGACTTCTGCTTCAACGGCAACCTCATCATGCGTGCCACCGGCGACCGCATGCTGCTCTCGCCGCCGCTCGTGATCACGCGTGGCGAGATCGACGAGATCGTGTCGAAGGCGAAGCAGGCCATCGACGCAACCGCGCAGCAACTGGGACTTGCATAACGCTGCAAACGCCACCAACACTTCCCCGGTGGCGCTACACTGCGGACCCCGGCCCTCGTGTTCGCGACGGCCGGTTTTCGCATGAAGAACCTGCTCCGATGACACTCGACCTCGACGCCCAGGCGGACCTGCTCGCCCGCCACTCCTACTACGAAGCCAGCGCCACGCGCCCCGCCGCCGACGACCCCGTGCTAGAAGGCGCGATAGACGCTGACGTGTGCGTGATAGGCGCGGGCTTCGCAGGGCTTTCGGTGGCGCTGGAGTGCCACGCGCGCGGGCTCTCGGTCGTGGTGCTCGACGCGCACCGGCCCGGCTGGGGCGCGTCCGGACGCAACGGCGGGCAAACGCTCGTGGGCTTCGCCAAAGACGAGGCGCTCGAAAAACAGCTTGGCGAGCAGGGGATTCGCGCGGCATGGGCGCTCTCGTTCGAGGGCGTCGCGCTGGTGCGCGAACGCATCGCGCGCTACGGCATCGACTGCGATTTCACGCCGGGCTTCATGACGGTCGCGACGAAACCGAAGCGCGTGCCCGAGTTGCGCGCATGGATGGACGCCGCGCGCACGCGCTGGGGCCACGACCGGCTCGAATGGCTCGACACCGACGCCACGCGCGCGCGCGTGAATTCGCACAGCTATCTGGCGGGCGTCCACGATCCGGTTTCCGGCCACCTGCATCCGCTCAAGTACTGCCTCGGTCTGGCGGAGGCGGCACGCAAGGAAGGCGCTCGGCTCTTCGCGCACTCGCGCGCGCTCGAGGTGGTGCGCGGCGCGCGGCCCGTCGTGAAGACCTCGCGCGGCGAGGTGCGCTGCCGCTTCGTGGTGTCGTGCTGCAACGCAGCTCCTGGGGGCGTGCTGCCCGCGCCCATTGCGGCGCGCATCGCGCCCGTCGCCTCGTACATCATCGCGACCGAACCGCTCGGATGCGCGCGCGCCGACGCGCTGATTCCCGGCCGCGCGGCCATTTGCGACAACAACTTCTTCCTCGATTATTTCCGCCTTAGTGCCGATGATCGCCTGCTATTCGGCGGCCGCGCCGATTCGGCCGGCGTCGCGCCCGCCCGCCTCGCCGAGGCGATGAAGCAGCGCATGACCAGCGTGTTCCCGCAGCTCGCAGGCGTGAGCGTGGAGTACGCGTGGGGCGGCTTCGTGGACGTCACGCGCAATCGCGCGCCGGACTTTGGCGCGGTCGATCCGAATTATTACTACGTGCAGGGCTTTTCGGGGCATGGTGTGGCGCTCACGGGCATTGCTGGGCGCGTGGTGGCACAGGCCATCGCGGGCGAGCGCGCCGCGTTCGAGCTGTTCTCGCGCGTGCGCCACGCGCGCTTCCCGGGCGGGCCCGCGTGGCGCAGGCCCGCGCTCGAGATCGGGATGATGTATCACCGCGTGATGGACATGTTCTGACCGATGGCGCGCGAATGCGCCAAAGAAAACGCCATGGAATGCGCTAAAGCATCTCCCTCAACACCTCCGCCAGCGTCGCCATGAGCGCGTCCGCCGCCTCGGGCGTCGCCTCCGCATAGCCGAGCAGGAAGCCGTTATAGCGCACGCTGTCTGCGCCAGCGGTACCGTCTGCGCCATCTACGCCATCCAGACAAAACGCGCTGAGCGGCGAAAGCGCGAGCCCTCGCGCACGCGCCGCCTCGCTCACCGCCACGTCTTCGAGCGGCGCATCCAGACGCACGCTCAGGTGCATGCCGCCCGCGTCGGCGGACACGGTCATGAGCCCCGCGAGATGCGTTTCGATCGCGGCCACGAGACCGTCGCGCCGCGTCTCGTAGAGCTTGCGCATGCGGCGCAGATGCCGCGCGTAGCGGCCGCTTTCGATGAACTCCGCCAGCGCCGCCTGCTCGGCCACGCGGCCCTGGCGCATGAGCGTGCGATGCGCTGTCGCCACCTGGGCCGCGAGCTGGCGCGGCACGATCATGAAACCGATGCGCAGCGCCGGAAAAAGCGTCTTGCTGAAGGTGCCGAGGTAAATCACGGGCGTGTCGTCCGCGAGCCCCTGGATCGAGGGCAGCGGCGGGCCATCGTGGCGCAGCTCGCTGTCGTAATCGTCTTCGATGATCCATGCGCCGCATGCGCGCGCGTGCTCGATCAGCGCGAGGCGGCGCTCCAGGCTCAGCACGCAGCCGAGCGGATATTGATGCGAGGGCGTGAGATACACGAGGCGCGGCGGCGCCTCGCGCCAGTCCTCCTCGCGCGCGGCCATGCCCGCGGCGTCCACCGGCACCGGCACGAGCGTGAGCCCGGCCGCCAGCATCGTCACGCGCGCGCCAAGGTAGCCGGGATTTTCGATCCACACGCGCTCGCCAGCGTCCGCGAAAAAACGCGCGCACAGGTCGAGACTCGTTTGCGTGCCGTCCGTGATGAACACCTGATCGGGCTGGCAGCGCACGCCACGCGAGACGCGCACGTATTGCGCGATGGCGTGGCGCAACGCCGGCAGGCCCGCGCTATCGCCATAGCCCAGTTCGCTCGCGTGAACCTCGCGCATGGCGCGCTCGACAGCGGTGCGCCACTGCGCGAGCGGAAAGGCGTCGAGCGCGGGCGTGCCCGGCCGCAACGCCGTCGCGCCGCCTGCCCACGCGCGGCGCGGCGGCAACTCGCGCGCGCGGCGCGAAAGCGGTCGCGCGGCATCGCCCTCGTGCGGCGGCACGCGCGCGGCGGGCTGCGCAGCCGCGGGCTTCACGTGGTTGACGATGGAGCCATGGCGCGTGGCCGTGACGAAGCCCTCCTCCACCAGGCGCTCATACGCGTAGAGCACCGAATTGCGCGCGATGCCCAGCTCTTCGGCCAGCGTGCGGCTCGAAGCGAGGCGCGTGCCGCACACGATATCGCCGTCGAGAATCGCGCGGCGCAGGCTCTCGTAGAGCAAATCCTGTTGCGTGAGCTTTCGCGAAGCGCTCGCGCGCGCCTTGCGCTCGTAGGCCGCCATCATCAGCGCGTAGTCCAATCTCGTGGCTCCATGTTTTGTGGCTAGAGTGGGACTAACAATGGTGCCACAAAACCCTTACGCTGATACCCGTCCTGCAGTGGAGAATGTCATGGAGATCACGCGGCCCGTCCCGAACCGCGCGCAAGCCACGCCTCGCCGGCATCGGGCCGGCACGCGCGCCGCATGCGCGACTGCGCTCGGGCTCGGGCTCGGGCTCGGGCTCGCCACGCTGGCGTACTGGCGCGCGGACCCGGTGGCGCAAGCGCGCGAGGCATACCGCGTGTGCGCGGGCGACGCCGCGAGCGCCTTGCATTCACCGGACGCATTGCGCCGCGAACAGGCGCTCCAGGCGCTGACCGACTGTGCGGCGCAACGCTAACGGCATCGGCACCGATACGAACACACGAACCCA
>JAITTX010000071.1 GCA_031286755.1 Paraburkholderia sp.
GGTTCCGGGGCGTCTGTCGCCACTCGCCCATTGCCGGAGTGACAAAGGGCTCATTCTTCCGGCGGCGCTGCGCGCCCCGTGGGGCATAACCCAAAACCGATGGGGCGCATGCG
This sequence comes from Paraburkholderia sp., assembly GCA_031286755.1. GTDB lineage: Bacteria > Pseudomonadota > Gammaproteobacteria > Burkholderiales > Burkholderiaceae > Paraburkholderia. The sequence continues at coordinate 114 of JAITTX010000071.1, forward strand.
TCTTCACTTGTCCTGGCAGCACGCTGGGTTTCCCCTGCATACCCGACCGCTGCGCGCGTAGCGAGCAGCGGGATGGATGAGCCCTTTGTCACCAAGGTTGAAGGTGCGAGGTGACGGATGCTCCGGAACCGCTCCGAATGAAGGCAAGTGGTGGACGGCGTCACACTGGCGGTTTAAAGCCGCTTTCTTTTGCCTACTTTTCTTTGCGGCTGCAAAGAAAAGTAGGTGCCGCCCCGCACAGGGGCAACGCTAATAGACCGACACGAACACAAGAAAACGCGAAAAAAACCCCGCGCCAAACCGACAGGAGAGCATCTTGAGCCGCATCGACAATCCGCAGCACGACCAGGAAGTCGGTTTCGCCGACGCCACCGAAGACTCCACCCGCATCGACGACGTGCGCATCGGCGCGGTGCGTCCGCTCATTTCGCCGGCGCTGCTGCTCGACGAACTGCCGGTGCCGCAGGCCACGCAGGCGCTCGTGGAAACGAGCCGCGCGCAGATCGGCGAGGTGCTTGCGCATCGCGACGACCGCGTGGTGGTGGTGGTCGGGCCGTGCTCGATCCACGACCACGATCAGGCCATCGAATACGCGAAGCTGCTCAAGGAAGAGGCCGAGCGGCTCAAGGACGACCTGCTCGTGGTCATGCGCGTGTACTTCGAGAAGCCGCGCACGACGGTGGGCTGGAAGGGCTATATCAACGATCCGCGCCTCGACGGCAGCTTCCGCATCAACGAAGGGCTGCGCGCCGCGCGCCAACTGCTGCTCGACATCAACGCGCTCGGCTTGCCCACTGGCACTGAATTCCTCGACCTGCTGAGCCCCCAGTACATCGCCGACCTCGTGGCGTGGGGCGCGATTGGCGCACGCACGACGGAAAGCCAGAGCCATCGGCAACTGGCTTCGGGGCTGTCGTGCCCGATCGGTTTCAAGAACGGCACGGACGGCGGCGTGCAGGTCGCGGCCGACGCCATCGTCGCGGCGCGCGCGAGCCACGCCTTCATGGGCATGACGAAAATGGGCATGGCCGCGATCTTCGAGACGCGTGGCAACCAGGACTGCCATGTGATCCTGCGCGGCGGCAAGAGCGGGCCGAACTACGATGCGGCTTCGGTGGCGGCGAGCACCGCGGCGCTCGCGAAGGCCGGGCTGCGCGAGCACGTCATGATCGATTGCTCGCACGCGAACTCGAGCAAGCAGCACCGGCGCCAGATCGATGTGGCGCACGATATCGGCGCGCAGCTCGCGGGCGGCGAGGCGCGCATCGTGGGCGTGATGATCGAGAGCCATCTGGAAGAAGGGCGCCAGGACCTCACGCCGGGCGTGTCGCTCAAGCATGGGGTGTCGATTACCGATGCGTGCATCAGCTGGGCGCAGACGCAGCCGGTGCTGGAGTCGCTGGCGCAGGCGGTGCGGGCGCGCCGGGAGAAGCGGGCGGGGTGAAGGCAGCGGACGCCAGCCCTCATTGAATAGAAAACGACAACGCGCGGTGGACTTTTCGGTCCGCCGCGCGTTGTCGTTGTGGGTATTGAAAACCCTTCAATCGTCGATGGTTTCGTGCGTTGCCTGCGCGCCGCGCCGCCAGTAAGCCGATGCGCGAATGCGCTTCTTGTCCACCCCGCGTTCGTTGCACAGGTGCGCGCGCACGGCGCGAATCGCCGAGGCTTCGCCCGCCGCCCACACGTAGCCCTCGCCGGGCGGCAGCCAGACCTCGCGCACCGCGTCGACGAGCGGCTGGCCCGATTCGGATTCCTCACGATAGCACCAGATGGCGTAGAGATCGGCTTCGGTGGGCAGCGCGATGCGCGCCGCCCGGTTCGCCACTTCCACGATCACCGCGACGCGCGCGCTGGCGGGCAATTCGCTCAGGCGGCGCTGAATGGCCGGCAGCGCTGTCTCGTCGCCGATCAGCAGATGCCAGTCGTAGCCGGTGGGGATCACCATCGAGCCGCGCGGCCCGCCCACGCCCAGGTACTGGCCGGGCCGCGCCTGCGCCGCCCACGCCGTGGCCGGGCCCGCTTCGTGCAGCGCGAATTCCAGATCGAGCTCGTTGGCGGCGGTGTCGAAGCGGCGCGGCGTGTAATCGCGCGCGGCGGGGCGCTCGACGCCTTCGGGAAACACGATGCCGTCGGGACCGACATCCGGCAGCACGGGCTTCGCGGCGCCTTCGGGCGGGAAGAACACTTTCAGGTGATCGTCGAACGACGCCGACGCGAAGTCGCCCAGATCGCCGGTGAGCGTCACGCGCACCAGCGCGGGCGACAGCGCCTCGACCCGCGTGACGCGCAACAGGCGGAACTTCAACGGATGTCGCACACGGACGACTTCAAGGGGGCTCGGGTTTTGCATTTACGACTCCGCCTCCTCGCCGTTCTCGATCTCGCGGGTCGCGCGTGCGAGGATGGCCGCGATGCGCCGCTGCTCGTCGGGCGAGACGTCCGTGCGGCGCAGCAGCGCGCGTTTGAGCGCGCGGCGCGCTTCGATCAGTTCGCGCACCCAGCCGGTGCCTTCGGCGGGGTCCTCGCCCGCGAGCGCACGGCGCATGACTTCCATCTTGCGGCCGAAATGCGTGAGCTTCGCGAGGATCAGGTCGGCGCGTTCGCGATTGGCTTGCAGATGCGCACGGCCTTCTTCGGATAGTTCGTAGCGCTTACGGTTGCCTTCGAGCGTGACGCTCACATAGCCGAGTTCTTCGAGGTAGGTGAGTGCCGGATAGACCATGCCGGGGCTCGGGCTGTAGAAGCCGTTCGAGCGCGCATCGAGCGCCTTGATGAGTTCATAGCCGTGGCTCGGGCGCTCGGCGAGCAGCACGAGCAGCATCAACTGCAAATCTTCCGATGTGAACTTGCGGCCGCGTCCGAAGCCGTCGCCATGTCCGCCGAAACCCCCGAAACCGCGTCCGAAGCCTTCGCCGAAATGATCGCCGAAGTCGCCGGCGACTTCGCCGCCGCGGTGGCGGCCCATGGCGTGGCGCAGCGCGTGCATCGGGTGGCGCATGGCGCGCATGGCAACGTGGATGCCGGTGAAATCGTCGTTGGCGAAAGGGTCGAAACAGGCGTGGCCAGCGTGGCGGTGACGCCAGAAATAGCCGAAAGCATGATGGTGGCGCATGAGGCCTCCTTCTCTGAGTGTCTTAAAACATGTCGTAAGATATATATCTTAAGAGTGTTTGTCAAAGAAAAATTTGATGCGTGCGGATGACCGGCGAGGGCCGGATCAAGCCGATCGTGCCGTCGCGCGCGGACCTCGCGCGGAGACCCTGGGTGCGCCAGGGTTATGGGGGCGGTCCTACAATGGGTGGTGAGTGAAAAGGAGACCGTAATAATCTCGACGCCGCAGGCCAATCGGACTGATCTGGCCGCGCGGCTTCGTGAGCGGTCTCCGCGCTCGGGCGGTGTCGACTGTTTCGGCGCCGCGGCGCAAAGCGGAGGTCCTGATGAGCACCCATGCGACCGGAATGGAGGAGTGGGTTCGGCGCAAATACCAGCATGGATTCGTCTCCGACGTGCAGTCCGACACCTTGCCGCGCGGGCTCTCGGAAGACGTGATCCGGCTGATTTCGGCCCGCAAGCAGGAACCGGAATTCATGCTCGAATGGCGGCTGGCCGCGTATCGCCACTGGCTCACGATGAGCGAGCCGCACTGGGCCACGGTCGAGCATCCTCCCATCGACTGGCAGGCCATTGCCTACTATTCGGCGCCGCGCACCCAGGCGGAGCGGCCGAAGAGCCTGGACGAAGTCGATCCGGAGTTGCTGCGCACTTACGAGAAACTCGGCGTGCCGCTGCGCGAGCGCGAGGTGCTGGCCGGCGTGGCCGTGGACGCGGTATTCGATAGCGTCTCGGTGGCCACGACGTTTCGCAAGCAGCTTGGCGAGCTGGGCATCGTATTCTGCTCGTTCTCGGAAGCGGTGCGCGAGCATCCGGAACTCGTGCGGCAGTATCTGGGCTCGGTGGTGCCGTACACCGACAATTTTTTCGCCACGCTGAATTCCGCCGTGTTCAGCGACGGCTCGTTCTGCTATATCCCGCCGGGCGTGCGCTGTCCGGTGGAGCTGTCCACGTATTTCCGCATCAACGCGCAAAACACCGGTCAATTCGAGCGCACGCTGATCGTGGCCGACAAAGGCGCTTACGTGAGCTATCTGGAAGGCTGCACGGCGCCGATGCGCGACGAGAACCAGTTGCACGCGGCCGTGGTGGAGCTCGTGGCGCTCGAAGGCGCGCAGATCCGCTATTCGACCGTGCAAAACTGGTATCCGGGCGACGAGCAAGGTCGCGGTGGCATCTACAACTTCGTGACCAAGCGCGGCGACTGCCGCGAGGCCAACGCCAGAATCTCGTGGACGCAGGTGGAAACCGGCTCCGCCATCACCTGGAAATATCCGAGCGTGATTTTGCGAGGCGATAACTCGGTTGGCGAGTTTTATTCGGTGGCGCTCACGAATCATTATCAGCAGGCGGACACCGGCACGAAGATGATCCATCTCGGGCGCAATACGCGCAGCACGATTCTCTCGAAGGGCATTTCCGCGGGCCGCGGCCGGAACGCCTATCGCGGGCTCGTGAAAATGGGCCGCTCGGCGCAGGACGCGCGCAATTACAGCCAGTGCGATTCGCTGCTGCTCGGCAGCCGGTGCAGCGCGTTCACGTTTCCGTACATCGAGGTGAAGAATGCCAGCGCGAAGGTCGAGCACGAGGCGTCGACGTCGCGCATCGGCGAAGACCAGTTGTTTTATTGCATGCAGCGCGGCCTTTCGGAAGAAGACGCGGTGTCGATGATCGTCAACGGCTTTTGCAAGGACGTGTTCAAGGAATTGCCCATGGAGTTCGCCGTGGAGGCGCAGAAGCTGCTGGGCGTGAGCCTCGAGGGTTGCGTCGGTTAGGCAGTATGGGCTGAGTGAGGTAAACAGGATGCTCGAGATCCGCAATTTGAGTGTCGACGTGGAAGGCCAGCCGATCCTGCGCGGCGTCGATCTGCGCGTGAATGCCGGCGAGGTTCACGCGATCATGGGCCCGAACGGTTCGGGCAAGAGCACGCTCGCGCACGTGCTGACCGGGCGCGAGCCATATGTCGTGACGGGCGGCAGCGTGCTCTACGACGGCAGCGATCTGCTCGCGCTCGCGCCCGACGAGCGCGCGCGTAGAGGCGTTTTTCTGGCATTCCAGTATCCGGTGGAAATACCCGGTGTCAGCAATGCCTATTTGCTGAAGGCCGCGCTCAATGCGCAGCGCAAGGCGCGCGGCGAGCCGGAACTGGACGCCATCGAATTTCTCGCGCTCATCAAGCAGAAGCTCGCGGACATGCAGATGGACGAAGGCCTGCTGTCGCGCGGCGTCAACGAGGGCTTCTCGGGCGGCGAGAAAAAGCGCAACGAGGTCTTGCAGATGTCCGTGCTGGCGCCGCGCCTGGCGATTCTCGACGAGACGGACTCGGGCCTCGACATCGACGCGTTGCAGGTGGTCGCGCGCGGCATCAACCAGATGCGCGACGCCAGCAGGGCGATCGTGCTGGTGACGCATTATCAGCGCCTGCTCGATTACGTGGTGCCGGATCATGTTCACGTGCTGTCCCGGGGGCGCATCGTGCGCTCGGGGACGCACGAGCTTGCGCTCGAACTGGAGCGCAAAGGCTACGGCTGGCTCAGTGGCGAAACACGCGAGGCGCAGCCATGAGCGAAACGATGCGCGACTATTACCGCGAGGCTTTCCGCGCGACGGTGAAGACGCTGCCGGGCGTCGAGTTGCCGTGGCTGCGCAGCGCCCGGCGCCGCGCGTTCGAGCGCTTCGAGACGCTGGGCTTTCCGGGCACGCAGCTCGAAGCGTGGAAGTACACCAGCGTGACGCCCATCGCGCAGCCGTGCTGGCATTTCTCGCCCGCGCATCCGGCGCCCGCCGATCTCGCGGGCCTGGCGAGCATCGTCGGCGATCTCGTGCCGGACGACGTGGCGGCCCGGCTCGTGTTCGTGAATGGCCGCTGCGTGCCGAAGCTTGCGCGGCTTGCCGGCTTGCCCGAGGGCGCATTCATCGGCAGCTTGCGCCAGGCGATGCGTGAAATGCCCGGGCGGCTCCAGCCGGTCATGGCCCGGCGCGAGCAGCAGGACGGTTTTGCGGCGCTCAACGGCGCGTTCCTGAGCGACGGCTATGTGGTGGTGCTGCCGGAAAATTGCGTGCTGGAGGCGCCGCTGCACATGCTCTTTTTCGCCGACGAAGCGGGCCTCGCGATGCACTCGTTCAACGCGGTGCTCGCGGCGCGTGGCGCGCGCTGCTCGATCGTCGAGCAGTTCGCCGGGATTGCCGACGAGGCCTATCTCGTCAACACTGCCACCGAGATCGTCGCGGACGCGGAAGCCGACGTCCAGCATTGCCGGATTCAGCAGGAGGCGCGCAGCGCGTTTCACATCGCCCGCGTGGGCGTCTCGCAGCAGCGGGCGAGCCACTTCACGTCGCATTCGTTCGCGTTCGGCGGCGCGCTCTCGCGCGCGCAGATCGACACGCGGCTCGACGCCGCCGACGCCCGCGCCGATCTGAACGGCCTCTATCTGGCAGGTGCGAGACAGCACGTCGACCACCATACGCGTATCGATCACGAGCAGCCGCGCGGCACGAGCCGCGAATACTATCGCGGCGTGCTCGACGGCGCCTCGCACGGCGTGTTCGACGCGCGCGTGATCGTGCACCCGGACGCGCAGCAGACCGACGCGCATCAGGGCAACGACAACCTGCTGCTTTCGCGCGATGCGCAGATCGACACGAAGCCGCAACTGGAGATTCATGCCGACGACGTGAAATGCACGCATGGCGCGACGGTCGGTCAGCTCGACGAGAAGCCGTTGTTCTACCTGCGCTCGCGCGGCATCGAAGAACGCATGGCGCGGGCGTTGCTGGTGTGGGCGTTCGCGCGCGTGAGCGTGGAGCGCGTGGAAAGCGCCGCGCTGCGCGCACGGCTCACGCAACTGCTGCTCGCGCGCCTGCCGGGCGGAGAATACCTGCGGGGGCTCGCATGAAGCTCGATGAACCGGTCAGGATTCCAGACGAAGAAACGGTGGCGCACTGGCGGCGCGACTTTCCGATTTTGCGCGAACACGTGCACGGCATGCCGCTCGCGTATCTCGACAACGGCGCGACCACGCAGAAGCCCTCGGCCGTGATTGACGCGGAGCGCGCGTATTACGAGCAGACCAACGCGAACGTGCACCGCGGCGTGCACCTGCTCTCGCAGCGCGCCACCGATGCCTACGAGGGCGCCCGCGCGCGCATCGCGCAGTTCGTTCATGCGGCGCGCGCCGAGGAGATCGTGTACGTGCGCGGCACCACCGAGGCGATCAATCTCGTGGCGCAGAGCTATATCCGCCCCCGCGTCCAGCCGGGCGACGAGATTCTCATCAGCGCGATGGAGCACCACTCGAACATCGTGCCGTGGCAGATGGTCTGCGCGCAAACCGGCGCGGCGCTCAAAGTCGTGCCGATCGACGACGCGGGCGCGCTCGACATCGACGCATACGAGCGGATGCTGGGGCCGCGCACGCGCATCGCGGCGCTCACGCACGCGTCGAACGCGCTCGGCACGGTCAACCCCATTGCGCGGCTGATCGGGCTCGCGCATGCGCGCGGGGTGCCGGTGCTGGTCGATGGCGCGCAGGCGATCGCGCATTTGCCCGTCGACGTGGCCGCGCTCGATTGCGACTTCTACGCGTTTTCCGGGCACAAGGTTTATGGGCCGACCGGCATCGGCGCGCTCTATGCGAAAGCGAACCTGCTGGAGGCGATGCCGCCCTGGCAGGGCGGAGGCGACATGATCCGCTCGGTGACGTTCGAAAAGACCGAGTACAACGTCATTCCGTGGCGCTTCGAGGCCGGCACGCCCAACATCGCGGGCGCCGTCGCACTGGCGGCAGCGCTCGACTATCTGAGCGCGATTGGCGTGGAGGTGGCGGGCGCGCACGAGGCGGATTTGCTCGCCTATGCGACCGATGCGCTGCATGCGGTGCCGCATTTGCGAATGATCGGCACTGCGAAGGAGAAAGTGGGGATCGTTTCGTTCGTGATGGAGCATGCTCACGCCCACGATATCGGCACGATCCTCGACCAGTGCGGCGTGGCGGTGCGCACCGGCCATCATTGCGCGATGCCGGTCATGGCGCGCTATGGCGTGCCGGCCACGGTGCGCGCATCGTTCGCGCTCTACAACACGCGCGCCGAGGTGGATGCGCTGGTTGCCGGCCTCGCGCGCGTGCAGGAGATGTTCCCGCTATGAGCGACCTTCGCGAGCTGTACCAGGAAACCATTTTCGACCACTACAGGCGGCCGCGAAACTGCCATGCGCTGGCGGACGCGAACCGGCGCGCCGAGGGCTACAACCCGTTGTGCGGCGACCGCATCACGCTGTATCTGCGCATCGAGGACGGCATCGTCAAGGACGTCGGCTTCGAGGGGGCGGGCTGTGCGATCGCGACCGCTTCGGCGTCGCTGATGACCGAGGCGCTCAAGGGCCGCACCGAGGCCGAGATCGAGACGCTGTTCGAGCGCTTTCACGCGATGGCGACTGCGCCCGCGGACCGCCCGCTCGCGGACCTGGACAGCCTCGGCAAGCTCGCGGTGCTGGGCGGCGTGCGCGAGTTTCCGGCGCGCATCAAGTGCGCGACGCTCGCATGGCACACGCTGCGCGCCGCGTTGCGCGACGAGGGCGATACGGTATCCACGGAGTGATGCGGGCGGCACGGGATGAGCGGCGCGAGGCGTAACGTGACGAACCACGAGGCAAACTACGATGAACACCGATGACTTGTCAGAACGAGACGACGCCCAGGGCAGCGGCGGCGACTTTCGCGCGCGCGTGATCGATGCGCTGCGAACGGTCTACGATCCGGAGATACCGGTCAACATCTACGATCTGGGGCTTGTCTATGGGCTCGATGTCGATGAGGACAGCGGGGAGGTGGCCATTCGCATGACGCTCACCGCGCCGGGGTGTCCGGTTGCGCAGACGTTTCCATCGATCGTGGAGGAGAGCGTTCTGGACGTGGCGGGCGTGAGCGCGGCGCGGGTGGAGCTGGTGTGGGATCCGCCGTGGACGAGAGCGTTGATGTCCGACGCGGCCCGCCTGGAACTGGGGATGTATTGACATGGCCGGCTGGGTGAGTGTCGCGCCATACGCCGAGTTTCCACCGGGCGCGGTGCGCAGCGTGAATGTCGAGGGCGCGCAGGTTGCGGTGTTCAATCTTGCGGGCACCTGCTATGCGATAGAAGACCTTTGCACGCACGACGGCGGCACGTTGACCGGTGGCACGGTGGAGGGCGACGAGGTGGTGTGCCCGCGGCACGGCGCGCGTTTTTGCATCAGGACGGGCAAAGTCCTCGCGCCTCCGGCCTATGAGGACGTCGCGGTATTCGCGGTGCGCGTGGAAGGCGGGGTCGTGCAGGTGCGGGACACGCGCTGGGACGAGAGCGGCTTTTGAGCCGCGCGCCCGATCCGCTCCTGGTGGTCCGCCTCGTAGTCTGCTTTGGTGCGCTTATTTCGCTTGCGCCGCCCTGAGCCTGCGACAGGGTTGCGGCAGCCGCCGGGATCACGAACACTCAGGCCGCCCGCGTCCAGACGCGAACATGAAGAGGGGCCATCGGGCTTCTCCAGATCGTTGCCATTGCCGTGACGTGCAAAGCCCGTGCCCGCTGCGATTTCAACGTTGCGCGGCTACGTGTGCGCCTCGAACGCCTCGCTGTAGCGCACGCTGGCCGCCGGTACGGTGCCGCGCAGCGTGAGCGCCTGGAAGTACTCGGCGGGAACGCCGGGCAGCACCAGCGCGGGCTCGGGCGCGAAGCCGAAGCGCCGGTAATAGAGCGGGTCGCCGAGCAGCACGCAGCCCGCCGCGTGCCGCGCGCGCAACGCGTCGAGCGCCCGCTCGACGAGCCGGCTGCCGATGCCTTGCCGCTGGCGCGCGGGCACGACCGAAAGCGGCCCGAGGCCGAACCAGCCGGTGGTGCCGTCCGAAAGCGTGACGGCGGACAGCGCGACGTGCCCCACGAGTGCGCCGCCTTCCACGCCCACGAGCGAGACCGCGAGCTCGCCGGCGTCACGCAGCGCATCGACGATGTATTGCTCGGTATGGCTCGTGTGCGGCGCGTGCAGGAACGCGGCCGCGGTGAGCGCGTGGATCGCGGGAATGTCGGCGGGGGTTTCGGGGCGGATGTCGAGGGGCATGGTTGGGAAGTCGAAGGAAAGTTTGCCGGGATGAGGCGCGAGCCGCGCGAGCCACGCGAGCCGTAAGCGCACCCTCAAAAAATCGATCGTCCCGTGCGGGTGGTCAGCCACTCCAGCGCCAGTGTCCCCGCCAGGGAGTTCCCGGTTGCGTCGAGCCCCGGCGACCACACGCACACCGCGAACTCGCCGGGCAGCACCGCGATGATTCCGCCGCCCACGCCGCTCTTCGCGGGCAGCCCCACGCGATAGACGAAATCGCCGGCCGCGTCGTAAGTCCCGCAGGTCAGCATGAGCGCGGAGAGCCGCTTGGTCGAGCTCGCGTCGAGCACCTGCTCGCCGTTCGCGGGCGACACGCCGCCGTTCGCGAGGAAGAGCGCCGCGCGCGCGAGTTCCACGCAGCTCATCGAAATGGCGCACTGGCGGCAATAGGCGTCGATCACCGCGTCCGCCGGCATGTCCAGGTTGCCGAAGCTCGCGATGAAGTGCGCCATCGCGCGATTGCGCTCGGCGTGCGTCAGCTCCGACTGCGCGACTCGCAGGTCGTAGCCGATACCGGGCTCGCCCGAGAGCCGCCGCATGAAATCCACGAGCGCCGTTTCTGCCTGCACGAAGCGGCGGCACAGCACATCGGTGACCACGAGCGCGCCTGCGTTGATGAACGGGTTGCGCGGCTTGCCCGCTTCGAATTCGAGTTGCACGAGCGAGTTGAACGCCGTGCCCGACGGCTCGCGGCCCACTCGCTGCCAGAGTGCGTCGCCGAGTAGCTGGAACGCCAGCGTGCAGGCGAATAGCTTCGAGATGCTCTGGATCGAGAAGCGCACATCGGCGTCGCCGGTGCGGTGGACCGTTCCGTCGGCCGTCACGATGGCCATGCCGAAATGGTCGGCGCGCACCGTGGCGAGTTCGGGAATGTAGTCAGCTACATGGCCGGCTGTGCGCCACGGAGCGATGTCGTGATGAATCTGTTCGAGGATCGCTTGATAGTTCGGGTTGTCCATTGCCGGATGACGCCCATGAGCAGGGATCGCGATGATACCGCAGCGCGCGGGCGTACTGTGTGTCCGCGCCGCTATGCCCCATCGCCCTTCATCTCCCGCAAGTGCTTATACACAGTCGCGCGCCCCATCCCCAGCACCTTGGCCACATAGTTCGCCGAGCTTTTGCCTTTGAACGCGCCCTCGGCGTGGAGCGCCTCCACCAGCTCGCGCCGGTGCTCGCGCGTGAGCGAGTTGAGCGCCACCTGGCGCTCGCGCAGCCAGCCGTGCAGGAACGTGTTGATGCGCTCCTGCCAGTCGTCCTTGAAGAGCTCCTCGGGCTGCGCGATCACGCCCGCGCCGCGCAGGAACAGATCGAGCGTCGCCTGCATGTCGTCGAACGCCGCAATGTTGAAGTTGATGCACATGACACCCGTGGGGTGCCCGTTGTCGTCGAACAGCGCCGTGCTCACGCAGCGCATGCGCCGCCCGTCCCAGTTCACCTTTTCGTAAGGGCCCAGCAGCTTGTTGCGCGTGGTTTCCTCGATGTCCTCCAGCGCGGAGTCGTCGCCGATCTCGCGCTTCGAGAGATTGTTCGAGAGATACGCCACGGTCTGGTCGGCGAGGTCGTGAATCACGACTTCGGCGAAGGGGAAGAACAGCGTCGTGATGCTGTCCGCCAGATGCGCGTAGCGTTCGAGCATCCGCTCGCGCGGCGTCTTCGGAGCGGCGGGGCGCGTCGTGGACCGTCTGGCGGGCTGCTTTACGTGCTGTTTTACATGCTGCTTCGCGGAGTCTTTTTTCTGCATCGGACCAGGAGCCATGAGGCGTAGGGTGGTTCGTCAACGAGGACGTCGATGATACTGCGCTTGCCGCTCGCATTGCGCCCGCTGTGCTTATTGCATGCGCGCCGGCGTTTCGCGCAAGTGCAGATAGAGCGCATGAGCGATCGCGATGTCTTCGAGGCCGAGGCCGATCGAGCGGAAGAAGACGTGGCGCGCGTAGCCCGGGCGCGGGCAGGCGTCGTTCGCCAGTTCGGCGAGATCGCCGGCGATCGCGTCCGGCGACCAGCCGTGCTCGCGCGCGGCCAGCACCATCTCGCCGGCGCTCGATGGCGTGGTGCGGCGGTAGTCGCAATACACGTCGAGCGTGGGCAGCGCGGCCGGATCGATCTCGTGCGCCTGCGCGACGTTCGTGCTGATCGAGGTGACGAGTGCGGGTTTCGTGAGCGCGTCGAGCGCCAGCACCGGCTTGCCCGACGAAGTGCAGAGCATGACGACGTCGGCATCTTCGACACATTCGCGAGCCGTTGCCGCGAGGCTCACGCGCGCGTCGGCGGCGCGCACGCTCGCGCTGCGAGCGGCGTCGCTGGCGAGCGCCGGCGAATAGACGCGAATGCTCTCCCACGCGCGCAGCGGCGCGACGTGGCGGATATGCGCGAGCGCCACTGCGCCCGCACCGATCACGGCGAGACGGCGTGCCTCGCGCGGCGCGAGCTGGTCAATGGCGAGCGCGGTCGTGCCCGCCGTGCGCTCGGTCGTGAGCAGCCCCGAATCGCACCACATCAAGGGCTGGCCGGTGTGCATCGACATCAGCGCGGTCCAGGCCGTGACGATGGGCTGCGCACCTTCCGCGCCCGCAATGTACGGCGAGAGCTTCGCGCCGAACACACCCGCCTCGGCCAGCACGCCCAGGTAGGTGATGAAGTCGCCCGCCTGCTGTGGAAAGAGGGCGAGGGTCTGCGGCGGCTGCACCGCCTGGCCGCGGCCGAGCGCGGCGAACATGTCCGCGAGCACGCCGCGCACGTCGAGGGCGGGCAGCGCGGCGCGCACCTGCGCGGCATCGGCGATGAACGGCGCCACGAACGGTCCTGCGGCGCTCGCGCGGGGGAGTGTTGTTTCGGACATGCTGTGCTCCATGAGTGATTCGTGAACCGCGTGGGGCCGGGCGTACCGCGCATCGCGCGTATTGGCAGGGGCTGGCGATCGGGGCGAGCCCGCGGATGCCGTCCGGGGCCGGCGATTCCAGATGTAGACATTTTTGTCCATTCTAGACTTTATTTTTATTTTTCGTCTATATTTGTGCGGTGGCGCGAGACTTCCCGAACGGCGGCGCCCGACCCTCATAACGACTATGGTGACGACGATGAACAGGAAGATGATTCGCTACCCGCGAGCGGCCCGCCTGGCGGGCGTGGCAGGGCTCCTCGGCTTGCTTGGCGCGGGGCTCGGCATGATGGCGGGTGCGGCGCACGCGCAGGGCGCGCAGGCGCAGCAGACCTTGCAGACGTTACGTTTTGGCGTGGAGGCGTCCTACCCGCCGTTCGAGAGCAAGACGCCAGCGGGCCAGTTGCAGGGCTTCGACATCGACATCGGCAATGCGGTGTGCCAGCGCATGCAGGTGAAGTGCGTGTGGGTGGAGAACAGTTTCGACGGCCTGATCGCGGCACTCGAGGCGCGCAAGTTCGACGTCATCAACTCGGCGATGAACATCACCGCGAAGCGGCGTCAGCAGATCGATTTCACGCCGGCCATCTACGTGATGCCGATCCAGATGGTCGCGAAGCGCGGTTCGGGATTGCAGCCCACACCGGCGAGCCTCAAGGGCAAGCAGGTCGGCGTGCTGCAAGGATCGACGCAGGAAGACTACGTGCGCAAGCACTGGGCGCCGCAGGGCGTGTCGATCGTCACGTATGAGAACCAGGACCAGATCTTCGCGGACCTGGCCGCGGGCCGTCTGGACGGCGCGGTCCAGGAAGTGCAGACTGCCACCGACGGCTTTCTTTCGAAGCCGCAAGGCAAGGACTTCGATTTCGCGGGCGCGCCGCTCAAGGATCCCGCCACGCTCGGCGAGGGCACCGGATTCGGCATGCGCAAGAACGACGCGGCGCTCAAGGCGAAGGTGGTCGCGGCGCTCGACTCGCTGCGCCAGGACGGCACGCTCACGAAGCTTTCGATGAAGTATTTCGGCCGCGACATCATCGCGAAGTGATACGCGCCAGGACCGCACCCATGGACTCCAGAGGAATGGCATGAGCAAGGACGCGATCGTGCTCGGCGCGGGCATCGTCGGCGTGAGCGTCGCGCTGCATTTGCAGGCGCGCGGCGTGCGCGTCACGCTCGTCGACCGGCGCGCGCCCGGCGAGGAAACCAGCTTCGGCAACGCGGGGTTGATCGAGGCTTCCTCGGTGGTGCCGTATGGCTTTCCGCGCGACTGGCGCATGCTGCTGCGGCTCGTGCGCAACGACTCCACCATGCTGCGCTACGACCTGCGCTCGATGCCCGCCTATGCGCGCTGGCTCGCGTCGTTCTGGCGCGAGTCGGCGCCGGCGCGGCTCGCGGGCGCTGCGCGCGATATGCTGCCGCTCATCGCGCGCAGCGTCGCCGAGCATGAAGCGCTGCTGGCGCGCACGGCCGCACGCGCGCAAGCAAACGCGGAGGACCTGCGTGCGCTCGTGCGCCCGGTTGGCTGGCTGGAGGCATATCGTTCGCCCGCGCAGTTCGAGCGCGAGCGCGAGGAGGCGCGGCGCGTGGCCGGGCAGCATGGCTTGCACATGGAAGCCTTCGATGCGGCGGGCCTGCGCGTGGCGGAGGCGTCGCTCGCGCAAGGCTATGCCGGCGCGATTCACTGGATGGATCCGGCCAGCGTGGCCGACCCCGGCGCGCTCGTGAAGGGCTATGCGCAACTGTTCCTGCGCGAAGGCGGCACCTTCGCGCAGGGCGACGCGCTCACGCTGCGCGCGCAGGGCGGCGGCTGGCAGGTGCAGACGGAAGACGGGCCGCTAGCGGCCGAGCTGGCCGTCGTCGCGCTCGGGCCGTGGTCGGATCTCGTGACCGCGCCGCTCGGCTACCGCGTGCCGCTCAAGCCCAAGCGCGGCTATCACATGCATTACGCGAGCGAGGCGGGCGCGCCGCTCACGCGTCCCGTGGTGGATATCGAGGGCGGCTATGTGGTCGCGCCCATGAAGCGCGGCCTGCGGCTCACCACCGGCGTGGAACTCGCCGCGCGCGATCGGCCGCCCAACTACGCGCAGCTCGACGCGGCCGAGCGCGCGGCGCGGCCCATGTTCGGGCTCGGCAAGCGGCTCGATGAAAAACCGTGGATGGGCATGCGCCCGTGCACGCCGGACATGCGTCCGGTGCTCGGGCCCGCGCCGCGCCATGCGGGGCTGTGGTTCGCCTTCGGGCACAACCACCATGGCCTCACGCTGGGGCCGGTGTCGGCGCGGCTGCTTGCGGAGCAGATCATGGGCGAGACGCCATTCACCGATCCCCGGCCTTATCTGCCGCACCGGTTCGCATAGCGGGGCCACCGCGGCGAACCTGATGCGGCGGGCTCGCGCAACAGGCTCGATGCGGCAGCTTCAATGCGCGCCCGCCGCGCCGCCTCCGCTCGATCCCTTGGTCGACTTCGTGATCCAGATGAGCGGAATGATCGCGAGGAAGATGATCGCCGAGATATAGAAGATGTCGTTCAGGCCCATCATCGCGGCTTGAGTCGAGAGCTGGAAATCGAACAGCGCGCGCGCCGAGGGTTCGCTCAGATGCAGCAGGTCCTGGGTCTGCGCGATCGACTGCGTGAAGACCGGGTTGGTGACGGAAGCCTGCTCCGTGAGGCGCACGTGATGGAGGATCGTGCGGTTGTTCCAGGCGTTGGTGGAGATCGACGTGCCCACGGCGCCGCAGAACACACGCACGAAGTTCGAGAGCCCCGCGGCGGCGGGTATGCGCTGCGGCGGCTGGCCCGCGAGGATGATGGCCGTGAGCGGCACGAAGAACAACGCCATCGGCACGCCTTGCAGCAGCGTGGGCAGCACGAGATGCCAGGTGTCGATCTCGATCACGTACTGCGCGCGCATGAAGAACACCAGGGCGAACAGCACGAACGCGGCCGTGGCGATGATGCGCGCGTCCGAGCGCGGCAGCATGCGCCCGACCACGGGCGAAAGCAGCAGCGCGAAGATGCCGAGCGGCGCGGTCACGAGGCCCGCGTCCACCGAGCGGTAGTTCAGGTACTCCTGCATCCATTGCGGCAACAGCACGAGGTTGCCGAAGAACACGCCATAGGCCACCGAGATCGCGATCGTCCCGCCCAGGAAATTGCGCTGCGAAAAGAGCCGCAGATCGACGATCGGATGCTCCTCGGTGAGCTCCCACACGAGAAAGAACGCGAAGCTCACGAGCGCGATCACCCCGAGCGTCACGATCACGGGCGAGGCGAACCAGTCGAGGTCCTTGCCCTTGTCGAGCAAAATCTGCAGCGAGGCCACCCACGCAATCAGCAGGCCCAGGCCCACCACGTCGATGGGCGGCTTGCGCGTGGCCGACTCGCGATGCCGGTAGATCGACCACGTGACCGAGGCGGCGAACAGGCCCACCGGTATGTTGATGTAGAAGATCCACGACCAGTTGTAGCTGTCGGTGATCCAGCCGCCCAGCGCCGGGCCCGCGATCGGGCCGACCGTGGTGGTCATCGCCCAGAACGCGAGCGCGGTGGCCGACTTGTCGCGCGGCCAGGAGCCGAGCAGGATGGCTTGCGAGAGCGGAATCAGCGGTCCCGCCACGGCGCCTTGCAGCACGCGCGCGACGAGCAGGATCGGCAGTGTGGGCGCGATGCCGCACAGCCACGAAGCGCACACGAACGAGAGGATCGACGCCACGAACAGGCGCACCTGGCCGAAGCGCTGCGTGAGCCAGCCGGTGAGCGGAATGGAGACCGCGTTGGCGGCCGCGAACACGGTGATGACCCACGTGCCTTCGTCCACCGAGACGCCGAGGTTGCCCGAGATGGTCGGGATGGCCACGTTGGCGATCGAGCTGTCCAGCACGTTCATGAAGGTCGCCAGTGAGACCGCGACGGTGCCGAGGACCAGGCTGCCTCCGTGGAGCGGGGGTGGCGGTGCGGGTGGAGGTGACGATGAGGACGGGGAGGCGGGCTGGCTCAAGCTTCTTCTCCGCAAATTCAGGGGCGGCAGGAAACACACAGAGTCCGCGCGGCGGACCGGATTTGCGGCAAGGATACCTGCAATCGCGCCACGGCATGGGCGGGCGTGAAAGCATCCCCTGGCACCGAAGGGACATCGTCCGGGCGCGTGCCGCGCATGCTGTTACAGTTCCCTTTCGTCTGGCGGGCGGTTTGGCAGGCGCGCGCACACGGGCCGCGAGGGCGGCGTATGCTGGCGGCAGTCACGGCGGCATGCCGGTGGTATCGGCCTGGAATCGGCCTGAAATCGGCCTGATGAGGGACCTGAGGGATCAGGGGGGATCTGGATAATGAGCTGGAAACAATTCGATGGCGGCTGGCGCCTTGCGCCTGACGAAGGCCCGGCGCGCGCGCTCGTCGTGTTGCTGCACGGGGTGGGGAGCAATGCGCGCGATCTGATGCCGCTCGCCGATGCCTGGCGCGACGCGCTGCCCGGCGTCGCCTTCGCCTCGCTCGACGGCAACGAGCCGTTCGACGGCGGCTTCGGCGGCCGGCAGTGGTTCACGCTGCGCGACGTGAACGAGGCGAATCGCGTGGAGCGCGTGGCGGCCGCCGCGCCGGTGCTCGAAAAGCGCCTCGCCGACGAACTCGCGCACTGGGGGCTCGGCTTCGAGCGTCTCGCGCTGGTGGGCTTCTCGCAGGGTTCGATCATGTCGCTCTATCACGTGGCGACGCAGCCCGAGGGCGCGGCCGCCGTGGTCGCCTACGCTGGGCGCCTCGCCACGCCGGTGCTCGCGAAGAGCCGCACGCCGATCACGCTCGTGCACGGCGAGGACGACGAGGTGATTCCCGTGCCGGAGCTCGAGCGCGCCGCCGCCGCATTCAGCGACGCGGGTTTCGCCGTGGCGGCATTCGCGCTGCCGGGCGTCGGCCATACCATCACCGCACAGGGCGCGATGCTCGGGCGCGACGCGCTGGTGCGGGCGCTGGGATAGCGCATGCTTCAGCCGTGAATCCAGCCGTCTTTCCCGCGCCCGGGTCGTTCGTCGAACTGCCGGGCGGGCTGCCCATGCCCTACGTCGAGCGCGGCACGGGCGAATGGCTCCTGTTCGTGCATGGCTCGCTTTGCGACTATCGCTACTGGCAGCCGCAGCTTGCGGGGCTGGGCGCGAAGTACCGCTGCGTCTCGGTGAGCCTCACGCATTATTGGCCCGCCGCCGGCGCCGCGCGCGGCCAGCCGTTCAGCTGGAGCCGCCATGCGGACGAAGTGGCCCGCTTCATCGACGCCTTCGGCGCGGGGCCCGCGCACGTGATCGGCCATTCGCGCGGCGGCTCGGTCTCATACCATGTCGCGCGCCGCTATCCGCAGCACGTGCGCACGCTCACGCTCGCCGACCCTGGCGGCCCCGTGCAGCAGCCGGGCCAGAGCCTCGCCACGCGGCCGGAGGCGGTCAACGCGCTGCGCGCTCGCGCGGTGCAACTGATCGAGTCGGGGCAGGTGGACGCGGGGCTCGAGCTTTTCGTCGATTCGGTCAGCCGCCCGGGCTTCTGGGTGAAGAGCACGCAGGCGTTCCGCCAGATGGCCAGCGACAACGCGCACACGCTCGGCCCGCAATTGCGCGATCCGCTCGCCGCCTATACGCGCGAGGAAGCCGCCGGGGTGAAGTGCCCGGTGCTGCTGATCGACGGGGCGTTCAGCCCGGAGGTGTTCCACCGCGCGGCGGCGGCACTGGAAGCGTGGATGCCCGATGCGCGCCGCGCGACCGTGCGGGGCGCATCGCACGGCATGAATCTCGCGCGGCCCGCGGCGTTCAACGAATTCATCGAGCGGTTCGTGAGCGGCCACGGGCGTTGACCGGCGCTTGATGGGCATCCAGCGGCAAGGGGGCGTCGAGCGGTTCTCCCGATCCCCGCATCTGCGTAATGTGTAATGCGTAATGCGCAAAGCGGCCGCATAGCGCGGCCGCTTTCGCAAGATTCCGGATGGATGGCAGTCCGAATTTACTCGCGGCCGTGCGCGTGCGCGTCGAGCTTGTGCTCGGCGGCTTCGCCCACGAGGCCCGTGTAGTAGAGGTGCACGCCGATGGCGAGCGAGTCGTTGCGGATCTCGTGGAAGGCCTTCCATGCCTTCACCGGATCCTTGAACACGAGATAGTGCGCTTCCTGCGAGACGAGGCGCGCGACTTCGTGCAGGCCGTGGCCGTGCAGGGCGTCGACAAGGGCGTCGAGGCTGCGGTGCGTGCGGGCGTCGGTGCGCGGGTAGAGCATGTGGAGGACCGCCACGCGCTCGGATGCGAGTGCGGCGGAGAGCGCGACCACGATGTCCTGATGATTGAGCGCGGTGACGATGGCCTCGTCTGCAAGTTCGTTTTCTGCGAACAGGGTGTCGACCGAAATGTTCATCCGTTCATTCCTTACGTTTTGCGTACAGCGCGTGCGGCTGGAGAAAAAAGGCCCGCCGAAGACGGCGGGCCGGATACAGCTATGCAAGCAAGACAGCCTTGCATGAAACCAGAGTCAGGCGCTTTGCACCCACGCTGGCCGACAGGGGAAGTCGCTGCATGCGATGCAGTATCTCAGAGCGGAACAGCGCCATGTTGCATTGCACAGGCAAAATATTGTTGCAAAAATCGATGTCAAGGCATCTGAAAGTATCCAATGTTGCTAGCCCGAAGAGGCATTGTTGCTGGTTTCACTATCAATCGATGCTGCGCTGCGCCGTAAAATGCGGCAGGTGGTCGCAGTGAAGCCGGCCCGAACACCGGGCGACGGGCGCCACCGCGCCTTGTGCCTCCAGTGGAGGCCAAGGCCATTCAATGCAAGGACAAGACATGACCGATTCGAATACACACGCCACACTCACGATCCCCGGCCGCGCCGAAGGCGTCCAGCTGCCGGTCTACAAGGGCACCACGGGCCCGGACGTGATCGACATCCGCAAGCTGTACGGCCAGACCGGCATGTTCACCTACGATCCCGGCTTCATGTCGACGGCGGCGTGCAACTCGGCCATCACGTATATCGACGGCGACAAGGGTGAACTGCTCTATCGCGGCTACCCGATCGACAACCTCGCGCAGAACGCCGACTTCCTCGAAACCTGCTACCTGCTCCTGAAGGGCGAGCTGCCCACGCAGCAGCAAAAGGACGAATTCGTCGCGATGGTCACGAACCACACGATGGTTCATGAGCAGATGCACTTCTTTTTCCGGGGGTTCCGCCGTGACGCGCATCCGATGGCGATTCTGGTGGCGGCGGTGGGCGCGCTGTCCGCGTTCTATCACGACTCGCTCGACATCAATGACCCGACGCACCGTGAAGTGTCCGCGATCCGCATGATCGCCAAGCTGCCAACGCTCGTCGCCATGACGTACAAGTACACGATGGGCCAGCCGTTCGTGTATCCGCGCAACGATCTGTCGTACAGCGCGAACTTCATGCGGATGATGTTCTCCACGCCGAGCGAGGAGTACAAGGTCAACGACGTGCTGGTGCGCGCGCTCGACCGCATCCTGATCCTGCACGCCGATCACGAGCAGAACGCCTCGACCTCGACCGTGCGTCTCGCGGGCTCCTCGGGCGCGAACCCGTTCGCGTGCATCGCGGCCGGCATCGCGTGCCTGTGGGGCCCGGCGCACGGCGGCGCGAACGAAGCCGCGCTGAACATGCTCGAAGAGATCGGCTCGGTCGAGAACATCCCCGAGTTCATCAAGCAGGTGAAGGACAAGAACTCGGGCGTGAAGCTGATGGGCTTCGGCCACCGCGTCTACAAGAACTACGACCCGCGCGCGAAGCTCATGCGCGAGACCTGCTACGAAGTGCTCAACGAGCTCGGCCTGCACGACGATCCGCTCTTCAAGCTTGCTATGGCGCTCGAAAAGATCGCGCTGGAAGACGAATACTTCGTGTCGCGCAAGCTGTACCCGAACGTGGACTTCTACTCGGGTATCGTTCAGCGCGCGCTGGGCATCCCGACCTCGATGTTCACGTGTATCTTCGCGATGGCGCGTACGGTGGGCTGGATTGCCCAGTGGAACGAAATGATCGCCGACCCCGAGCAGAAGATCGGCCGTCCGCGCCAGCTCTTCATCGGCGACACGCCGCGCGACGCAAAGCCGATCGCGCAACGCTAAGCCGTACGCTTCATGCGGTGCGCCGGTTCCGGCGTGCCGCGTGAGGACGAAACCGCGCGAAACCGAGCGAAACGAAAACGCCCCGACGGGTTTTGCCTGTCGGGGCGTTTCTCTTTGCGACTCGTGCCGATGTGGTGGTTGCCTGCGAGGCGCTCAACGGCGCGCTTCAAACCCATCCGTCGATTTTCAGCCCGCTCGCCTTTTCGGCTTCTTCGCGCGAGACATCGCGCACGGTCTGGCCGAAGCT
>JAITTX010000087.1 GCA_031286755.1 Paraburkholderia sp.
GCGCGCCGCCGGAAAATCTCGCGCGTGCTCGAAGGCGCGGTGCTCGGCAACCTGTTTTTCGAGGCCAGCACGCGCACCCGCGTGAGCTTCGGCGCCGCATTCTGCCGGCTGGGCGGATCGGTGTGCGACACCACCGGCTTCACGTTCTCGTCGATGGCCAAGGGCGAATCGATCTACGACACGAGCCGCGTGATGGCCGGCTACGTGGATGCGATGGTGATTCGGCATCCTGAACAAGGCTCGGTGGCCGAGTTCGCGCGCGCCGTGAACATTCCCGTGATCAACGGCGGCGACGGCCCCGGCGAGCACCCGAGCCAGGCGCTGCTCGACCTCTACACGATCCAGCGCGAATTCTCGCGCCTCGGCAAGATCGTGGACGGCGCGCACATCGCGCTCGTGGGCGACCTCAAGTACGGCCGCACGGTCCACTCGCTCGTGAAGCTGCTCGCGCTCTACCGCGGCATCAAGTTCACGCTCATTTCGCCGCCCATGCTCGAAATGCCGGCGTACATCGTCGACAAGATCTCGACCAACGGCCACGTGGTCGAGCAAACCACCGACCTGCGCGAAGGCCTGCGCGGCGCGGACGTGGTGTACGCCACGCGCATCCAGAAGGAGCGCTTCGCCGACGAATCGTTCGAAGGCTACACGCCCGACTTCCAGATCAATCAGGCGCTGATGGACGAGTGCGGCAGCCCCGAGACGCTCGTGATGCACCCGCTGCCGCGCGACAGCCGCCCGGGCGCGAACGACCTCTCGGTCGACCTGAACCACGACCCGCGCCTCGCGATCTTCCGCCAGACCGACAACGGCATTCCGGTGCGCATGGCGATCTTCGCGGTGCTGCTCGGTGTAGAGAACCTCGTGCAGCATTCGATGCGCGACGCCGTGTGGCGCCCGCCCGCATATCTCGGCCCGGACGACGCCGTGTTTCACGGCATCGACTGAAGCACGGGACCGGCGCGCCGCTTGAATACGCGCGCCGCCATGCTCCACGACAATCGGCCCGCCAGCGCGCATCGCGCTGGCGGGCCGAATCGCTTTTCAGCGGCTTGCAACGCACCCGCAACGCGTCAGGGCATGCAAACCATCACGCAGGCAAGCCCCTGCGCGTCCGCCGCCGCGTCGATCGCGGCCTCCAGGGCATCGAACGCATAGCGCTCGATCTCGATCGCGTCGAGCGGCAACTGGCCCGAGCGCACGAGCGCGATCAGCGCTCGATAGTCCGCGCCGCTGTACATGAAGTGGCCCATCAGCTCCCAGTTGTTGATCAGCATCTCCCGATAGGTGATGGGCAAGTCCACCTCCATGCTGCCCATCAGCACCATCCGGCCATTGCGGCGCAGGCTGCGCAGCGTGGCGAGCGTCGCGCCGGGGTCGGTCGCGTGGCCAACCATGTCGAAGGCGAGATCCGCGCCACCGCCCGCGGCAGCCCGGATGGCGTCGCAGTCACGCGCGCCGTCACCGCTGAGCGCGATCGTCGCGACACGAGCGCCGAGCGCCGCGAGCGGCTCCAGCGCGGCGGCGCGGCGCCCGACCGCCACCACGCGGCTCGCGCCCAGCGCGAGCGCGTCGAGCACCGCCGCCGAGCCGAACGCGCCCGCCGCGCCGTTCACCACCACGGTTTCTCCCGCGGCAAGCCGGCCGCGCCGCAAGCCGCCGAACGGGACCACCAGCTTGCCGAGCGCAGCCAGCCGGGCGGACGGCACATCGTCCAGACCGTCTAGCGGGAACACCGTCGAGGCCGGTAGCTCAACCGCCTCGCGCAAGGTGCCGTGCGGGAAATCGGCGAGCATGGGCGCGCTGTCGGGGCTGATCGCGGTGAGCCCGAGCAACGCCTGCGCGGGCTCGCGCAGCGCCTCGTCGGCAACCCAGTAGGGGCTCAGCGCGACGCGCTGGCCCGGGCGATAGCCGTACACGCCCTCACCGGCCGCGAGCACGCGGCCAATGCCGTTGGTGCCCGGCGAGAACGGCCCGGGCGGATAGCCGTAAGGCAGCTTGCCTTCGAGGTACTGGCGCGTGTAGCTCAGGAGCGGCACGGCCTCCACGGCAACCAGTAGCGCGCCGCGGCGCGGTTCGGGTTGCGGCACGTCGCGCAGCGCGAGCGGCTGGCCGGGTCGATCGAGCATCCAGGCTTGCATGGCTTGTTTCTCCTTCCTCGTTGTCTGGTTCCGGTGGGATGAGGCTTGCACGGCTCATCTGACGGATTGAACTCTAGGCGATGCCTACGTATTCTTGAAATCGATTCCCTGCATGGCACCCATCACCATGATCGATCTCTCCGGCATCGACCTGAACCTGCTCGTCTCGCTCGACGCGCTGCTCGCGGAGTCGAACGTGACGCACGCCGCCGCGCGCCTGAATCTCACGCAGCCCGCCGTTTCAGCCCAGCTCGCGCGGCTGCGCCAGCTTTTTGACGACCCGCTGCTGATCCCCGCCGCCAACGGACGCGGCATGACGCGCACGGTGCGCGCGCTCGAACTGATGGAGCCGCTGCATGCGGCCCTGCAGACGCTCGAAACGGTGGTGCGCCGCCAGCCGGCGTTCGATCCGCTCACCGGCACGCGGCGCTTCGTCGTCGCCGCGAGCGACCAGTGCGTGGCGGTGCTCGGCCTGCCGCTGATGATCGAGTGGGCACGCCTTGCCGGGCCGGGCGTGCAGCTCGCGTTCGTCGCCATCGAATCGGGCGCGCTCGCGCAGCGCTTCGAGCGCGGTGAAATCGATCTGCTGCTCGGTTCCGCCCAGCAGGTGCCGCCCACGCTCAAGGCACGGAAGCTCTACGACGAGCGCTTCGTCGTGGCGCAGCGCAAGGGGCACCCGCGCGGCGCGGCCGCCTTCGACCTCGACAGCTATTGCGCACTCGAGCACGTGCTGGTCTCAACCAGCGGCGGCAGCTTCTTCGGCTTCATGGACGAGCATCTGGAAACGCTCGGGCGGCGCCGGCGCGTGGCGCTTTCGGTGCAGCACTTCACGCTCGTGCCCGAAGTGCTCGCGCGCACCGACTACGTGGCCACGCTGCCCTGCCGGCTCGTCGCGCGCAACCAGGACCGCGTGGATCTGTTCGAACTGCCGTTCGAGGCGCGCGGCTTTTCCATGCATGCGGCGTGGCATCCGCGCAGTCACGCGGACCCGTCGCTGATATGGCTGCGCGAGACGGTGGCCGCGCTGGCACCGGCGCTGGAACAAGCGCCATCCACCGATATCGATTAGCTATCCTGTCGATCTGAAAGCAGGGTTGATGTCGTGCGGCAGTGCAATTCTGTCCGCCACGCCAGCTTCGCGACGGCCTCGCGCCAGCCCCGCGACAGCGTTGTGCCAGCAAGCAATTCACGCCTCAAAACACACGCGCCGGCGCTTTACTTTCACGTTCCACAAGCGCAACGTGCAGTTCTGATGGCGGGCGCAGGCATGCCGTGCCCGACTGGACGCGGCACCGGATTTGCTGCATTCCGACAGCCGTGCCACGAAACTCCGCACGCACATTCGGCCACGCGCGCCGCGCTTGTGCAATGTTGCGCGCCCTGGATTTCGCGCCTTACGTTCCGTCTTCGTTCTGGAGTCTGTCGAACGCCATGTCCAACGAACACCCTCTCGATACCTCGCGCGAGCGCGACGACGCGTCCCCCGCTCCCGCCGACCTCACGCGCCGCCGCTTCCTGCAATCAGCCGCCGCTGCCGCCGCATTGGGCAGCGTGCCTCATCTGCATGCGCAGAACGCGCCGCCGCCCGCCGATGCCGCCACGCCAGCGCCCCCACTCGCGCCGGCCCAGCCGGTCAAGCTCGACATCAACGGCCGCGAATACGTGCTGCATATCGAGCCGCGCGTGACGCTGCTCGACGCGCTGCGCGACTACGCCGGCCTCACCGGCACGAAGAAGGGCTGCGACCGCGGCCAGTGCGGCGCCTGCACGGTCCTCGTGGAAGGCCGCCGCATCAACAGTTGCCTCACGCTCGCCGTGATGCACGAGGGCCAGCGCATCACCACCGTCGAAGGCCTCGCGGGCACGGACGCACCGAGCGCCGTGCAACGCGCCTTCATCGAGCACGATGCGCTGCAGTGCGGCTACTGCACGCCCGGCCAGGTGTGCTCGGCCACGGCCTGCCTCGCGGAATTCGCGGCCGGCGCGGCCAGCGCCGTGACCGCCGACGTGCGCACGTCCCCCGCGCAACTGAGCGACGCGGAGATTCGCGAGCGCATGAGCGGCAACCTCTGCCGCTGCGGCGCGTATGCCAACATCGTGGCCGCCGTGCGCGACGCGCATGCGGCCAGCGCCTGAGAGCGAGGAGCACGGCCATGGATGCTCTCTCTTACCAGCGCGCCGCCAGCATCGACGCCGCCATTGCCGCCGCGCAGCAGCCGGGCGCGGCCTTCATCGGCGGCGGCACGAATCTGCTCGACCTCATGAAAGGCGGCATCGCGCATCCGCTCAAGCTCATCGACATCACGCGCATTGCCGCGCTCGACAGCATCGAGACCTTGCCCGACGGCGGCCTGCGCATCGGCGCGCTCGTGCGCAACAGCGACGCGGCGAATCACGCGCTCGTGCGCACGCGCTACCCGCTGCTCACCCAGGCGTTGCTCGCGGGCGCCTCGCCGCAACTGCGCAACATGGCCACCGTGGGTGGCAATCTCATGCAGCGCACGCGCTGCGCCTATTTCTACGACACCGCGTTCGCGCAATGCAACAAGCGCGCGCCCGGCAGCGGCTGCGCCGCGCGCGTGGGCTTCAATCGTATGCACGCGATTCTCGGCGCGAGCGCGCAATGCGTGGCCGTGAACCCGTCCGACATGAGCGTGGCGCTCGCGGCGCTCGACGCCACCGTGCAGGTGCGCGGCCCGCGCGGCGCTCGCGCGATTCCGCTCGCGCAGTTTCACCGGCTGCCCGGCGAGCGCGCGGACCTGGACACCACGCTCGCGCCCGGCGAGTTGATCACGTCGGTTGACCTGCCGCCGCCCGCGTTCAGCGACCACACGCACTACCTGAAGCTGCGCGACCGCGCGAGCTACGCGTTCGCACTCGTTTCCGTGGCGGTGGCGTTGCAACTCGATGGCCACCGCGTGCGCGCCGCGCGCATCGCGCTGGGCGGCGTCGCGCACAAGCCGTGGCGCGCGAGCCGCGCGGAGCAGCATCTCACCGGGCGCACGCTCGACGCGGCCACGCTGCGCACCGCCGCCGCAGCGGAACTCGCGCAGGCGCAGCCGCTCTCCGGCAACGCGTTCAAGGTCGAGCTCGCGCAGCGCGCGATGGTGCGCGCCGCGATGCTGGCCGCGGGCAGCCAGGTGAGCGGTATGGGCGGCATGAGCGACGCGAGCGGCGGCACGGGAGAACTCGCATGAACAAGCTGATCGGACAACCCGTCGACCGCATCGACGGCATGCTCAAGGTCACGGGCGGCGCGAACTACGCAACGGATTTTCCCGAAGCGCGGCTCGCGCATGCCGTGCTGGTGACGAGCACCGTGGCAAGCGGCGCAATCGCATCGATCGACACGAGCCGCGCGCGGGCCATGCCGGGCGTGCTGCTGGTGATGACGTGGCAAAACGCGATGCGCCTGCCCAACGCGGGGCGCCCGCCCATCTCGCCCCCCGCAGTGCGGCGCCTCACGCTGCTGCAGGACAACGTCGTGCGCTACAGCAACGAGCCCATCGCGGTCGTGGTGGCGGATACGCTCGAACATGCCGCCGACGCCGCGCAGCACGTGAGCGTGACCTACGCCGCCACGCCCGCGACGCTCGACTTCGCGCGCGCGAAAGCGCAGGCGCACACGCCGCCCGCCACGCCCGGGCGCCCGGTCGATTCGCAGCGCGGCAATGTGGAAGCGGGCATGCACGAAGGCGCGCTGCGCATCGAAGCGGTCTACACCACGCCCACGCAGTTCCACAACCCGATGGAGCCGCACGCGACGATGGCGCGCTGGGACGGCCCCGAGCTCACGCTCTACGACGCCACCCAGGGCGTGACTAACGATCGCGCGGCGGTGGCCGCCGTCTTCGGCATACCGGCGGACCACATCCGCGTGATCTCGCCGTTCATCGGCGGCGGCTTCGGTTGTAAGGGATCCTCATGGTCTCACGTGAGCCTGTGCGCGATGGCCGCGAAGCAGACCGGCCGCCCCGTGCGCCTGGCCCTCACGCGACCGCAGATGTTCGGTCTGGTGGGCTCGCGGCCGCACACGGAGCAGCATCTCTCGATAGCCGCGCGCGCGGACGGCACGCTCACCGGCGTGCGCCACGACACGCTCTCGCACACCTCGTCGTTCGAGGACTGGACCGAGATGTCGGGGCTCGTCACGCGCATGATGTACGCGTGCCCGAACCTGAGCACGAGCCATCGCGTCGTGCCGCTGAACGTCGGCACGCCCACCTTCACGCGCGCGCCCGGCGAGACCACGGGTTCGTTCGCGCTCGAATCCGCGATGGACGAACTCGCGTGGCGCCTGAAGATGGACCCCATCGCGCTGCGCCTGAAGAACTACGCCGAAGTGGAGCCGCAGGACGGCAAACCGTGGTCGTCGAAAGCGCTGCGCGAGTGCTATACGGCGGGCGCGCAGCGCTTTGGCTGGGCGCGCCGCGTGAATGCGCCGCGTGCGATGCGCTCGGGCAACACGCTGATCGGCCTCGGCATGGCGGGCGCGACCTATCCGGCCAACCGCAGCGAGGCGGCAGCCCTCGCGCGCATCCTGCCCGACGGCACCGCAATGGTCGCCTCGGGCACGCAGGACATCGGCACCGGCACCTATACCGTGATGACGCAAGTGGCCGCCGATGCGCTCGGCTTTCCGCCCGACCGCATCCGCTTCGCGCTCGGCGATTCGACGCTGCCGCCCGCGCCGGGCTCGGGCGGCTCGCAATCGGCGGCGAGCGTGTCGCCCGCCGTGCAGGCGGCCGCGCGCGCGGCGCGCGACAAGCTGATCGCGCTCGCCATCGCCGATCCCGCTTCGCCGGTCCACGGCGCGGCTCCCGGGGACGTCACGGTCGCCGACGGCTGGGTTGTGTCGACTGCCGACCCATCGCGCCGCGACCCGGCCGCCGCCATCATCGCGCGCGCGAGCGGCAAGCCGATCGAGGCGCGGGCGTCGGAGAAACCGGGCGCGGAGCGGCAGCAATACGCGTTCCACTCGTTCGGCGCCGTGTTCGCCGAGGTGCATGTGGACGCCGAACTCGGCACGTTGCGGGTGGCGCGCATCGTCGGCGCTTACGACGTGGGGCAGGTGCTCAACGAAAAGACCGCGCGCAGCCAGTTGATGGGCGGCATGGTCTGGGGCGTGGGCACGGCGCTGCACGAAGACGCGCTGCTCGACACGCGCATGGGCCGCTTCGCCAACGGCAATCTCGCCGACTACCACGTGCCCGTGAACGCCGACATCGGCGATCTCGACGTGCTGTTCGTGGGCGAGCCGGACTTGCGCTTCAATCCGCTCGGCGTGCGCGGCATCGGCGAGATCGGCATCACCGGCGTGCCCGCGGCGATCGCCAACGCGGTCTATCACGCCACGGGCGTGCGCGTGCGCGACCTGCCGATCACACTCGACAAGGTGATGCCGCCGCGCCACGCATTGTCGTGACCGGCACGGGGCGTGCGCATTGCACCAGCATTGCAACCACAGCGTGACGATCGCATGACAACCGCACTCGCTCACGAAACGCGCGGCGCGCCGCGCGTCTTCCCGGGCTTGCCTCGAGCGCGATCGCACCGCACAATCGACGCGTTTTCCTCTCACGCGCTCCCCCCATGGCCTACGCATCGCTCGCCACCGGCGTCCTGCTCGCCGCCGGCACAGGATCGCGCTTCGATCCCGACGGTTTGCGCAACAAGCTCCTCGCGCCGCTGCCAGAAGGCGTCAGCGTCGCCCACGAGGCCGCGCACCGGCTCTTGACGGTCACGCCCAAGGTGATCGCCGTCGTGCGCCCCGGCGCGGAAACGCTTGCGCGCATCCTGAACGACGCGGGCTGCGACGTGGTGTTCGCCGCCGCCGCCGTGAGAGGCATGGGCGCGAGTCTCGCCGCGGCCGTTGAGGCGGACGCCGAGGGGGAAAGCTGGATCGTGGCGCTCGCGGACATGCCGCGCATTGCGAGCGCGACCATCGAGGCCGTCGCACGCGAACTGGACGCGGGCAAGCCGCTCGTCGCGCCTTTCTATCGCGGGCAGCGCGGCCATCCGGTTGGCTTCGGCCTCGCGCACCGCGCGGCATTGCTCGCGCTCGACGGCGACACGGGCGCCCGCGCGCTGCTGAATTCGCCCGCGCTCACGCGGCTCGACGTGGACGACCCCGGCATCCTGCGCGACGTCGATACGCCCGCCGACCTGCGCGGCCTCTAGCTGTTTCGGGTCTCGTTTTCGAGGCCCTGATCGCTAATGCGCGCGTGACGTCAGTCGATGCTCAGGGACGGTTTGCGTCGGCATCCGCGCGGGCGGTGTCCGCGTCATGCGCATCCACCGCGTTCGCGAGCGTGGCGTCGCCACCGGGCTGTGCCGGCGTTTGCACCGAAGCGACCTGCTGCGCGCTGGCGGATGGCTGGGCTTGGGATTCTCCGTGGCCGAACAGCGTGGGCACGCCGATCAAACCCGCAATGAACACCACCGCAATAACCGCCGCACCCATGACATCACCCTCTGCAAACAATGCGGGACGCACTGGTGGCGTCCCAATTTTGAGAAAGGCTGAAGTTTAAGGGGGGAGAGTGCCGCGATGAAACGCCGTTAAACAACAAACTGCGTTTACGGTCGCGCAACAATGGCGCGACGAAGCTTCGGAAAAGGCAGCGACGATAACCGACGATAACGATGGCCGGCGAGCAACCGGCTGCCCCGGACACGCGGGCCGCGCGTTGCCGCGCACATGCGAAATTCCGCACGAGAAGCGCCGATCGCCTACGCTATAAGGACCATTCACACGTCGTGCCCGATTGGCCACGTCTGCGCACGAGGTACCCGCGATGATCTGCTCGCATACCAACCCGCTGCCCGATCCGCTCGCCGATCCGACGCGCGACCCCGAGCGCGATCCGCTCACGCCTCCGCCGCCCGGACATCACGGCGAGGAGCCGCAACGCCCGGACGGTCCGCCGAACAAGGACCCGGTGTAGCGAAACGCCCCACTCGCGGGCGGCGCGGCCCATTCAGCACTCCGTCCACATGGCATCGCCCGCGTAGCGCTATCCGTGCGGCACTACCCGTGTTGCACTACCCGCGTAGCGCTACCCGTGCGGCACCTTCCCCGTGCGCTCGCACAGCGCGGCTTCCACCACCCGCCGCCCTTCCCTCACACCACCGTTTTCCCCTGCTTTCGCGAAGCTTGCGTTCGGGCTGGCTCCTTCGTAGAATGCAAACGATTCGCATTTGCAATCAAGCTCACACTCAACCCGATCCGCCCAAGCCATCGTGACCGCCTTCCAGACCGTGCCCGCCCGTGCGGACCGCCGCGCCCGCCGTATCTCCGGCGCTCCCGCATGAGAGCCCTGCTGGTCCGCCTGCACCGCTGGCTCGGCCTCGGGATGGCGGCGTTCCTGTTTCTCGCCGGCCTCACGGGCGCCGTGATCGCGTGGGACCACGAACTCGACGCAGCGCTCAATCCGTCGTTCTATCGCGCCGCCACGGCGGGCGCGCCGCTGCCCGCGCTCACGCTCGCCCAGCGCCTCGAAGCCGCCGATCCGCGCGCGCAGGTCAGCTACATGCCGCTTGCGGTCGAGCCCGGGCACACGTTCGTCGTGCGCGTGGAGCCGCGCCTCGACCCGAAAACCGGCGCGCCGTTCGCGCTCGACTACAACCAGGTCGCCATGGACCCGGCCACCGGCGCCGTGCAGGGCCGCCGCATGTGGGGGGCGCCCTCGCTCTCGCGCCTGAACCTGATCCCGTTCCTCTACCAGCTTCACTACACGCTGTTCCTGCCAACGAAGATGGGCATCGACCTGGGCGTCTGGACAATGGGCGTCGTGGGCATGGTCTGGCTGCTGGACGGCTTCATCGCCATCGCGCTGGCCTTTCCGAGCCTCAAGAGCTGGCGCAAATCGCTCGCCTTTCGCGTGAAGCGCGGCGGCTACGCGCTCACCTTCGACCTGCACCGCTCGGGTGGCGTCTGGCTCTGGGGCCTGCTGATCATGGTCGCCCTCACGTCGATTTCGATGAATCTGGGCACGCAGGTCGTGCGCCCCGTGGTGTCGCTGTTCTCGACGCTCGCGCCGGACCCGTTCCGCACCGCCGCGCCCGGCCCAGCCCTCACGTCCGCCGAAACCATCGCGGCGCGCGCGCGCATCGCCGCCATTGCGCCCGCGCTGGGCCGCCGCGAAGGCATTGCCGCGCCGCCGGGCGGCCTGTTCGCGATGCCCTCGCTCGGCGCCTACGGCGTGGGCTACTTCGCGGCGGGCAACGATCACGGCGACGCCGGTCTCGGCAATCCCTGGCTCGTCATGAACGCACGCACCGGCGAGGTGATCGGCAAGCAGATACCCGGACGCGGCAGCGCGGGGGACATCTTCATCCAGGCGCAGTTTCCGCTGCACTCGGGACGCATCGCCGGACTGCCGGGGCGCATCGCCATGAGCTTCACGGGCGTGGCCGTCGCGATGCTCAGCGTGACGGGCGTGCTGATCTGGCTGAAGAAGGCACGGGCGCGCCGCAAGAGCGCGAGCAAGCCTGTGAGGGAGGCTGCGGCGGTGCGCGCGGGAGAACGCGCGGCGGGGTGAACCGTCTCCGGCATCGAGAGATGCAAAAAAAGCTGACCCGTTGGGGGCCAGCTTTTTTGACAAGCTCGACACGAATCGCAACGCCCTACTTCGCGACCTCGTCGAACGCCGCGAGCAAGCGCTCGACATCGGCAGCGTGAATGTCGCCCATCGTCGAGATGCGGAACAGCTCCTTCGACAAGCCACCCTGGCCCGCATAGATCACAAAGCCGCGCGCCTTGAGCGCATCGTGCAACTGCGCATAATCCACGCCGGCCGGCAGGCGGAACGCGCGCAGCACCACCGAGGAGTCCTCCTTCGGCAGCACGCTCGGCATTCCGCGCGCGGCGAGCCCCGCGCGCACCTGCTCCGAAAGCGCCGCATAGCGCGCGTGACGCGCCTGCCAGCCGCCTTCGTCGGCCAGTTCGCGCAGCGCTTCCACGAGTGCGTAGTACGCGTGCACCGAAGGCGTGAACGGCGTATTGCGCTGATCCTGCAGCGTGGCGAGGCGCTTGAGGTCGAGATAGTAGGTGCGGCTGGACGCCTTCGCGAGCGCGGCGCGGCGCACCACGACGAAGGCCGCGCCCGGCACGCCGTGCAGGCACTTGTTCGCGGTCGCGGCCACGGCGGCAATGCTCGTGTCGGCGAAATCGATGGCTTCGGAGCCGAAGCTGCTCACGCCGTCCACGAGCATCTGCACGCCGCGCGCGCGGCACGCCTCGCCCCGCGCGCGCAGATCGTTGAGCCGGCCCGTGGTGGTCTCGTGATGGATGATGGCGACGTGCGTGATCGAGCGGTCGGCGTCGAGCGCCGCGCAGATGCGCGCGAGGTCGGGCGCCTGCATCCACTCGTGCTTCACCACTTCGTGCGCGATGCGGTATTGCGCGGCGATCTGCGTGATGCGCTCGCCGTACACGCCGTTCTCGACGATCAGCAATTTGCCTTCGGCGGGCACGAGCGAGGCAATCATGCTCTCCACCGCTGCCGTGCCGGAGCCGGTCATGAGCACCGCCTGCCACTGCGCGGGGTCGAGATCGTAGAGACCCACGAGGCGCGTGCGCGCTTCTTCCTGAACGTCGAAAAATTCGCTTTCGCGATGGCACAGGTCTTCCTGGAGCAGGCTGCGGCGCACGCGCTCGGTCAGTGTCACAGGGCCGGGATTGAGCAGCAGCATCGGCAATTCCTTATCGTTGAACAGCAGGTTCGGCCACATGGGCGGGCGCACCGATGTGGCGCATGAGACGCGCCTTCACCTCGGGCGGCGTGATAGTCGGGCGCGGCAGCCCATCGGGTGTGCCGCGGCGGATCGTCAGGCGTACGAATCGTGTGCCGGCAACGCCCGAGGCGCCTTTCGAACTGCCCGTGCCTGCGCGCGCGGCGGCCAGCACGGCGTCCAGCGCCGCGAGGTCGTCGCTTTCCACCGCATCCGCGTAGCCGCAGGCGGCAGCCACGGCCGCGAACGACACCTGCGCCGACACTGTCGCCTGGCCGCCCGTCGAATCGTGCGCGCCATTGTCGAGCAACACGTGCGTGAGATTCGAGGGACCGTAGGCGCCCAGCGTCGCAAAGGCGCCCATGCGCATGAGCGCCGCGCCGTCGCCGTCGAGCGCCACCACATTCAGATCCGGACGCGCGAGCGCGAGACCGAGCGCGAACGGCGTGACGCAGCCCATCGAGCCCACCATGTAGAGCTGGTTCGCGCGGTCGTCGAGCGCGTAGAGTTCGCGGCCGCAGAAGCCCGTCGAGGCCACCACGACAGTCGACACCGCAGGCGTGGCCGCGATCACGCGCTCGAGGGCCTGCTGGCGCGTGGGCAATTGCTCAGGAGTCCGTCCCGTCCACTGCATCTGGGCGACGGGCAGCGCATGCTTCTCCGGCATCGCGCCGCCGCCCTTCAACTCGAACGGCGCCACGCTGCCCTTTTGCATCACGAGCGCGTAGGGGCGGCCCGTTTCGTCCATATGCCTGAGCGCGCGATCGAGCGCCGGGCCGATGGCTTCCGCTTGCGTCGGAAACAGTTCCCACGGAATCTCCATCGTCTCCAGCATCTGCGGCGTGAC
Organism: Paraburkholderia sp.; assembly: GCA_031286755.1. Lineage (GTDB taxonomy): Bacteria > Pseudomonadota > Gammaproteobacteria > Burkholderiales > Burkholderiaceae > Paraburkholderia. The sequence continues at coordinate 12,724 of JAITTX010000087.1, forward strand.
GGGTCCCATCAACGCGTGCTGCGGCTCGTCGGAAACGCCCGGCTGGCCGCGCCACGTCACGATCAGCAGTTGCGGCAAGCGGAAGGTCCACGTGAGCGAGGTGAGCGGGCTCACGGCGTTGCCGAGCCCGGAGTTTTGCATCATCGAAATGCCGCGCTTGCCCGCGAGCGCCACCCCCGCGATGAGCGCGACCGCGTCGCCCTCGTTCGCCGCCGACACGTAATGCAGCGACTCGTCCTGCAACACGTAATTGATGAACGGCGTGAGGAACGAGCACGGCACGCCCGCATACCATTCGAAGCCGCGCGAACGCGCCGCTTCGACAAACTGTGCCGCTTCGATCATGCCTTGCCCTCCGAGGCCTTGGCCTGCGCCGGCGTAGCGACGCCCGGCGTAGCGACGCCCGACGTATCGACGCCCGACGTATCGACGCCCGAAGCAAACTCGCCCGCGCGGCGGAAGTCTTCGAGATCGTTCACGCCGCGCCAGTGGCCGCGCACGTATTGCACCTCGACCTTCTCGCCGTCGGCGATCAGCGCATTGAGCAGCGCGGGCATGTCGAGCGTGTCGAAATCGGCATGCGCCTGGAGTTGCGCAAGCTTCTTCGCGAGCTTCTCGCGGCCCGCGCCGCGCACGTTCATGAGGCCGATCCAGCGCCCGTGCGGCGCCGCGCCATTCGCGGCCGGCTCGCTCGCGATGCGCGAGAGCAGCACCTTGTTGCCGAAGAGCCCGCGGTCGTCGCCCGATGAGCACCATGCGAAGTCGCGCGTGCTGCTGCTTTCCGAGGCCGGCGAAGAATCGATCACCACGCTGAAATCCGCCTCGCTTTCCACCAGATCGCGCAGGATGTAGCTGCGGAACAGCAAGTCGCCATACGAGATCACGGTGTCGTTCTTGAGCGTGCCGACGGCGCATGCGAGCGAGGCGAGTTCGTTGGTCTCGCCGTAGCGCTCGTTGCGCACGAGCTTGACGCCCGCGGTGTCGATGGCGTCGGCGCGATAGCCGCCCACCACCGTGATGTCGTTGACCGACTGATTCTTGAACGCATCGACGAGCCAGCGCAGGAGCGGCTTGCCCGCCACCGGCAGCATGACCTTGGGCTTGTCTTCGGTGAAGGCATCGAGACCCGAGCCGCGGCTCGCCGCCAGCACGATCGCCGAGCCCGCCGTGCGCGA
>JAITTX010000201.1 GCA_031286755.1 Paraburkholderia sp.
CTTTCAGGCGCTTGTAGAGCGGATTGTCGCGCGAAGTAATGGCTTTCACGGGCGGGCCTGGCGTTCTGGAAAAGGAGCGTTGAAAAGAAAAAAGCGGGGAAACGGCGCCGCACCAAGCGGCGCCGGGTTACATGGGTCGGGACCTTGCCCGGCTCAGGCTGACGCGAAGGCGTCGTCGTCCGCAGCGGCGCCCGTCAGTGCCATGCCATGCAGCGCATACGCGTCGCGCACGGGCGCGAACGAGCGCCGGTGATGCACGCAAGGGCCATGCTCACGCAGCGCGGCCAGATGCTGGGCGGTACCGTAGCCCGCGTGCGCATCGAAGCCATAGACGGGGAACGCCTCGTGCAATGCCAGCAGCATGCGGTCGCGCGTGACCTTCGCGATGATGGACGCCGCCGAAATGCTGGGCACCAGGGCGTCGCCGCCAATCACGGCCTCGCTGCGCACCGGCAGCACCGGGCAACGGTTGCCATCGATCTTGGCGAGCGTGGGCGTCACGCTCAGGCCTTCCACGGCGCGCCGCATCGCCAGCATGGTCGCGTGCAGGATATTGAGCGAGTCGATTTCCTCGACACTCGCCGACGCCACGCACCACGCGAGCGAGCGCTCGACGATGAGGTCGTAGAGCGCTTCGCGGGCTTTCGCCGTGAGCGCCTTGGAGTCGTCGAGGCCGGCAATCGGACGCGCCGGATCGAGAATCACGGCGGCGGCCGTCACCGGGCCGGCGAGCGGTCCGCGCCCAGCCTCGTCCACGCCGCAGACGATGTCGTCGGGCGACTCGAACAGCAGACCGGCCTGCTCCGCCCACCGCTGCCGCGCCGCGCGTTTTTCCGCCGCTTTCGAGGGCGCTTTGGCCGCGGACTTCGCCGCCGGCGCTTTCGCGCGAGCGCGTTTTGTCGTGCCCTCGCTCATGCCTGCCCCCTGCGGCGCTCCACGACGCTGGCGACCACTTCCGCCGCACGCTCCGACATGTTCTGGCGCAGCGCATGGTGCATCTGCGTGAACACTTCGGTCAGCGCGCGCCGGTTCGCCTCGTCGTGCAATTGCGTGAGCGTCGCGTCCGCGAGCGCCTCGGGTGTCGCGAAGTGCTGGAGGATCTCGGGCACCACGAAGCGCCCCGCGAGAATGTTCGGCAGGCCCACATACGGCAGATAGCCCTGACGGCGCATGATCTGCCCCGTGAGCCAGGGCACCTTGTACGAGATGACCATCGGCTTCTTGAGCAGCGCCGCCTCCAGCGTGACCGTGCCGCTCTTCACGAGAATCGCGTCGGCGGCGGTCATCGCAACCTGCGACTGGCCATCGATGATCGTGAGCGCGAGACCCTGATGCTGGTTGGCGAGCTCCTGCAACTGCGCGTGAATCGCCGGCGTCGCCGCAGGCATCACGAAGCGCAAGCCCGGCTCACGCTGCTGCATGATCTGCATCGCGTCGAAGAACGTCGGGCCGATCAGGTTGATCTCGGAGCGGCGACTGCCCGGCAGCACCGCGATGATCGGCCCGCTCTCCGGCAAGCCGAGCGCGTGGCGCGCACCGGGCACATCCGGCTCGAGCGGGATATCGTCGGCGAGCGGATGCCCCACGTAGGTGGCCGCCACGCCTGCTTTCTCGAGGATCGCCGGCTCGAACGGAAAGACGCAAAGCATGTGATCCACGGCCTTCTGAATCTTCTTGATGCGGCCGCCACGCCACGCCCAGATGGACGGGCAGACGAAATGGACCGTGGGAATGCCCGCGTCGCGCAGCGGATGCTCGAGGCCAAAGTTGAAATCGGGCGCGTCCACGCCGATGAAGACATCGGGCGGGTCGGCAAGCAGTTGATGCTTGAGCTCGCCGCGAATGCGCAGGATCTCGGGAATATGCTTGAGCGCCTCGACGTAGCCGCGCACCGTGAGCTTGTCCATCGGCCAGTGCGCGTCGAAACCGGTGGCCTGCATGCGCGGCCCGCCAATTCCATAGTAGTGCGCAGTATCCGGCAACCTGCCGACCAGCCCCTTGAGCAACGAAGCCGCGAGCAGGTCGCCGGACGGCTCGCCGGCGACCATGGCGAGGCGCAGCGGACGGGTTTGCAGCGCCATCGGTTAGCGGATGATGCCGCGTTGCGACTGCTCGACGAAAGCGAGCAGCGCCTGCACGTGCTCGTCCCCGTCACCGCCCGCCTGCGCGAGCTCGGCGAGTTGCACCTTCGCCTCTTCGAGCGACAGACCGTTCTTGTACAGCGTGCGGTAAGCCGAGCGCAGCGCCGAGATCGCGTCGGGCGAAAAACCACGGCGGCGCAGGCCCTCGACATTGACGCCGTGCGGCACGGCCTTGTTGCCTGCGGCGACCACGAACGGCGGCACGTCCTGCACGAGCGCCGACGCACCGCCCACCATCGAGTGCGCGCCGATGCGCACGAACTGGTGCACGCCGGTCATGCCGCCAACGATCGCGAAATCATCGACGATCACATGGCCCGCGAGCTGCGCGTTGCTCGACATGATCACGTTGTTGCCAAGCCGGCAGTCATGTCCCACGTGCACATAGGACATGATCCAGTTGTCGTCGCCGACGATCGTGACGCCGGTGTCCTGCACCGTGCCCGTATGGATCGACGTGAACTCGCGGATGGTATTGCGGTTGCCGATCACGAGCCTGGTGGGCTCGCCCCTGTACTTCATGTCCTGCGGACGGCCGCCGACAATCGCATAATGGCCGATCGAGTTGTCTTCGCCGATCGTCGTGTGGCCTTCCAGCACGCTGTGCGAACCGACTTTGGTGCGCGCGCCAATGGTGACGTTGGCGCCGACCACCGCATACGGCCCGATCTCCGCCGATTCATCGACTTGCGCGCCGGACTCGACGACCGCAGTGGGATGGATCCTGCTCATTCGTCCTCGCTCTCCGATTCTGTTACCGTGCCGAGGCGTCCTGGTAAGGCTGAGGCGCGCTGCGGCATGTGGCGGCGCGTGTCTTATTGCGCCGCGTCCATTTTCTTGACGGTGCACATGAGTTCCGCCTCGCAGGCGACGGCACCATCCACTTCGGCTTGTGCCTTGAACTTCCAGATGCCACGCATGTAGCGCTCGAACGTCACGTTCAGAATGAGCTGATCGCCCGGCTCGACCACGCGCTTGACGCGCGCGCCGTCGATGCCGACGAAGTAATAAAGCGTGTTTTCGAAATCGTGCGGCTCTTCCGCGAACGTGAGCAGCGCCGCGGTCTGCGCGAGCGCTTCAAGAATCATCACGCCGGGCATGACCGGGCGCTGCGGAAAATGGCCCGTGAAAAAGGGCTCATTGACGGTCACGTTCTTCAACGCCTTGATGCTCTTGTGCGGCTCGAGTTCGATGACCCGGTCCACCATCAGGAACGGATAGCGGTGCGGAAGCAGCGTGAGGATCTTGTGGATGTCGAAGTTGAGTTTTTCGATGTTCATGGTGTTTCTGCTCACGCAGGAATTGCGTGTGACTGTCGAATGCGATGTCTGAAGTATCCGGCGTGCCGAAGCCCGGCTCCGCCAGGTTCCCTGCGACCCGCGCTTGAGCGCAGTATGCGCCACGCGCGACACTTCGTGCATGCGGATTGCCCCGGGTCTCGCAGACCGGGTCTCGCAGACCGGAGCGCGCTGACCGATACGCAAGCGGGGCGTGTGCCCTGCCTCGTTATGCGCCGTCCTGCGGCTTCTGGGCAGCGGCTTCGAGCGCCCTGATGCGATCGCGCAGCTTGTCGATATTGCGCAGTAGCGCGGCGCTCTTGTTCCAGTTGGCGTGATCGACCGCGGGGAACGCGCTCGTGTAAATGCCGGCCTTGGGCAGCGACTTCGAGACACCCGACTTCGCCGTGACGATCACGTAATCGCCCAGCGTAACGTGCCCCGCGATACCCACCGCGCCGCCAATCATGCAATGGCGGCCGATCGTGGTGCTGCCCGCGATGCCCGCGCAGCCCGCGATCACGGTGTACGCGCCCACCTTGCAGTTGTGGCCGATCTGCACGAGGTTATCGATCTTGACGCACTCTTCGATGATCGTGTCGGCCATTGCGCCGCGATCGATCGTGGTGTTCGCACCAATCTCGACGTCAGGCCCGATCGAAACGCCGCCCACCTGCGGAATCTTCACCCAGCTGCCCGTGCGTGCCTCGCCCTCGCCCGTGAAATCGGGTGCAAAGCCAAAGCCGTCCGAGCCGATCACGGCACCTGCGTGCACGATGGCGCGCGCACCGATCTTGCAGCCGTGATAGACCGTCACGCCCGGATAAAAGTGCGAGCCCTCGCCCACCTGGGTGCCGCGGCCGATGAACACATTGGCGTCCAGCCGCACCTGCTCGCCGATCGTGGCGCCCGCTTCCACCGTGACGTTCGGGCCGATCACCGCGCTAGCGGCAACCTTTGCCGTGGCGTCGACATGCGCGCTCGGGTGCACGCCCGGCTGCATCTTCGGCGCGGCGAGGTCGATGAACGCCTGTGCCACGCGCGCGAAATAAGCATACGGATTGGGTGTGACGATGAAGTTGCGGCCGTTGCGGGAAGCAAGCTTTTCGAGATCGTCCGGGCTGATGAGGACCGCGCCTGCGCGGGTCGTCTCGACCTGCGACAGATACTTCGGATTGGCGAGGAACGCCAGTTGCTGCGGACCGGCCTGGTCGAGCGGCGCGAGCGAGCCGACACGTTGCGTCGGGTCGCCGACCACTTCGCCGCCGAACCGCGCTGCGATGTCCTCAAGCGTAAAAGCCATGCGCGTGATGCTCCTGCCTTAATTGCTGCTGCCAGTGCCGCTCGACGCCGCGAGCGCCTTCAGGACCTGGTCGGTGATGTCGATGCGCGGGCTCACATACACCGCTTCCTGCACGATCAAATCGTAGTGCTGCTGCTCGGCAATCTGCTTGATCACCTTGTTCGCCCGATCCAGCACGGCCGCGAGCTCCTCGTTGCGGCGCTGGTTCAGATCTTCGCGGAATTCGCGCTGCTTGCGCTGGAAGTCGCTGTCGAGCTGCGACAGATCGCGCTGCTTCTGCGCGCGATCGCCGGGCGACATGCCCGGCCCGTTCTTGTCGAGGGCATCCGACATGGCCTTCAGACGTTGCGCCATGTCCTGCAGGTCCTTGTCGCGCTTGGCGAACTCGGCTTCGAGCTTGGTTTGCGCGGCTTTCGCGGGGGCGGATTCGCGCAGGATGCGGTCGGAGTTGACCGCTGCGATCTTCGCTTCCTGCGCATGGGCCGCGCCCGTGCCAACAGCGAGCATCGCCAGCGACAGCGTCAAGGCCCCGATCGTCCGTCTGGAAAACATACCCGTTAGCAAAGTTATCCTCTCGTTTCTGTAAATGCCTGTTCCCGCGCGTCTCGTCAGAATGCCGTGCCGATCTGGAACTGGAACTTCTGGTACTGGTCGCCTTCGTGCTTCGTGAGCGGGAAGCCCAGGCTCAGCTTGAGCGGGCCAATCGGCGAGATCCACGCGAGACCCACACCGTATGCGTAACGCAACCCGTTCGAGCCGATGCTCGTGCCCTCGTCGCCCCAGACGTTACCACCATCGACGAAGGTGAAGACGCGCAGTGTGCGGTCGTAGCCCGTGCCCGGCAGCGGGAACGTGAGCTCGATGTTGCCGACCACCATCTTCGAACCGCCGATCGGGTCGTTCGTCTTGGCGTCGCGCGGACCGAGCGAGCTCGGCTCGTAGCCACGCACCGAACCGATACCGCCCGCGTAGTAGTTCTTGAAGATCGGGTATGGCTTGCCGTCGAGACCCTTGCCGTAGCCGGCCTGGAAGTTGAGACCCAGCACGAAGCCGCGCGCGAACGAGTAATAGTACTGTGCCTGCACGTCGGTCTTGACGTAAGGCGTCGAGCCGATCGGCGTACCCCATTCGAAGTTCGCCTGCGTGAAATAACCGCGGCTCGGAATCAGCGCGCTGTCACGCGCATCGCGCGACCAGCCGATCGTGAACGGAATGTTGTTCGACACACGGCCGAATTTATTCACGTAATCGATGTAGCTCTGCGGCGTGTACGCGTCGGTATCGAGACGGTCCTGCTCGAAGCCAATGCCGAAGAAGACCGTATCCACTTCCGAGAACGGGATGCCGAACTTCAGGTCGCCGCCCGCCGTGACGATGCGGAAGCTCGAATCGGTCGAGTAGTACAGCGGCTGGTAGGTGCGGTAGTAGACGTCGGTAATGCGCTTGATGCCGTCCACCGTGAAGTACGGGTCCACCTGCGTGACCGCCAGCGTGCGGTACGTCTTCGCGGTATTCACGTTCACCGAGAGACTCGTGCCCGAGCCGAACACGTTGTCCTGCGAGACGCCGGCCGAGAGCACCACCTTGTCCGTGGAGGAGAAGCCCGCGCCCAGCGTGATCGCGCCAGTCGGCTTTTCGGCCACCTTGACGTTCACGTCGACCTGGTCGGGCGTGCCCTCCACCGGCACCGTGGTCACCTCGACATCGGTGAAGTAGCCGAGACGGTTGATACGGTCTTTCGAGAGCGCGAGGCGGCTCGAATCGAACCACGAGCTTTCGAGCTGGCGCATTTCGCGGCGCACGACTTCGTCGCGGGTGCGCGTATTGCCGATCACGTTGATGCGGCGCACGTACACGCGGCGGCTCGGGTCGACCTGCAGTGTGAGATCGACCGTGTGATCGGCCTGATTGATCTGCGGCAGCGCATTGACGGTCGCGAACGCGTAGCCGTATTCGCCGAGCTTGTCGACGATGGCCTTGGTCGTGGCCTGCAGCTTCTCGGCCGAAAAGCGGTCGCCCGGCTTGATCTTGATGAGCTTGTTGAGCTCAGCCTGGCGGTCGAGCAGATTGCCGGCAAGATGGATGCCCGAAACCTTGTATGGCTCACCTTCGTGGATCCCGATCGTCAGGTACATGTCCTTCTTGTCGGGCGAAATCGAGACCTGCGTCGAGTCGATGTTGAACTCGAGGTAGCCGTGATTCAGGTAGTACGAGCGCACGTTCTCGAGGTCGCCCGTGAGCTTTTCCTTCGAGTACAGGTCGTTCTTCGTGTACCACGAGAACCAGTTAGGCGTGGAGAGCTGCATCTCCGAGAGGAGCGTGCCGCTGCTGTACGCCTTGTTGCCGATGAAGTTGATCTGGCGGATCTTCGCGCTCGGGCCTTCGACCACCGAGAACAGCAGGCCCACCCGGTTGCGGTCGATCGGCGTGACCGTGGTGGTGACCTCGGCGGCGTAAAAACCGCGCGTGAGGTACTGGCGCTTGAGTTCCTGCTCGGCCTTGTCGACGAGCGCCTTGTCGTAGTAGCGGCCTTGCGAGAGGCCGACTGCGCGCAACGCTTTCGTCAGATTGTCCTTATCGAACTCCTTGATGCCCGCGAAGTCGATCGTGCCGATGGCCGGACGCTCCTGCACCTGCACGACGACGACACCGCCTTCAGTGGAGATGCGCACGTCGTTGAAGAAGCCCGTCGCATACAACGCGCGAATGGCCTCCGAGGCCTTGTCGTCGGTGAACGTATCGCCCTGCTTGATGGGCAGGTACGCGAACACCGTGCCCGGCTCGACGCGTTGCAGTCCTTCGATGCGGATGTCCTGTACCACGAAAGGCGTTGTCGCTGCGTGAGCGACAAGACCATGTGCGGCGATCGCCGCGGCCGCAACCGTTTTTGGAACCAAGCGATGAGGTCTAAACAACGTGCTTCCCCAGTGTGTATAGCTGCATCAGATCAGGCGGCCCGCCCTCGGACCGGACGCCGCCAGACATCTTTAAAAATGGATTAACCGAGCCAGATCGTTGAACAACGCGATCGCCGACAGCGCGACGATGCAGGCAAGTCCCGCGCGCTGCAGCACGAGCTGCCAGCGGTCCGAGACGGCTTTGCCCGTTACGGCTTCAACCGCATAATATAACAGATGCCCCCCGTCCAAAACCGGAATTGGGAGCAGGTTGAGTACGCCGAGGCTAATGCTGACAAGGGCGAGGAACGACAGGAACGCCGATGGCCCGAGTCTTGCGCTCTTGCCGGCATAGTCAGCAATCGTCACCGGGCCCGACAGATTCTTCAGCGATGCTTCGCCCGTGAGCATGCGTCCGAACATGCGCAGCGAGTAGATCGCGATGTCCCAGGTGCGGAACGCGCCCAGCCGCACGCTCTCGATCGGGCCGTAGCGCACGTCCACCATCGGCGCCTGCGCCGCGAGCGCCGCGCCGATGCGCCCCACCTCTTGACCCGTTTCGCCATCGCGCTGCGCCGCGGGCGTGATCGTGAGCGTCATGGTCTGCGCCTTGCCGCCCTGCGCGGCGCTTTGCCCGCCGTTCTGCCCGGTGTTTTGCTCGTTGCCGCCGCGCACGATCTCCAGGTGCACGGGCTTGCCCGCATGCGCCTTCACGTAGGCGATGAAAGTGCTTGCGCTGTCAACGGGACGCCCATCGATGGCCACCAGGCGATCGCCCTTTTCCAGCCCGGCCTGCTGCGCGGCGCTGCCCGCCTCCACGCCCGCGATCGTCAGCTTGCCGCCGCCGGATTCGAGGCCGAGCTTCGACATGAAGTCGCCGTCGAGATCCTTGCTGGTGAGGCGCGAGAGATCGAGCGGGAAGTCGTAGGTGCCGCCGCCGTCACGCGCGGAGAGCACCACGCGGTTTTGATCGAAGGCCGCGGACAGCAGTTTCCAGCGCAGGTCCGCCCACGAGCGCACGGGCTCGGTGTCGCTGCCGTTGGCATCGCTCACGGAAAGAATGGTCTCGCCGCCCTGAAACCCGGCCTGCGCGGCGGCCGTTTGCGCCGGCGGCACGGCCACGATGGCGGACGGTTCACTCACCCCGCCCGCGAACACCGCCGCGAAGAGCACGATCGCGAGGATGAAATTGGCAACCGGCCCGGCAGCGACAATGGCGATGCGCTTGCCGACCGATTGCCGGTTGAAGGCGTGCGGCAAATCACCCTCGGGAATTTTCTCCTGCTTGTCTTGCCACTCGCGCTCGTCGAGCATCTTGACGTAACCGCCAAGCGGCAGGGCCGAGATCGTCCACTCGGTACCGCTCTTCTTGCTGACCCACTGCACGAGCGGCTTGCCAAAACCGATCGAAAACCGCAGAACCTTGACGCCGCACAAACGCGCGACGCTGTAGTGCCCATATTCGTGCACGACGACGAGTACGCCGATCGCCACGACAAACGCCACCAGTTCGGTGAGCAGATTCATATGCGCCTCCTCTGCTGGAAGCAGCGCGCCGATGCAAAGCCAACCTCATGAGCGGGCCGACGGGCTTGCAAGCAAGCCCTCATGCTTCCCGGGCGGCCGGAACGCACCCGGGAGCGGCCCGAGCGAGGTCTCAGGCCGGCACCGGCAGGCTGTCGATGATCTTGAGCGCCGCGCGGCGCGCGGCTGCGTCGGCTTCGAGCACGACCGCGAGGCTCGCGGCGCTGTGATTGTCCAGCGCGTTGAGCACGGCGTCGACCGTCTGCGCGATCGCCATGAAACCGATACGGCGGTTGAGGAACGCCTCCACCGCGACTTCGTTGGCCGCGTTGAGCGTGGCGCTCGCCACGCCGCCCTCGGCCAGCGCCTTCATTGCCAGCGCAAGGCACGGGAAACGTGCGTAGTCTGGCTTCTCGAAATTGAGCGTCGCCACCTGGGCGAGATCGAGTTGCGCGACCCCCGAATCCACCCTGTCCGGGAACGCCAGCGCATGGGCGATTGGCGTGCGCATGTCCGGGTTGCCCAGTTGCGCGAGCACCGAACCGTCCGCGTACGAAACCATCGAGTGGATCACGCTCTGCGGGTGGATCAGCACGTCGATGCGCTCGCCCGGCAGATCGAACAGGTAATGCGCCTCGATGACCTCGAGGCCCTTGTTCATCATCGTGGCCGAGTCGACCGAGATCTTGCGGCCCATCGACCAGTTCGGGTGCTTGCAGGCCTCGTCGGGCGTCACGCCAACCAGCGTGGCCGGCTCGCGCGTGCGGAACAGGCCGCCCGAAGCAGTCAGGATGATCTTCGTCACGCCGCCATGCCGCGTGCCTTCAGCGGGCAGGCACTGGAACACCGCGTTGTGCTCGCTGTCCACCGGCAACAGCACCGCGCCGTTCTCGCGCGCCGCGTTCATGAAGATATCGCCCGACATCACGAGCGCTTCCTTGTTGGCGAGCAGGATGCGCTTGCCGGCCTGCGCCGCCGCGAGCGTGGGCACGAGGCCCGCCGCGCCCACGATGGCCGCGACCACGGTGTCGCACGCGTCGCTTTTCGCGACCTCGACGAGCGCCTGCGGCCCGTACGTCACGACGGTCTTCGAGCCGGCCGCGCGCAGCTTGCGCTCGACCGCCGCCGCCGTGTCGGCGTCGCCGACCACGGCCACTTCGGGCGCGAAGCGCAGGCATTGCTCGACGAGCTTGTCGCCGTTGCGGTGCGCGGTGAGCGCGTAGACGGAGAAGCGTTGCGGATGACGCGCGACCACGTCGAGCGTGCTGTCTCCGATCGAGCCCGTGGACCCGAGCAAGGTGAGTCGTTTTTGCATTTTCAGTTCTCTAACCGAGCGTCTCTAACCGGGCGCCCCTGACCGGGCGTCCTAGCCAAGCAGCAGCATGGCGAGCGGCAGCACCGGCAACAACGCGTCGATGCGGTCGAGCACGCCACCGTGGCCTGGCAGGAGGCCGCTCGAATCTTTTACGCCCGCCTGGCGCTTCGTCATCGACTCGAACAGATCGCCGATCACGCTGAACGCGACCAGCACAGTAAGCACGAAAAGCGCCCGACCAAGGCCCAGCCGGGCCGCGAGCGAGGAATACAGGGTCGGCTCGAACGCATGCAGCGCGAGCGCGACGACGGACACCGCCATCACGGCCACCCAGCCGCCCACGGCCCCTTCCCAGGTCTTGCCAGGGCTGATCGAGGGCGCGAGCTTATGCTTTCCGAATGCCTTACCTGCAAAGTATGCGCCGATATCGGCGAGCCAGACGACCAGCAGCAGCGAGAGCACGAACGCGACGCCCACTGCGCGCGCCGCGACCAGCGCGTGCCAGCAGGCGCTGAAGATCACGAGCCCAGCGGCGAGCAGGAACGCGCGCCAGACGCCCGCGGCGAGCGTGGGCTTGCGCACGAGCACGTAAGGCCCGGCGACGAGCCAGAAGATGCCCGCAGCCTGATAAAGCGGATGCGCCGATTCGAGCCGCTGGCTCGCGAGCACGACCAGCGCCGCAATTGCGGCATAGACGATCGAACCCGCCTTGCCGGCCTTGAGCAGGCGCGCCCACTCCCACGCGGCGAACAGCACCACGAGGCCGATCAGCATGCCAAACCAGGCAACCGGCGCGAACAGCGTGACCGGCAGGAAGACGGCCAGCAGGACGATCGCCGTGATGACACGGGTCTTTAGCATGAAAGGGAGTCGGCGTTCTGGGATTGTTTTTCGAGCTGGGCGCTCGTGCGGCCGAAGCGGCGCTCACGTTCGGCATAGGAGCCGATGGCGCGATTGAGCGCTTCGGCGTTGAAGTCCGGCCAGAACGTTTCGGTGAAATAGAATTCTGCGTAGGCGAGCTGCCAGAGCAAGAAATTGCTCACGCGCTGCTCTCCGCCCGTGCGAATGAAGAGATCGGGCTCCGGCGCATAGCTCATCGCCAGATACTGGCCGATCGTGTCTTCGGTGACGGGTACCGGCTCGCCGGACGCCGCAGCCGCCTCGACCAGCTTGCGGGTCGCTTGCATGATGTCCCAGCGGCCGCCGTAGTTCGCGGCGATGGTCAGCGTGAGACGGGTGTTGCGCGCGGTCTTGGTTTGCGCGCGGCGGATCAGGTCCTGGATGCGATCGTTGAACATCGACAGGTCGCCGACCACGCGCAGGCGGATGCCGTTCGCATGCAGGCGCGCCACTTCACGCTCGAGCGCGGTGACGAACAGGCGCATGAGGAACGACACTTCGTCGGTCGGTCGGCGCCAGTTCTCCGAACTGAAGGCGAACAGCGTGAGGTATTCGACGCCGCTTTCGACGCAGGCTTCGACGACCGAACGCACGGCGTCCACGCCGCGCGTATGGCCAGCGACGCGCGGCAAGCGGCGTTGAGTCGCCCAACGGCCATTGCCGTCCATGATGATCGCGATGTGGCGCGGCACGGCCGCCACGTCGGGCACGCGAACGGTTGAGCTGGTATAGGTCATGGCCGTCAGACTAAAACTACGGATGCGGACAATAGGGTAAGAGATCCCTGGCGGAACGGAGAGCCTGGCGGCCTCAGACCGTCATGATCTCCGCCTCCTTGGTCTGGACGAGCTTATCGATCTCGGCCACGAAGCGGTCCGTCAGCTTCTGGACGTCGTCGCCGCCACGGCGCTCGTCGTCCTCGGAAATTTCCTTGTCCTTCACGAGCTTCTTGAGTTGCTCATTGGCGTCGCGACGCAGATTGCGCACAGCCACCTTCGCCGTCTCGCCTTCGTTCTTGACCACCTTGGTGAGCTCCTTGCGGCGCTCTTCGGTCAGCGCGGGCATCGGCACGCGGATCAGATCGCCGTGCGTGGCCGGGTTCAGGCCGAGATCCGACTCGCGAATCGCCTTTTCGATGACCGGCACCATCTTCTTTTCCCACGCCTGCACGCCAATCGTGCGCGCGTCCACGAGGGTGAGGTTCGCGACCTGCGAGATGGGCACGGGCGACCCGTAGTAGTCGACCTGGATATGGTCGAGCAGACCGGTATGGGCACGACCCGTGCGAATTTTCGCCAGATCGCCCTTGAACGAGTCGATCGAGCGCTGCATTTTTTGCTCAGCGCCCTTCTTGATGTCAGCCACAGCCATTTTGATACCTCCGAACCTTCATTACGGTACGGGCCCGCCTGCGCGCTCAAGGGGCGGCGCGGCCCGCGTTCGTGTCTCGCGTGAGACGAGAGTTTACACGTGGACGAGCGTGCCTTCGTCTTCGCCTTGAATGATGCGCTTGAGTGCGCCCGGCTTGACGATGGAAAAAACCCGGATGGGCAGCTTCTGGTCGCGGCACAGCGCGAACGCCGTCGCGTCCATCACCTGCAGGTTGCGGCCGATCGCCTCGTCGAAGCTGATGGTCGAGTAACGCGTGGCCGAAGCGTCCTTTTTCGGGTCCGCCGAGTAGACGCCATCGACCTTGGTGGCCTTGAGCACGACTTCCGCGCCCACTTCGGCGCCGCGCAGCGCAGCGGCGGTGTCGGTGGTGAAGAACGGATTGCCCGTGCCCGCCGCGAAGATCACGACCTTGCCCTCTTCGAGCTGGCGAATCGCGCGCGGGCGAATGTACGGCTCGACCACCTGGTCCATGCGCAGCGCCGACTGCACGCGCGCCTCGATGCCCGCGTGACGCATGGCGTCCTGCAGCGCGAGCGCGTTCATCATGGTGGCGAGCATGCCCATGTAGTCGGCCGTCGCGCGGTCCATGCCGGCCGCGCCGCCCGCCACGCCGCGGAAAATATTGCCACCGCCGATCACGACCGCGAGCTGGGTGCCCAGGCGCACCACCTCGGCCACGTCCGCCACCATTCGTTCGATCGTGGCGCGGTTGATGCCGAAGGCATCGTCGCCCATGAGGGCTTCGCCGGAAAGTTTGAGCAGGACGCGTTTATAGGTGGGTGTGGGCATGGAGGTATCCAGGATCGCGCGCAAAAGGCACTAACAGGGCAATAACTTGAAACTGTAGGGGTGAAATACGGCTTGGGGCAAGCGCCGCCAGAATAGCGAAGATTTGCGCCACGGGGCGCGGCGGGAGTCCGCCGCGCAAGGCGCCGCTACATCGGGCGTCGCTATGCTGCCCACCGCGGCGGATCACTCCGCCGCGGCTTGCTACGGTACTGCGGTGATGCTTTTACTGCGGTAATGCTTGATGCTGCCTGCTACGCGAAAATGCGCAAAAGGCTTGCGCGGCCTTTATTGCTGCTTCGCAGCAGCGACTTGCGCGGCCACTTCGGCGGCGAAGTCGTCCTGGCGCTTCTCGATGCCTTCGCCCACCACGAAGAGGGCGAACTTCTGCACCGTCGTGCCAGCAGCCTTGAGCATCTGCTCGATCGTCTGCTTGTCGTTCTTCACGAACGGCTGGTTCAGCAGCGACACTTCCTTCAGGTACTTTTGGACCGAACCTTCGACCATCTTCGCAACGATCTCGGCCGGCTTGCCCGATTCGGCGGCCTTCTGCTCGGCGATGCTGCGCTCCTTGGCGATCAGCTCGGCCGGCACGTCGTCCGACGACAGCGAGACCGGCTTCATCGCGGCGATGTGCATCGCGACGTCCTTGCCCACTTGCTCTTCGGCGCCCGTGTACTCGACCAGCACGCCGATGCGCGTGCCGTGCAGGTACGCAGCCAGCTTGTTGGCGGTCTCGAAGCGCGCGAAACGGCGGATCGAGAGGTTTTCGCCGATCTTGCCGACGAGGGCGAGGCGCACTGCGTCGACCGTCGAGCCGTCCATTGGCAGGGCCGACAGAGCCGCGACGTCAGCCGGGTTCTGCGTGGCGACGAGTTCGGCGACCTGCTTGGCGAACGCGAGGAAGTCGTCATTCTTCGCAACGAAGTCGGTTTCGCAGTTCAGCTCGACCACGGCGCCGGCGTTGCCGCCGATGAACGACGAAATCACGCCTTCAGCCGTGACGCGCGACGCGGCCTTGCTGGCCTTGTTGCCGAGCTTGACGCGCAGCAGTTCTTCGGCGCGTGCCAGGTCACCGTCGGCTTCCGTCAGTGCCTTCTTGCATTCCATCATCGGCGCGTCGGTCTTCGCGCGCAGTTCTGCCACCATGCTTGCGGTAATTGCCGCCATCATTCGCTCCTTGAATCTGTCTGGTACGCGCCAGCCGCATGCTTCGATGCGGCCAGCAGGAATTCGTTTCCGTAAATGCCGTGCTGAAACGCTTTTTTACAGCTGCTTCTACAGGACCACGGTGCCGCGCATGCGACGCGGCTTCGAACGCCACGGCTTAAAAAAAGGGGGCCTATGGAAAGCCCCCTTTTCTTGCCGGACACGGGGCGGCTTACGCCTCCGGATTGACCTCGACGAACTCGTCGTC
Organism: Paraburkholderia sp.; assembly: GCA_031286755.1. Taxonomy (GTDB): domain Bacteria; phylum Pseudomonadota; class Gammaproteobacteria; order Burkholderiales; family Burkholderiaceae; genus Paraburkholderia. Next base: position 14,953 of record JAITTX010000201.1, read on the forward strand.
GCCTTCGTTGCCGCGCACGGCTGCAACCACTTCGTTGACCGCGCTGGCACGGCCTTCGAGGATCGCGTCAGCCACGCCTTGCGTGTAGAGCGCGACAGCCTTGCTGGCGTCGTCGTTGCCCGGGATCACGTAGTCGATGCCTTCCGGCGAGTGGTTCGTGTCGACCACGGCGATGACGGGGATGCCCAGCTTGTTGGCTTCCGTCACGGCAATCTTGTGGTAGCCGACGTCGACCACGAAGATCGCGTCAGGAATGCCGCCCATGTCCTTCACGCCGCCGATCGACTTTTGCAGCTTGGCGATTTCGCGTTCGAACAGGAGCGCTTCCTTCTTGCTCATCTTCTCGAGCTCGCCCGCTTCAACAGCCGCTTCCATGTCCTTCAGGCGCTTGATCGAAACCTTCAGCGTCTTGAAGTTGGTCAGCATACCGCCGAGCCAGCGTGCGTTCACGAACGGGCTACCCGCGCGTGCCGCCTCTTCGGCGATCGTGTCGCGCGATTGACGCTTCGTGCCGACGAACAGGATCGTGCCACGGTTCGCTGCCAGTTGACGCACGTACTTCAGTGCGTCGTTGTACATCGGCAGCGTCTTTTCGAGGTTGATGATGTGAATCTTGTTGCGATGACCGAAGATGAACGGGGCCATCTTGGGGTTCCAGAAGCGCGTCTGGTGACCGAAGTGGACACCGGCTTCCAGCATCTGACGCATGGTAACTGCCATGTTGCAATTCTCCGCTAGGGTTGGGTCTTAAGCCGGCTGCCGTATCGGTGCGCCGCCCCGCTCTTTCAGGACTGGCGCGCCCGACACCCTGGGTGCGCCGGCTCGCGATTTCAATGTGCTACTTGATTTTTGCCGCCGTTATTTTTTGCCTGTGGCGACAGCAGGCATAATCGTCCGAGCCCCTCATTAAAGAAAGATACAGGGAGCGACTTAGCCGAAGATTATAGCACGTAAAACTGACTGCACTCAAGCCAGCTATTACCCTCGGAAAGCGCGCGCCAGTCCACCTTGCAGCGGCCGCCCCGTCGCTCAAAAGCCTGCGACCATGCGGATAAGGTGCGATAATTTGATATTCGACTGCATTTTCGGGCGCACACCATGGCCATTTCGATCAAGAACGAACACGACATCGCGCAGATGCGCGTCGCCTGCCGGCTGGCGAGCGAGGTGCTCGACTACATTACGCCGTTCGTCGTTGCCGGCGTCACGACCGGCGAGCTCGACCGGCTCTGTCACGAATACATGACCAACGTGCAGGGCACGATCCCGGCGCCGCTGAATTATCAGCCGCCCGGCTATCCGCCCTACCCGAAGGCCATCTGCACGTCGGTAAACGATGTGATCTGTCACGGTATTCCGGGCGACAAGGCGCTGAAGAACGGCGACACGCTCAATATGGACATCACCGTGATCAAGGAAGGCTATTTCGGCGACACGAGCCGCATGTTCATCGTCGGCGAGGGGTCGATTCTCGCGAAGCGCCTCGTGCAGACCACCTACGAATGCATGTGGCTCGGCATCGACCAGGTGCGTCCGGGCGGCCACCTGGGCGACATCGGACACGCCATCCAGCGTTACGCCGAAGCGCAGGGCTACAGCGTCGTGCGCGAATATTGCGGCCACGGCATCGGCACGGTGTTCCACGACGAGCCGCAGGTGCTCCACTACGGCCGCCCCGGCACCGGCATCGAATTGCTGCCCGGCATGATTTTCACCATCGAGCCGATGATCAACGCCGGCCGCCGCGAGATCCGCACCATGCCGGATCAGTGGACGGTCAAGACCAAGGACCGCAGCCTCTCGGCGCAATGGGAGCACACCATACTCGTGACCGAGACGGGCTATGAAGTGCTGACGGTTTCGGCCGGCACGCCGGCGAAGCCGGCTATCGTCGCGCAGATGGCGGGCTCCGCGGCCTGAAGCGCAGGGCGCGCGCGGCGAGGCAGGCGCGCTGCGCGCCGGGCTGGGCCGTGCCTGCAGCGTCGCGTTCACGCATTTTCCCAACCGCGCCAACCCCGCACCGAAGCCCATGAGCGTACTCGCCGTCGCCGCACCCGATACGTCGTCGCTGAAATCCGACTACAAGGCCGCCAAGGACCTGTTGCTCGAACGCTTCAAGAGCGCGGCCAATGTCGACTCGTTGATGCGCGCCCTCGCCCGCACCACCGACGACACCCTGCGCCACGCCTGGAGCCTGTGCGAGTTGCCAGCCTCGCTCGCGCTCGTGGCCGTGGGCGGCTTCGGGCGCGGCGAGCTCGCGCCGTACTCCGACGTCGACATTCTCGTGCTGCTCCCCGACGACGAAGCGCTCGCGCCGCTCGAAGCGCGCATCGAGCGCTTCATCGGCCTCGCGTGGGACCTCGGCCTCGAACTCGGCAGCAGCGTGCGCAGCGTCTCGCAGTGCCTCGAAGAGGCCGCCGGCGACGTGACCGTGCGCACGTCGCTGCTCGAAGCGCGCCGCATCACGGGCAGCCCGACGCTCTTCGGCGATTTCGCCCAGCGCTACCGCGACGCCATGGACCCGCGCGCGTTCTTCCAGGCGAAAGTGCTGGAAATGCGCCAGCGCCATGCGCGCTTCCAGGACACGCCTTATGCGCTGGAGCCGAACGTCAAGGAAAGCCCAGGCGGCCTGCGCGATCTGCAATTGATTCTCTGGGTCACGGAAGCCGCCGCATTTGGCAGCAGCTGGAAAGAACTCGATCAGCGCGGACTCATTACCGAGCGCGAGGCGCGCGAGTTGCGCCGCAACGAGGCGTTCCTGAAAACGCTGCGCGCGCGCCTGCACGTGATCGCCGGCCGCCGCCAGGACATCCTCGTGTTCGATCTGCAGACGAGCGTGGCCGAAAGTTTCGGCTACTCGGCCAGCGCGGCGCGGCGCGCGAGCGAGCAGCTCATGCGCCGCTACTATTGGGCCGCCAAGGCGGTCACGCAGCTTTCGACCATCCTCATCCAGAACATCGAGGCGCAACTCTTCCCGAGCACGAGCGGCATCACGCGCACCCTCTCGGATCACTTCGTCGAAAAACAGGGCATGATCGAAATCGTGACCGACGACGTGTTCGAGCGCGAACCGCACGCTATCCTCGAAGCCTTCCTGCTTTACGAACAGGTGCCCGGCGTGAAGGGGCTCTCGGCGCGCACCATGCGCGCGCTGTACAACGCGCGCGAAAAGATGGACCAGCACTGGCGCCGCGACCCGGAGAACCGCCGCCTCTTCATGGCGATTCTCAAAGAGCCCGCGGGCATCACGCACGCCATGCGACTGATGAACCAGACCAGCGTGCTGGGACGCTATCTGCTGAATTTCCGGCGCATTGTCGGGCAAATGCAGCACGACCTGTATCACGTCTACACGGTCGATCAGCACATTCTGATGGTGCTGCGCAACATCCGCCGCTTCGCCGTGGCCGAGCACGCGCACGAGTACCCGTTCTGCAGCCAGTTGATCGGT
>JAITTX010000561.1 GCA_031286755.1 Paraburkholderia sp.
CGTGTGGATCGCGCCGCCCATGACGACCATGGCGTCGGTTTCGCCGGTGTCGTCCATCGCTTCCTTGATGCGGTCGGGGTACTTGCGGCTGTCCTTGAACTTCAGCGCGTCGACCGGCACGATTTCCTGGCCGATTTCATAGCGGCCTTCCGGATCGAGCAGCCCGTCGAGGCGCTCGCGCGCGTTGATCCGCATGTGGTGGTCGCACTTCGGGCAGACGTGCAGATTCGCTTCCACGTCGTTGCGGTACAGGACCGCCTCGCACGACGGGCACTTGATCCACAGACCTTCCGGGATGCTCTTGCGGCTTTTCGGATCCGTTTGCTTGATCTTGGGCGGCAGCAGTTTATCGAGCCAGCTCATATTGTTTCTTCCTTGACCTTCGTGATGCGCGGGCGCGGCGGATCGAACGTTCGGCTGAACGGCCGGCCCGGTAAAAATACCCGGGTTCCGACCCCGTCCGCGCATGGCGAAAAGTGGATTTTACAGCAGTCTTATTTCGCGTTGTCCGCAACCGCGTCGAGCGCGGCCCGGACCCCGGCCACAAACTGTGTCAACGCCTCGGCGGCGGTGTCGGCCGGCGCCTTCTCGAGCAACTGCACGATGCGGCTGCCAATCACCACTGCGTCCGAGACTTGCGCCACGGCGGCGGCGGTTTGCGCGTCGCGAATGCCGAAGCCCACGCCAACCGGCAGTGGCACGCCTGCCTTGATGGCCGGGATTTTACTCGCGATGCTTGCGACGTCGAGGTGCCCCGCGCCCGTCACGCCCTTGAGCGAGACGTAATAAACATAGCCGCTCGCGGCGCGCCCCACTTCGGCGATGCGCTCCTCGGTGGAGGTGGGCGCGAGCAGGAAGATCGGGTCGATGCCAGCGGCCTTCATCTTCGCGGCGAACTCCACCGACTCCTCGGGCGGATAGTCGACCACCAGCACGCCGTCCACACCCGCGTCCTTCGCGGCGGCGGCGAACGCGTCGGCGCCCATGCGCTCGATCGGGTTCGCGTAGCCCATCAGCACGACGGGCGTCTGACTGTCGGCTTCGCGAAAGCGCTTCACGTCGGCCAGCACGCTCTTGAGCGTCACGCCCTTCGCGAGCGCGCGCTCGGAGGACTGCTGGATCACGGGGCCGTCAGCCATCGGGTCCGAGAACGGCACGCCGAGCTCGATCACGTCGGCGCCGCCAGCGGCGAGCGCGTGCATGAATTCGACCGTGCGCGCCGGATCGGGGTCGCCAGCGGTCATGAACGGGATCAGGCCTTTCTTGTTGGCGGCGGCGAGCGCCGCGAAGGTGGTTTTGATACGGGACATTGCAGGGTCCTCAGATTCGGTCGTTACCGCGCGGCGCGAGCCGGCGACGGCGGCGCATCATGCGCCGGCCGCATCGATCACGGCCGCGGCGGCGGGCGCGGCGGCAGCCATGGCGGCCGCGCTCACGCGTTCACGCGCGATCGCGCAGTAACTTTCGTTAATTTCATAGCCGACGAAGTCGCGCTGATGACGCGCGCAGGCGACTGCCGTGGTGCCGCTGCCCATGAACGGGTCCAGCACGCGGCCGCCCGGCGGGCAGCTCGCGAGCACCATGCGCTCGACGATCTCCAAAGGCTTCTGGGTGGGATGATCCACGCGCTCGGCGTGCTGACGATGCAGCCGCGAGACGGACCAGACGTCCTTGGGGTTGTAGCCGAGCTCCAGCCACTTGCTGCCTTCGAACAACTTGCGCGAACGCGCCTTCTTCGTGACGGCATCGTACGGGATGCGGACGGGATCGAGATCGAAGTAATAATCCTTCGAGACCGCGAAGAAACCGATGTTGTCGTGCACCGAGGTGAAGCGGCGAGTCGTGCCGCCCATGCTGGGCACGCGACGATCCCAGACGATCTCGTTAATCATCGTCATTTTCGACTTCAGATAAACGAAGATCTCGGGTGCGTACTGCCAGGTGCAGAACACATAGAGCGAGCCGCTGGCCTTGAGCTTGGGAATCGCCAGGTCGAGCCACTCGTACGTCCAGGCGAGAAAGTCCTCGCCCGAACGCATGTCGGAGTCGTTGCCGTAGTCCTTGCCGAGCCCGTAAGGCGGGTCGGCGACGATCAGGTCGATCGAGGCATCGGGCAGGTTCGCCGCATCGGTCAGAAAATCGCGGTTCAGGAGCCGGATGCTGTCGGGCACCATGGACACCGAGGGCGTTGCGGCCAACTCGGCGGCAGCCGGCGCGTCGCCGGCTGCTACGGGAGCAACCGCCTCGGCACTGGCCTCGCCCACGGACTCTGGCATCTGCGGCTCGTCGAACTCGTCACGCATCGCTTGGGTCGCTCCCGGCGCTCAGAACTGGATGCCCGATCGCTCGGCGACCGTGTGCATGTCCTTGTCGCCGCGGCCCGACAGGTTCACCAGCAAAACCTTGTCTTTGGGCAGCGTGGGCGCGAGCTTCGCTGCGTACGCGAGCGCGTGGCTCGATTCGAGCGCCGGAATGATGCCTTCGATGCGGCAGCAGTCGTGGAACGCCTTGAGCGCTTCCTCGTCGTCGATGGTCACGTACTGCGCGCGGCCGCTGTCCTTGAGCCACGCGTGCTCGGGACCGACGCCGGGGTAGTCGAGGCCCGCCGAGACCGAATGCGTCTCGATGATCTGGCCGTTCTCGTCCTGCAGCAGGTAAGTGCGGTTGCCGTGCAGCACGCCCGGCGTGCCGGCCGCGAGCGAGGCCGCGTGGCGGCCCGTCTCCATGCCGTCGCCAGCGGGCTCCACGCCGATCAACTGCACCGAACTATCCTCGATATACGGATAAAAGATGCCCATTGCATTCGATCCACCACCCACGCATGCAATCACGGCGTCGGGCTGGCGGCCCGTCATTTCGGGCATCTGCACGCGGCACTCGTCGCCGATCACGCGCTGGAAGTCGCGCACCATCATCGGGTACGGATGCGGGCCCGCCACCGTGCCGATGATGTAGAAAGTGTTTTCGACGTTGGTGACCCAGTCGCGCATGGCTTCGTTGAGCGCGTCCTTGAGCGTGCGCGAGCCCGACTCCACCGGCACCACGGTCGCGCCCAGCAGCTTCATGCGATAGACGTTGGCAGCCTGGCGGCGCACGTCTTCGGCGCCCATGTAGACCACGCACTCCATGCCGAAGCGCGCCGCGATGGTGGCGGTGGCCACGCCGTGCTGGCCCGCGCCGGTTTCCGCGATCACGCGCGGCTTGCCCATGCGCTTCGCGAGCAGTGCCTGGCCGATCACGTTGTTCACCTTGTGCGCGCCGGTGTGGTTCAGGTCTTCGCGCTTGAGATAGACCTGTGCGCCGCCGAGCAGCTCGCTCCAGCGCTGCGCGTGATAGATCGGCGACGGACGGCCGACAAAATGCTTCAACTCCCGCTCATATTCCGCGCGGAAGTCGGGATCGTCCTTGAATTTCGCATAGGCGTCGCGCAGCTCGTCGATCGCCTGCATCAGGGTCTCGGCAGCGAACACGCCGCCATAGGGGCCGAAATGGCCACGTTCATCGGGCAAATTGTACATAAGTCACTCGCTCGGCTAGCCGGGGCGCCTTGCGTTGCGCAAGGGCTGGCTGGCCCAAGAAATTATCCCGCGTCCGCTTCGCGCACCGCGCGCACGAACGCCGCCATGCGGGCGTGATCTTTCACGCCCTTCGCGCCCGGTACCTCTATGCCACTGGAGACATCAACGGCGAACGGGCGCACCTGGCGAATCGCATCACTGACGTTTTGCGCGTTCAAGCCACCACTCAAAACGGCCCGACGCGCGAGCCCTGCGGGGATAAGTGACCAATCGAAGACCTTCCCGCCGCCGCCGTAGCCTTCGACATGGGTGTCGAAAAGCAGGCCGCTGGCTGATGAATAACGGTTTGCCGATTCTATCAAATCGGCCTCGCGAGTATCGGCCGCCACCCGCAAGGCGCGCAACCAGGGCAAACCGGCAACCGAAGCCAGCGATTCGCACTGCTCGGGCGTTTCGTCGCCGTGGAACTGCAAGAGCGTGAGCGAGACATTGCTCGCCACCTCGCTCATCCATTGCGGCGTGGCGTTCACGAACAAGCCCACCACCGAGACGAACGGCGGGATGTCGTGGGTGAGCTCGACCGCCTGGGCCACGCTCACCGAGCGCGAGCTGGGCGGGTAGAACACGAGCCCGATGGCGTCGGCGCCCAGGTCGATGGCATGCGCGACCGCCTCGGGCGTCGAAAGCCCGCACAGCTTGATGCGCGTGCGATGCGTGGCGGCGGTGACGGGTGGTTCGGCTGACGTCATGACTCGAGGCTCGATAGCTGGTTTTGCTGTTATTTTTACGCGGCTTTAGCAGCGGTTTCGCGCGATTTGCGCGAAATTCCGGCGCAGGACGACTGGCGCTAGACCTCATCGGTCCAGACCGTGCTCCACGGCACGCTGGCCGTATGCGCGGCGGGTACCGCGAACTCCTCAGGATAGCCTACCTGCGCGAGATAGAGGCCGTCCGGCATGAAGGTCGGCGCGGCCTTCGTGCGGTCGAGCCCGGCCAGCACTTCCGCCATCCACGCGGCCGGATAGCGGCCCCGCCCCACCGCCACGAGGCAGCCCATCAGGTTGCGCACCATGTGGTGGAGAAAGGCGTTGGCCCGGAAGCGGAAGTGGATGAAATCGCCGAGCGGCCGGATATCGATCCGATACAAGTGCTTCACCGGCGTCTTCGACTGGCACTCGGACGAGCGGAACGCCGAAAAATCATGCTCGCCGATCAGGCAGGCAGCCGCTTCGCGCATGGCGTCCACGTCGAGCGGCGTGTGGATCCATCCCGCGCGGCCCGCCAGCATGGGCGAGCGCACGGCGTTCACATAGAGCGCGTAGTAATACGTGCGCTCGAACGCCGAAAAGCGCGCGTGGAACGCCTCGGGCATCGGCTGCGCCCACTGCACGGCCACCGTGGACGGCAGGAACGCGTTGGTGCCGCGCACCCACGAGAACGGCGTGCGCTCGAGATCGGTGTCGAAATGCACGACCTGGCCGAGGCCGTGCACGCCCGTGTCGGTACGGCCCGCGACGATGGTGGGCAGCGGCACGGTGGCGAACTCGCGCAGCGCGCGCTCGAGCGCGTCCTGCACCGTCTTGCCGTGCGGCTGCGATTGCCAGCCGCAGAACGCGGCCCCGTCGTACTGGATTCCTAGCGCGATACGCATATGGCGGGCGGCGTCAGGAGAGCGGCGAGAGCGTCGACAGCAACGCCTGCGCGTCGGCGCGCGTAGCGGCGTCGTTTGACTCGATCACTTCGTTGATCAGCGCGCGGGCGCCGGCCAGGTCGCCCAGCGCGATGTATTCGTGCGCGAGGTCGAGCTTGTTGCGGGCGATGCGCGAGAGCTGCTCCGGCGTGAAGACCGGCAGCGGCTCGGCGGAGTCGGAGGGCAGATTCAGGTCGAAATCGAGCGTGAGCGCGCCGAAGCGCGGCGCGCCCAGGCCCGCGATCGCGCCCGCGCCCGCAGTGCCCGCCTCGATGGCCGCGCCAGCAGGTGGCACGGGCGGCTGGGCAAACGGCAGCGTCTGGCGCGCGATCGTTTCGGGCGTCGCGACCGGCCCGGCCGTAAGCGCGGCGCCGGGCATGGGCGCCGGCGCTTCGACGCGCGGCGGCAACGGCATGTCGAGGCCGCCCAGCGCGTCCAGCGCGGACTTCGGAAACTCTTGCGGCGCTTCCAGCGGCACGTCCTGGTGTGGCATTGCTACTTTTTGTTCTGTTGGGGCAACGGGTGGCGCAAGCGATTCCGGAGATGCT
>JAITTX010000390.1 GCA_031286755.1 Paraburkholderia sp.
CGCGCCAGATTTCCGGGCCCGTGCCTTCGTAGTGCGCAAGCGGATTGTCGGGATTGGCGAATTGATCGAGGATGATGCCCTTGCCGTCGCGCTGCATCTGCTCGGCGAGGTCGCGTGCATATTCCATGCCGCCCTTCACCGGCGTGAGCATGATCTCGGCGCCATAGGCGGCCATGCTCTGACGGCGCTCGATGGACAAGTCCTCGGGCATGATCAGCACCATCTTGTAGCCGCGAATGGCCGCGGTCATGGCGAGCGCAATGCCGGTGTTGCCGCTCGTGGCCTCGATGAGCGTGTCGCCCGGCTTGATGCGGCCACGCTCCTCGGCCTTGCGGATCATCGAAAGCGCCGGCCGGTCCTTCACCGAGCCCGCCGGATTATTGCCTTCCAGCTTGGCCAGCACGACGTTGTTGCGAGCGCGAATCTCGTCGTCGGGCAGGCGAACGAGCTGCACGAGCGGCGTATTGCCGATCGTGTCTTCAATGGTCTTGTATGGCATAGGTAATGGCGGTCCGGCGTGATTGGGTGGTTTTTCGATTCTAAACCACACGGCCACCCCGCGCAGAGGGCACCCTGAAGGCGAAAGGGATGTCACCCGGCGCTCGCGCGCGCCGTACCGCTGCAATGCGGGCGCCCGCGGCGCAAGTCAGCGACGCAAGAATGCCCGCGGCCCAAGCCGCGGGTGAACGGCACCGGAGCGACACCCGGAAAAAACGGCTCCCGTGCGTCAGGAAGCCGTGCAACCAGCGCCAGCGTTCGCGCCCTGGGCGGTTGCACGGATGTGAAGCCACACGAGAAAGCGGCAAGCGCTACTTCTTGACGGCCACCGCTGCGGCTTGCGGCTGCGCGGCGCCAGGCTTCGCGGGCGCGGTCTTCGCGCCAGCTTGCACCGCCTGGGCCACTTGCGCCCCTTGCGTGCCCTGAGCCGCTTGCGCATTCGCAGGCCCGACCGCCAATCCTTCGGCCTGCAAACGTTCGACGGTGTGACCGCCCAGACCCTTCACGCGCTTGCCGAGATCGGACGCGTCCTTGAACGGCCCATGTGCGCCGCGCTCGTCGAGAATGGCCTTGGCGCGCGCGGGCCCGATGCCCTTGATGCCGCGCAGGGCGTCCTCGTTGGCCGTGTTGACGTCCACGGCCGCGAACACCTGGCCGAATGCGGCAACGAGTGCTACCGCGGCGAGCAATTTCTTGATCATGCTGGATCTCCGTTGATGCCAACGCCGGCGACCATCGCCGGCGAGGAGAGTCCAGTTTAGGGAGACGCGGTCTTCGCTTACACCTGGCCGGACAGCCAACGCACGTAGCGATCGACGCCCTCTTGCACTGTCAGGAACGGTGCATCGTAGCCCGCCGCGCGCAGCTTCGCGAGGTCGGCCTGCGTGAAGCACTGGTACTTGCCGCGCAGCGCGTCGGGGAACGCAATGTACTCGATGAGGCCTTGCTGCACCTGCTCTTCGAGCGTGAGCGCGCCCTTGCCGTCCATGACGCGCAGCGTGTTGACCACGGTGCTCGCGATGTCGTTGAACGGCTGCGCGCGGCCGCTGCCCAGATTGAAGATGCCGCTCTTCTCCGGATGATCGAAGAAGAACAGGTTGACCTTCACGACGTCTTCGACGGAAACGAAATCGCGCGTCTGCTCGCCCTGTGCATAGCCGTTGTACTCGCCGAACAGCTTCACCTTGCCTTCGGCGCGGAACTGGTTGAAGTTGTGGAACGCCACCGAAGCCATGCGGCCTTTGTGCGTTTCGCGCGGCCCATACACGTTGAAGTAGCGAAAGCCCGCGATCTGGCTCTGCGCGCCAGGCAGCACGCGGCGGATCACCTGGTCGAACAGGAACTTCGAATAGCCATAAACGTTCAGCGGCGCTTCCACTTCGCGATCTTCGACGAAGCGGCTCGACCCGCCGTAGATGGCCGCCGACGACGCATACAGAAACTGCGCACCCTGCGCGAGGCAAGTGTCGAGCACCGCGCGGCTATAGCGGAAGTTGTTGTCCATCATGTAGCGGCCGTCGGTTTCCATGGTGTCCGAACAGGCGCCTTCGTGGAACACCGCGCGCACCTTGCCGAAATCGCCGCGCGTAAAGCGCTCGACGAACTCGGTCTTGTCGAGATAGTCGTCGATCTCGCAGTCGACGAGATTCTTGAACTTGTCCGCGCGGGTGAGATTGTCGACGGCGATAATGCGGTCTTCGCCGCGTTCGTTCAGCGCCTTGACGATGTTGCTGCCGATGAAGCCGGCCGCGCCGGTCACAATGAGGGTCATGGTAGTTCTGCGGTGAAGAGGTTCACGCGAGGCCGGGAAAACTCTCCGGAAATCCCGGCCTCACCGCGCCCGTCGAGCGGCCGCGCTCGTCAAGCAAGGCCACCCGCGGAACGTCATTGAAAGAGTTCGTCGTAGTCGACGGTGGCAGTGCCGAGCTTGCCCACCACGATACCGGCTGCGCGGTTCGCGAGCGCGACGGCCTCGACAAGCGAAAGGCCCGCGCCCAGCGAGGCCGCGACGGTCGCAATCACGGTGTCGCCGGCACCCGAGACATCATACACTTCGCGTGCGACAGCCGGCGCGTGCAGCACGCCCTCATCGGAAAAGAGCGTCATACCCTCCTCCGAGCGCGTGAGCAGCAGCGCGTCGAACCGCAATTCGCTGCGCAGCTTCGTCACGCGCGCGAGCAGGTCCGCTTCGGACTTCCAGGTGCCCACCACTTCGCGCAGCTCCGCGCGATTCGGCGTGATGACGCTTGCGCCTTGATAACGCTCCCAGTCGTCGCCCTTCGGATCGACCAGCACGGATTTGCCCGCGGCACGCGCCTTCGCGATCATCTGCGTGACATGCGTGAGACCGCCCTTGGCGTAGTCGGACATGAGGATCACGTCGTGCGTGGGCAGCAGCGCATCGAAACGCGCGAGGCCCGCCAGCAGCGCCTCGTGCGCGGGCGACTTTTCGAAGTCCACGCGCAATAGCTGCTGCTGGCGCGAAAGCACACGCAGCTTGATCGTGGTGGGCAGCGCGGGATCGCGCTCGAGATACGCGTTCACATGGCTCTCGCCGAGCAGCTCGACGATGCGCTCGCCCGGCTCGTCGTGCCCCACCACGCACAGAAGCCCGGCGCTCGCGCCGAGCGCCGCCGCGTTGCGCGCCACGTTGGCCGCGCCGCCGAGACGGTCCTCCTGGCGCTGCACGTGCACCACGGGCACCGGCGCTTCCGGCGAGATGCGGTTGACGTCGCCGAACCAGTAGCGGTCGAGCATGACGTCGCCCACCACCAGCACGCGCGACGCCGCGAACTTCTCGCGCGGCACGATCGTCACCTCGGGTGCGAGCGTCGCGTTCTCAGGCTGCGGGGCTTGCATCGCTTGCGTGTTTGACATGGGGCCGTCCAATCGAGTGGTAGTCAAAGCCGAGCTCCGCCATCGCGTCGGGTTCGTAGAGATTGCGTCCGTCGAAAATGCGCGGCGCCTTCAGCGCCTCTTTCAGATACTCGAAATCGGGGGCCTTGAATGCGGTCCATTCGGTCACGATCACGAGCGCATCCGCGCCCGCGAGCGTGTCGTCCTGGCTCGCCGCGAACGTGAGGCGCGCGTGCTGCTCGGGCACGCCGGCGAGATCGAGCGCGAACACGCGCCGCGCTTCATCGCTTGCGACCGGGTCGTAGGCCGAGACCGTCGCGCCGCGCGTGAGCAGCTCGGCAATCAGGCGGCGGCTCGGCGCCTCGCGCATGTCGTCGGTATTCGGCTTGAACGCAAGGCCCCAGACCGCGAAGCGCTTGCCCGTGAGGTCCTCGCCGAGCGACTTGACGATCTTGTGCACGAGCACGTCCTTCTGATCGTGATTCACGTTCTCGACCGCTTCCAGGACGCGCAGGTTCTGGCCCGACTCGGCGGCCGTGCGGATCAGCGCCTGCACGTCCTTCGGGAAGCACGAGCCGCCATAGCCGCAGCCCGCATAAAGGAAGTGATAGCCGATGCGCGGATCGGAGCCGATGCCGCGCCGCACCGACTCGATGTCGGCGCCCACGCGGTCGGCGAGATTCGCCATCTCGTTCATGAACGAGATGCGCGTGGCGAGCATGGCGTTGGCCGCGTACTTCGTGAACTCGGCCGAGCGCACGTCCATGTAGATCGTGCGTTCGTGATTGCGGTTGAACGGTGCATAAAGACGCTTCATCTTCTCGCGGGCCAGTTCGCCGTTCGCGTCGTCGTCGATGCCGATGATGATGCGGTCCGGGCGCATGAAGTCGTCGACGGCCGCGCCCTCCTTCAGGAACTCAGGGTTCGAGACTACCGAGAAACGGTGCTGGTCACTGCTGCCCAGGCCACGTTTGGCGAGTTCTTCGGCGAGCACGGCCTGCACGCGCTGGGCGGTGCCCACGGGCACCGTCGACTTGTCGACGATCACCTTGAAGCCGTTCATGTAGCGGCCGATGCTGCGCGCGGCTTCGAGCACGTACTGCAAGTCGGCCGAGCCGTCTTCGTCGGGCGGCGTGCCCACGGCGATGAACTGCACCTCGCCGTGCTCGACGCTCGCGGCGACGTCGGTGGAAAACGTGATGCGGCGCGCCTTGCGGTTGCGCTGGATGAGTTCGAGCAGACCCGGTTCGTGGATCGGCACGCCGCCGCCATTCAGGATGTCGATCTTGCGCGGATCGACGTCGAGGCAGAACACGTCGTGACCGATTTCGGCCAGGCACGCCCCGGTGACGAGGCCGACGTAGCCGGTACCGATAATGGTGATTTTCATACGCGCTCCGGTGACAGATTCGGAAGTGGGTGTTGCATAGGCGCCGACGCGCGCTGGACAGGCCGCGCCTGCCCGCTCGCTTCAGCGTCTGGCCGTGCGGACACGAGCCAGCCTGCGGTCAGCCCGCACACGGGCGCCGCCTTCAAAGGGCGCCGCGCGCCTCAGCTCGATGCCGGGATGGGCTCGACGCGACGCGGCGCATAGGTTTCCCAGCCGCTACAGCCGGGGCACTGCCAGTAGAACAGGCGCGCCCGGAAGCCACAGTTCTGGCACGTGTAACGGGGCAGATTCTTGGTGCGCTGCTGAATCAGCTTGCGCATGAGTTCGAGTTCGCCGCGCCGCGGCTCCTCGGCGCTAGCCTGTTGCGCTTCGAGCAGGCGCGTCATGCCGGCGAGATTCGGCGACTTCTGCATTTGCGTGCGTGCAAGCGCGTGCGCCGCGTCCGGCCCACTCAGCTCGGCAACGTATTTATACGCCACGTCGAGCAGATCGCTCGAGGAATGGCGGTCGACCCATTCGGTGAGCAACTGCGCGCCTTCTTGCGCGCGGCCCAGCGCTTCGTAGCCCTTCATGATCTTCTCGGCCACCAGCGGCAGATAGGCGGGATTCTGCGCCTCGACGCGCTGCCACTGCGCGAGCGCGGCTTGCCAGTCGCCACTTGCGGCGTCCACGTCGCCCGCGAGAATAGTCGCGCGCACGTTCAGCTCATTGGCCTTGAGCGCGAGCCCAAGCTGGCGCCGCGCCTCGTCCGGGTCCTTGCGCTGCAGCGCCTCCTGCGAGAGCTCGCAGTGGAACTGGGAGATTTCCAGGCCGAGCGGCGGCGCGCCCATGGTCTCGAGCAGCCGCGCCGTCTCGATCGAGCGGTTCCAGTCCTTCTCGATCTCATAGATCGTGAGCAGCGCGCGCTGCGCGCCCTGCGCGTAGTCGCCCGACTTGAGCATGCTGAACGTTTCTTCGGCGCGATCGAGCATGCCAGCTTTCAGGAAATCCTGGCCGAGCTCATAGAGCGCGTGATCGCGCTCGTTCACGGGCAGGTCCGAGCGCGAGAGCAGATTCTGGTGCACGCGAATCGCGCGATCGGTTTCGCCGCGGCGGCGAAACAGGTTGCCGAGCGCGAAGTGCAGCTCGACGGTTTCGGGATCGAGCTTGGCAACCTCGATGAAGGCGTCGATGGCCTTATCGGGCTGCTCGTTGAGCAGGAAGTTCAGGCCGCGAAAATACGAACGCGGCAGATTGGCACTTTCGGACAGCAGTGCCTTCAGGTCGTAGCGCGACGCCATCCAGCCGAGCGCGAACGCGACGGGAATGACGAGCAGCCACCAAAAATCGAGATCCATGCGAGCGATGGGTATGAACGGTAATCAGGCCGCACGCTGCGGATACCTATGAAGCGCCTGTAAAGCAGCGCTATTGGGCATCGGCGGCATGCGGCACGGCAATTCGGCTCAGATGAGCGGCGGCAGCGGCGGCTCGGCGGGCGTTGCGGGCGCTTCCTTCGCGGTGCGCAGGTCGCGCTTCAGACGCCCATTCTCCATGCGCAGCCGGAAGATCCCCGGCAGCGCCGAAAGCAGACCGGCCAGCAACCCCACTACGAAGAACGCCAGCCCGATAAGAATCAGCGGAGCCTGCCACGCATAGCCAGCCAGAAAATTCAGCGTCGTGGTTTGCGTGTTGGCCAGCGCAAGTACGAGCAGCAGCACGAACACCAGCACACGGATCACCCAGGCGATCAATTTCATGAACGATTCTCTTGGCAGTTACGGGAAAGCGCCGGCGAGGCTCGTTTGCTGCGTCGCAGCATCGACCGCGCCGAAGTGTCCCGTATTGTAATGGAACGGCTCGCGAGCCGGCATGTGCGCGAAGCCGCAAGCCGCACTTGCCGACGGAAGCGCCGGCAAGCAGCGCGGGCGCGAAACCGACTGGGGAAAGCCGGCACCCCAAAATCGTGGACGAAAAAAAAGCGCCGGGTTTCGAGAAACCCTGCGCTTTTCGGTCCATGCACTGGCCATCTGGCATTGACCGCCAACGGCTGCAACCGCTGCAAATTGCGGCGCTTACAGATCGTCGTCCGGCTCGTCTGCCTTCAGCGGCTCGCCCGAATTACGGTCCACGCGCTCGCGCAACTCCTTGCCAGGCTTGAAATGCGGCACGAACTTCTCCGGCACCAGCACTTTTTCACCCGACTTGGGATTGCGCCCAACGCGCGACGGCCGACGATTCAGGCCGAAGCTGCCAAAGCCACGAATTTCGATGCGATGGCCCTTGGCAAGCGCCTCGGACATCGCATCGAGCATCGTCTTGACCGCGAAATCCGCATCCTTGAGAACAAGTTGCGGAAATCGCGTAGCCAGCTGCGCGACCAATTCAGATTTGGTCATACTTCAGCTTGCCCCCGTGAGGCTTACTGGTTCTGGCCGTCGAGCTTGGCCTTCAGCAGCGCGCCCAGGTTGGTCGTGCCGGTGGCAGCCGAACCCGTGTCCGACGACATGCTGCGCAGGGCTTCCTGCGTCTCGGCCGAGTCCTTCGCCTTGATCGACAGGTTGATGCCGCGCGACTTGCGATCGATGTTGATGATCATCGCGTTGACCTTGTCGCCTTCCTTCAGCACGTTGCGAGCATCTTCCACGCGGTCTTGCGCGATTTCCGAAGCACGCAGATAGCCTTCGACTTCGGCGTTCAGCGTGATGACCGCACCCTTCGCGTCCACCGACTTCACGACGCCGTCAACCGTTGCGCCCTTGTCATTGATCGCAACGAAGTTGCTGAACGGGTCGCCTTCGAGCTGCTTGATGCCGAGCGAGATGCGTTCCTTATCGACGTCGATGCCCAGAACCACGGCCTCGACTTCGTCGCCCTTCTTGTACTTGCGCACGGCTTCTTCGCCAGCTTCCGACCACGACAGGTCCGAAAGGTGAACCAGGCCGTCGATGCCGCCGGGCAGGCCGATGAACACGCCGAAGTCGGTGATCGACTTGATCGCGCCCTGGAGCTTGTCGCCCTTCTTGAAGTTGCGGCTGAAGTCATCCCACGGATTCGGCTTGCACTGCTTCATGCCGAGCGAGATGCGGCGGCGGTCTTCGTCGATCTCGAGGACCATGACTTCGACTTCGTCGCCCAGCTGGACAACCTTCGACGGAGCAACGTTCTTGTTGGTCCAGTCCATTTCCGAAACGTGCACGAGGCCTTCGATGCCCGACTCGACTTCGACGAACGCGCCGTAGCCGGTGATGTTCGTGACCTTGCCGAACAGGCGCGTGCCCGACGGGTAACGGCGCGAGATGCCTTCCCACGGATCGTCGCCCAGTTGCTTGATACCGAGCGAAACGCGGTTCTTTTCCTGGTCGAACTTGAGGATCTTCGCGGTGACTTCCTGGCCAACCGAGAGAACTTCGCTCGGGTGACGCACGCGACGCCATGCGATGTCGGTGATGTGCAGCAGGCCGTCGATGCCGCCGAGGTCCACGAACGCGCCGTAGTCGGTGATGTTCTTGACCACGCCGTTGACGATCGCGCCTTCCTTCAGCGTTTCGAGCAGCTTTGCGCGCTCTTCGCCTTGCGTGGCTTCGATCACTGCGCGGCGCGACAGCACGACGTTGTTACGCTTGCGGTCGAGCTTGATGACGCGGAATTCGAGCGTCTTGCCTTCGTACGGCGTCGTGTCCTTGACCGGACGCGTGTCGACGAGCGAACCCGGCAGGAACGCGCGGATGCCGTTGACCATGACGGTCATGCCGCCCTTGACCTTGCCCGTGATCGTGCCGGTCACGAGTTCGTTGTTGTCGAGGGCCTTTTCCAGCGAGAGCCACGAAGCGAGACGCTTGGCCTTGTCGCGCGACAGGATGGTGTCGCCGTAGCCGTTTTCCAGCGCATCGATCGCGACGGAAACGAAATCACCCGCCTGAACCTCCACTTCGCCCTGGTCGTTCAGGAATTCCTCGATGGGAATGTAAGCCTCGGACTTCAGGCCAGCGTTGACGACCACGAAATTGTGGTCGACGCGCACGACTTCAGCGGAGATGACTTCGCCGGCGCGCATGTCCTGGCGGGTCAGCGACTCTTCGAACAGAGCCGCAAAGGATTCGGTATTGGGGGTGGAGGTTTGCAGGTCGGACATAAAAATCTGGATTTGCATGGTTTTCGCTGCTTTGCCGGTCGGTCTGGACCGGTTCGGCGTTGAGGCCGGAGCGCTTACGTTCGCGGCGCAGATGCAAAAGCCATACGGGGTTAAAGGGTTTAATAAACGCCCCGCTTCCCAGCAGGGCACCAACGGGCACTACTCACTACGACTACTTCTACTGCGATTTGCCGTGGCCATCCGGATGGCGCACTGACAACGCCTGGTACCACTGCACGACCTGTTCGACCGCCTGGTCGATGGACAGCGCCGAGGTATCCAGCAGCTTCGCATCCGCTGCGGGCTTGAGCGGCGCGGCCGCGCGATTGCTGTCGCGCGCGTCGCGTTCACGCAAATCCCGGAGCAAGTCATCCATATTAGCAGAAAAACCTTTTTGGATCAATTGCTTATGCCGGCGGGCCGCCCGAGCCTCCACGCTGGCTGTCAGGAACACCTTCAGATCGGCGTCCGGAAAGATCACGGTGCCCATGTCGCGGCCGTCGGCGACCAGGCCCGGAAGCTTGCGGAACGCCCGCTGGCGGGCCACCAGCGCGGTGCGCACGGAAGCATGCGCGGCAATCACGGAGGCTCGGTTGCCCACTTCCTCGGCGCGGATTTCATTCGAAACGTCAACGCCGTCGAGCTGCGCGAGGCCTTCGCGGAATGTGATGTGGAGATCGTCGATCAGCTTTGCAAGCCCGACGGCGTCATCGGCGGCGATCGCGTAGCGCACGCTCGCGAGCGCGGCGAGCCGGTACAGCGCGCCGCTGTCGAGCAAATGAAAGCCGAGATGCGCGGCCACCAGCGTGGCCACCGTGCCCTTGCCGGAGGCAGTCGGGCCATCGATCGCGATCACGGGCGTCGGGTAAAAGGGACGGGTCGATTTCATGCGGCAAAGGTACTCGGCAGCGGAGCCATCAAGGTTGAGCGAGCGCGAGGAAGCGCTCGAAATAATCGGGGAACGTCTTGCCGACGCACTTCGGGTCGTTGATGCGCACCGGCACGCCGCCGAGGCTCACGAGCGAGAAGCACATAGCCATGCGGTGATCGTCATAGGTGTCGATCGCCGCGTTCGGCGTGAGCTTTGCGGGCGGACGCACGACCAGGTAATCGGGCCCCTCTTCCACGCTGGCGCCCACCTTGCGCAATTCGGCGGCCATCGCCGCGATGCGGTCGGTTTCCTTCACGCGCCAGCTCGCGATGTTGCGCAGCGTGCTCGCGCCATCGGCGAAGAGCGCCGCCACCGCGATGGTCATCGCCGCGTCGGGGATCAGGTTGAAATCCATATCGATGGGATCGAGCTTGCCGTGATCGTTGCCGATGCCGCGCACCTCGATCCAGTCGTCGGCGACCGTGACGTTCGCGCCCATGCGCATGAGCGCCGCCGCGAACGCGACGTCGCCCTGGATGCTCGAGCGCCCCACGCCTTCCACGCGCAGCGGGCCGCCGCCGATGGCGCCCGCGGCGAGGAAGTACGACGCCGAGGACGCGTCGCCCTCGACCATGATCTGGCCCGGCGACTGGTAGCGCACTCCGGCCGGCACCTCGAAGCGGTGCCACTCGTGGCGCTCGACTTTCACGCCGAAGCGCTCCATCAGCTTGATCGTGATCTCGATGTAGGGCTTGGAGATCAGCTCGCCGTCCACCTCGACGACGGTCACGCCGCCCTGAGCGCGCACGAGCGGCAGCGTCATGAGGAGCGCGGTGAGGAACTGGCTCGACACGTCGCCGCGCACGCGGATGGGTGCGTCGACGGAGATTTGCGCCGGGCGGATGCGCAGCGGCGGATAACCGTCGTTCTCCTCGTAATCGATCGTCGCGCCGATCTGGCGCAGACCATCCACCAGATCGCCGATGGGCCGCTCGTGCATGCGCGGCACGCCGTGGATGCGGTAGTCGCCGCCGTTCACGGCGAGCGCCGCCGTGAGCGGACGCACCGCCGTGCCCGCGTTGCCGAGGAACAAGTCCGCCTGACGCGCCGTGAACGCGCCGCGCGTGCCCTGCACGACGCAGGTGTCGTCTTCGCGCTTGAGCTTCACGCCGAGTTTTTCGAGCGCGTCGAGCATCACGCGCGTGTCGTCGGAGTCGAGCAGGTTCGTGATCGTCGTTTCGCCCTCGGCGAGCGCCGCGAGCAGCAGCACGCGGTTCGAAATGCTCTTCGAGCCAGGCAGGCGGACCGTGCCGGATGCACGGGTGAACGGTCCGAGATCGAGGTATTCCATGAGCGTGTCCTGATGGTGCTGCGGCGGGCGTCAAAACGATGCGCCGCGCCGCGTGACTGTTGCTACTTGCCGGGCGCCGCGTCGGCGGCGTCGCCGATGGCGTGAGCGCCCCCCGCCGCCGCGTCTGCGTGCTTGCCGCCGCGTTCCTGCCACGCCTTGCGCGCCGCCCGCGAGCGCGCGAACACGGTTTCGAGCGCGGCGCCGTCGCCCGCGTCGATGGCCGCGCGCAGCTTCGCCAGCACTTCAGTGTAGGCGTCGAGCTCGGCGAGCAGCGCCGTGCGGTTCGCGAGGCACACGTCGCGCCACATCTCGGGGCTCGACGCGGCGATGCGCGTGAAGTCGCGGAAACCGCCCGCGGCAAACGAGAATTTCAATTCGGCGTCGGACGTGGCCAGAATCTGGTCGACGAGCGCGAACGAAAGCACGTGCGGCAGATGGCTCACCGCGGCGAACACGCGGTCGTGCTGCGCGGCCGGCATCTGGCCGATCACGGCGCCCGTGGCGCGCCACATCGCGGCAATGCGCTCGACCGTCTCGGGCGCGTTTTCCGCGAGCGGGCATAGCACGACGTTGCGGCCCACATAGAGGTCCGGCAACGCCGCCTCGACGCCGCTCGATTCGCGGCCCGCGATCGGGTGCCCCGGCACGAACTGGCCGATGCGCCCACCCAGTGCCGCGCGTGCGGCGGCGATCACGTCGCCCTTGGTGCTGCCGGCGTCCGTGACGACGGTGTGCGGCTGCAGATGCGGCGCGATGCGCTCGAGCAGCGCCTGCGTCTGCGCGACGGGCGCCGCGATCAGCACGAGGTCCGCGCCTTCGAGTGCCGCGGCCAGCGCCGCTTCGTCGTCGAGCGTCGCGGCTGCGTCGATCACACCGAGTTCGAGCGCACGCGCCACCGATGACGCGCGCCGGCCCACGCCGATCACCCGCCCCGTGGTACCCGCGCGTTCGCGCAGCGCGCGCGCGAGCGAGCCGCCGATCAGGCCGACGCCGAAAATCACCAGCTTGTTGAACGAAAACGCACTCACGCCATCACCGGAATAAAGAAAAATTGCGCGCTCATGCCTGGACGAGCGCGCGTTCGAGCGCCGCGAGGAATGCGGCGTTTTCCTCGGGCAAACCGATAGTCACGCGCAGCCACTGCGGCAGGCCATAGCCGCCCACCGGGCGCACGATCACGCCCTGCTTGAGCAGCGCCAGGTTGACACGCTCGCCCGCCTGATCGTCCGCGCCCATGCGCACGAGCACGAAATTGCCATCCGACGGCACGTATTCGAGGCCCATGCGCTCGAACGCGGCGGTGAGCGTACGATAGCCTTCTGCATTGAGCGCGGCGCTCTTCTCGAGGAAAGCGGTGTCGCCGAGTGCGGCAATCGCCGCGGCCTGCGCGAGCGTGTTCACGTTGAACGGCTGACGCAGACGATTGAGCAGATCGGTCAGCTCCGGCTGCGCGATCGCGAAACCGACACGCAGGCTCGCCAGCCCGTACGCCTTCGAAAACGTGCGCGAAACGAGCAGGTTCGGATAGCGGCGCACCCAGGCGATCGAGTCGTAGCGCTTGTCCGCCGCGAGATACTCGGTGTAGGCCTCGTCGAGCACCACGGCCACGTGCTGCGGCACCTTCGCGATGAACGCTTCGAGCGCGGCGCCGTCGATGAACGTGCCCGTGGGATTGTTAGGATTCGCAACGAAGATCAAACGCGTGTCGCCGGCAACGGCCGCGAGCATCCCGTCCAGATCGTGGCCGTACTTCACGGCCGGCGTCACGAGATGGCGCGCGCCGAGTCCCTGCGTCGCGAGCGCGTAGACCGCGAACGAATACTGCGAATAGACGATCGACTCGTCCCGCTCGACGAACGCGTGCGCGGCCATTTCGAGGATGTCGTTGCTGCCGTTGCCCAGCGTGATCCACTCGGGCGGTACGTCGTAGCGTGCGGCGAGCGCGGCCTTCAGGTCGAAGGCGTTCGAATCCGGATACCGGCCCAACTCGCCCGGCGCCTGCCCCACCGCCTGCAAAATCGCGCGCTGCGCCGACTCGGGCATGCCGAGCGGGTTCTCGTTCGACGCGAGCTTCACGATGCGCGCCTCGTCGAGGCCGAACTCGCGGGCGACTTCGGAAATCGGCTTGCCGGCGACATACGGCGCGATCGCGCGCACATACGAAGGGCCGAATTGCGTGGTCATGCGGGTCTCTCCAGTATCGGCAAAAATGAACCGGCAGCAGCGGAAATGGACGCGCCGCGCTGAACGCGAGCCCGGCGCGAATTCAATGCGAACCTAGCGCGAGCGCGGATACGAGCCCAGAATCTTCAGGAATGCGGCCTTCTTGCCCAACTCCTCGAGCGCGGCGGCCACGGCCGGATCGTCGCGATGGCCTTCGAAGTCGATGTAGAAGTAGTACTCCCACGTGCCGACGCGCGCCGGACGCGACTCGAAGCGCGTCATCGACACGCCGTGGCGCGCGAGCGGCTCGAGCAGCTTGTAGACCGCGCCCGGCTCGTTCTTCACCGAGACGATCATCGAAGTCTGGTCATTGCCCGACACGCCCGCCGGCTGCTTGCCGATCATCACGAAGCGCGTGCGGTTGTGCGGATCGTCCTGGATCAGCGCGTTGGCGATCAGAAGGCCATAGTGCGTGGCCGCGCGCTCGCCGGCGATGGCCGCGATCGTCGGATCTTGCGCCGCGAGGCGCGCGGCCTCGGCGTTGCTCGAGACGGCGTGCCGCTCCAGTTGCGGCGCGTTGGCCGTGAGCCAGCGCTGGCATTGCGCAAGCGCCTGTGGGTGCGCGCACACGCGCGTCAC
>JAITTX010000440.1 GCA_031286755.1 Paraburkholderia sp.
AGCGCGGCCTTCGTCATTCAAGGCATCGGCAGCCTCAGCGTGGCGCAGTTGCGCTTCGCCGGCGCGCAGACGCCAACAGCGCTGCGCGGGGACCTCGAGATACTCACGCTCGCTGGCTCAGTGTCGCCCGGCGCCGCGCATCTGCACATGTCGGTGGCCGATGCGCGCGGCCAGGTATTCGCCGGGCACGTGGCGCAAGGATGCACGGTGCGCACCACCGCGGAACTGCTGCTGGCGCTGCTTCCCGAGCATGACTTCTCGCGCGAGATCGATCCGCAAACCGGCTACGCGGAGCTGCGGATCCAGAGCGGCCCGCCTCGGCCGCAAGGATCGCCGCGAACTCGGAACGAGTGATCAGAACGAGTGATACATGCCGATCGTCACGAGAATCTGCCGCGACGAACTGGAGTCGTATCCGGCGCCCGGAATTTCCGCAATGGACGCTCGCCCGATCGTCGCGCCGTTCGCTCCCGTGACGGGGGCGATGCCGTCTCCGCCCGCGTTTTGATAGACGGCGACGCCATACAGGCTGGTGCGCTTCGAGAGCGCGTAGTTCAACCCGAGGTTCACCTGCTGGAAGTTCGGCTTGAGGTTCTGATAATCGGCCTTGCCCGCGTTGTAGATATACGCCGCGCCGGCGAGCAGCGCGGGCGTGAACTGATACGTCGCGCTGATTTCGTAGCTGTCCATCCTGAAGTCGCTGCCGTTGCCGGCTCCGGCAAAGCCGTTGGCAACGACGTACTGGCTCTGCACGAGATCGGTATGCGCGTAGTTGAGCGCGAGCGTGGCGTGGCCGATCGCGTACGAGCCGCCCGCGGTGAAGACATGCATGGCCTTCGCGTCCTGAAGCGCGACGTAGCGCCCGAGCGAGCCGACATAGCTGCCGTTCGAGGTATACACGCCACCGGTGCCGTCGGGTGACGTGGCCGGGTCGCGAATGTCGAGGTAGCCCGCCGCGAACGAGAAGGGGCCGTGCGTGTACGCGCCCGCGAGCGACCAGACCTGGTTCGTCGACATGCTGCCCGCCACGCCGCCGAAGCCGTACATGCCCTCCACATGCAATCCGCCCCACGTCGGGCTCACGTACTTGACGGCGTTGTTGAAGCGGATGGACTGGTTGAGATTGTCGAGGTCGCCGAAGTGCGAGCCGTAGCCCGTCGCGAAGTTATTGCTCGAAGGGAAATAGCCCACCGTCAACGATGGCGGGTCGTACTGCCGGCCGAACGTCACCGTGCCGTATTGCGCGTTGCTCAGGCCCACGAAGGCCTGGCGGCCGAACATCGTGCCGCCCTGGCCGAGGCGGCCGTTCTGGATGTTGAAGCCGTTTTCGAGCGTGAAGATGGCCGAAGTGCCGCCGCCGAGATCCTCGCTGCCTTTCAGGCCCCACAGATTGCAACTGGGCGGCCCGCACGTATCGCCTTCCACGACGTGGCCGCTGCCCGCGTTGTTGATATAGGTGACGCCTGCCACGACTCTGCCGTAGAGGGTCACGCTGGTTTGCGCGGCCGCCAGCGCCGGCATGACGGCCAGGGCGCCCAGGACGGCCATACAGATGCGGCTCTTCTTCATCGACATCTCCGTTCCTTTTTTGTTTGTTCTGGTGCTGCGGTGTTATGGGCGCATGGCCGTGGCGTCGCCCGCCTGCGTGGCACGCGCGCCATGGGGCGACGCAGGCGCGGCCGCGAAGGCCAGCGCCACGGCGTCGTGCGACGGTCTGGCCGTCAGCAGGCTCGCGCCCACCGTCACGGTGGCGTTGATCGCCATGGCAATCAGGCCGGGCTCGACCTGCGGCGCCGCGCTGGCCCAGAAGTGCGCCGCGAAGGGCGCGAGCAGGGCGACGAAGCCTCCCGCGAGACCGGCGAGCACGCCGAATGCCGTCGTGCGGCGCCAGAGGAAACCGAGCAGCACCCCCGGCGCGAGCATGCCGATGGCCGAATACGCGTCGAGCAGGATCTTGACGAGCGAGCCCTTCTGGCTGACCGAGAGCCACACGGCAATGGCCGCGAACACCACCAGCGAGGCGCGCGAGAGCCTGAGCGAGGCGGCGTCGTTCAGACGCGGGCTGAACGGTCCGATCACGTTGCGCGTGAAGATCGAGCCGGCCGTGAGCAGCAGCAGCGCGCCGGGCGCCAGCGCGAGCAGGAAGCCCGTGCCCGCGACGATGCCCACGACGGGCGCGGAGTAGCGCTCGGAGACGAACTGCAGCAATGCCGCGTTGAGGTTGTTGCCGGGCGGCTGCGTGTGCGCGATGAGCGCCGCGAAGCCGAGCAGGATGATGAAGAAGTACGCGAGCGAGTAGAGCGGCTGCCAGATCGCGTTGCGGCGAATGGCCGTGCCGTTGTGCGCGGTGTACGAGATCTGGAACAGATGCGGGAACACCCAGTTGCCGAGCGCGATGTTCAGCGACGACGTGAGCAGCCAGACCGCCGTGGTGGGCGAACTGGGATCGAGGCCGGGGAAGCGGCCGATGCCGGGGTGCTGCTGCTCGGCGATTCTGAAGATGTCGAGCATCGACGCCGCGCCAACCTTGCTCGCCACCGTCGCGCAAAGCAGCACGACCACGACGATCATCAGCACGTCCTTGACGCCCGCGGCGAATGCCGCCGAACGTACGCCCGCGACGAACACGAACGCGACCATCAGCAGCCCGGCTATCAGTGTGGCCGCCGGGGTGGAGACCTGGCCGTCGAGCGTGAGCTGCACGATCAGCCCGAGGCTGACGAGCTGGATCTGCACATAGACGATGAGCGATGCAATGCCAATCACGCCCGTGAGGATGCCGAGCCACGGCGCGTCATAGCGCGCGGCGAAGAAGTCGGCTTGGGTGACGAGGCGCCGCGCGCGGCCCGCACGCCAGATTTTCGGCATCAGCCAGTAGCCGAGCGCATAGCTCAGCGAGACGGAGCAGAACGCCAGATACGCGGGCGCGCCGAGCGCCCACGCGTAACCGGAGATGCCGAGCACGGCGAAGGTGGTGTACACCTCGCCCGCATTCATGAACCAGAAGATGAGCGAGCCCAGGCTGCGGCCGCCCACGGCCCAGTCGGACAACGTATGGCCCTTGCGGGTGACGCGGCCATAGCAGATCGCGCCTGCCACGGTGGCCAGAAGAATGACGAGGACGATCGAGAGCTTCATCGCGTGGTCTCCGTGGCCGGGGTGGATTCTGCCGAGTTGGCTTCAATGAAAGCGGCTTCTTCCTGCTCGACGCCGTGCGCGCGGTCCAGGTGAAACACGACGGCAATCAGCACGCTCGTCAGCGCGATGCCGGCCATTTGCCAGAGCATCGGAAACGGCAGGCCGAGCGGCGACCACGCGACTCCGTTGACGAAGGGCGCGAGACCCGCTTGCCAGACGAAGGGAATGGCCAGCAGCCAGCGGTAGGCGCGGCGCGCGGGCACTGCCGGAAGCGGATTCATGACGGGCCTCTGATCTGTAAAGTTAAGCTGCACATCTCGACGCGCAGTGTGCATCCGTTCTGCACAAATCACAAGCAGCCAAAAAGCCTGGTGAGCTGCAATTTAGCCAGGAATTACCCTTGTTTTCGCGGTTAAGATTCAATGGTGTCGATTGCGTGAGGCAAAGTTGACGACATGAATATGTAAAGCTAGACTTCACGAAAGAAGTGCATAGAAACTGCACGCCATGGGGGCGTGAATCGAGGTGAAACATGATCGGCGAACGGCTCAAGGAGCTTCGTACCTTGCATGGCCTGTCGTTGCGCCAGCTCGCTGCGCAGGCCGACGTTTCCGCCACGCTGCTCAGCCAGATCGAGCGCTCCGTCACGGACCCGAGTCTCGAGACCATGCGCCGTCTGGCAGCGGTATTTGGCGAGTCGGTGGCCTCGCTCTTCACGGGGGCGACGGATGCTTCGGTCACCATCAGCCGGCCCGGCAACCGCTCGATGCTGATCGCGCCCAAGGGCCGCGTCAGCTACGAACGGCTCGCGCCGGGCAACGGCCAGCTCGAAGTGCTGCGCGCTGTGCTGCAGCCCGGCGAAATGTCGGCGGACGAACCGCGCGGACATCCGTCGGCGGAATGCGTGTATGTGATCCAGGGCGAACTGGTCGCGCAGATCGACGGCGTGGATTACACGGTGGTGGCCGGCGAAAGCATTTCATTCGATGCCCGCCTGCCGCACCGCTATCGCAACACTTCATCGTCGGCGACGGAAATCATCTTGTCGGTGACGCCACCCAATCCATGATCCATCGTGCGAAACCCATGTCACAAGCCCATACGCCATCCGACGAATTCGAGCTGTACGACCTGCGCGTCGAAGTCGTCGCGCCCGCGGGCGCGAAGCTGTATTGCGGCGCGAAAGCCGGCGACTACTTCGAGCTGCGAGGCGAGATGCTGCACCTGCCGCCCGGCCAGGCCTTCTCGATCTACTCGCTGGCGGCGCTCCTGCCGCTGCTGCCCGCCAAGCAGCGCCCGACGGCCGCGAGCGACTGGATGTCGACGGACGCGGAAGTGGCCTGTCCCGATCCCAATTGCCCGTCACGCTTTCGCATCACGCGCATCGGCACGCGCCGCTTCCGGCATGCCGACACCACGGCCGTGCGGCTCAACAATGAGGAACACTGATGGTTCAGATACACACCGCCGAGCTTGCGCCCGGCTATTCCATCTCGCGGCTGATCAAGGGCGGCTGGCAACTCGCGGGGGACCACGGCGAAGTCAGCCGTGAGGGCGCGCTTGCGGACATGGCCGCCTATTACGAGGCGGGCATTACCGCGTTCGATTGCGCCGATATCTACACCGGCGTGGAGGAGATGATCGGTGCATTCAGGCAGCACTATCTTCAGCAGCGCGGCGCGAACAGTCTGGAGCGCCTGAAGATCCACACGAAGTTCGTGCCCGACCTGTCCGTGCTGGCCACCATCGATCGCGCCCAGGTCGAGCAGATCATCGACCGTTCGCTCGCGCGGCTGCATATGGAGCGGCTGGATCTCGTGCAGTTTCACTGGTGGGACTATTCGGTGCCACGCTATCTGGAAGTGGCGGGCTGGCTGCGCGAGCTTCAGCAAGCGGGCAAGATCGACAAACTCGCCACCACGAATTTCGACACGCGGCGCACGGCCGAACTCGTGGAAAGCGGTATCGCGCTCGTCTCCACGCAGGTGCAGTATTCGTTGCTCGATCAACGTCCCGCGCGGCAACTGGTTCCGTTTGCGCGCGAGCATGGCATGCGGCTGCTGTGCTACGGCACGGTCGCGGGCGGCTTTCTGTCGAAGCGCTGGCTCGGCGTTGCGCAGCCGCGCGAAGGCATAGCGAACCGCTCGCTCGTCAAATACAAATTGATCATCGACGACTTCGGCGGCTGGGACCTGTTTCAGGCGCTGCTCGAAACGCTGGAGCGTATCGCGCTCAAGCACGGCGTGTCGATCTCGACCATCGCGACACGCTGGGTGCTCGATCAGGAAGCGGTTGCGGCTGCCATCGTGGGCGTGCGGCGCGGCGACCATCTCGCCGACCACGCGAAGGTATTCGAAGTGTCACTCGATGAAGACGACAAGCGGGCAATCGCGAGTATTCACGCGCAGAGCGCGGGCCTGAAGGGCGATGTGTACGACCTCGAACGGGACATTCATGGCCGGCACGGCCGGATCATGAAATACGAGCTGAACAAGAGCTGAAGGGTTTCTCATGGCGCGCCGGGCCCCTCGCTCTCCGCGGGTTCGGAACGACGCGCGGCAGGCCGGGACTTGGGCGTTGCCGCCATCGACGCCAACACGCGTCGTGCGCCATCGAGTTCCTTCTCCATTTCGTCCACGAGCCATTGCGCCGCCGCGCGGGTGCTCTCCGATGGATTCGCCGAGCGGTGCTCCAGCACGTAATTGCAGCCGGTTTCGATATAGCAGTCCCATGCGGGAACGACCTTGCCCTCGTTGAGCGGCGCGGCAATCGCCAGCAGCCAGCCGAGCACGACGCCCTGGCCGAGCATCGCGCATTGCACGGCAAGGCCGGGGTCCGTGTGATGGACGGCCTCGCCGATGCCCGTTTCCGAGAGGCCCGTCGCCCGATGAAAATCGGCCCATGAGAGCGTGGTTACATCGAGGTGAATATAGGCGTGGCCATCGGCGCTCCTTGGCGCATCGAGCGGGCCGAATTCCGCGAGATAGTTGGGACTGCAGATGGGCACGATGATCTCCGGGCACAAGACGAACGGGTCCTTGTCCGAGCCCGGCCCATGCAGCCGGATGCCGAGGTCCGCATCTTCGAGCGGGCCGTACAGGCGCCCGGCCATCACCTGCAAGCGCAGATTGATGGCGGGAAACGTCTTGCGGAATTCGGCGTAGCGCGGCAGCAGCCACAACGCGGCGAAGCCGCTCGCGAGCGACAGCGTGACGATCTCGCCCTGCGCGTGGTCGCGCTTGAGTTCATCGATGGTGTCGCCGATCTGCCCGAAGCCCGCCGCCACGGCGCGCTGCAATGTGGCGCCCCGTTCGGTGAGGGTTAGCCCTGGCTTCAGGCGCTCGAAGAGCTTGAAGCCGAGCGCATCTTCGAGCCGTGCAACCATGCGGCTCACCGCAACGGGCGTGACGTTGAGTTCGCCGGCAGCCTTGGTGAAGCTCAGCAGCCGCGCGGAGGTTTCGAAGACGAGCAGTGCCTGAAGTGAAGGAAGTCGCAGACTCATACAACACCATGTTATGGGGCATGCACCCATGTGTAAGTTGACGGCGCATATTGGCCTCCTTACCTTGGGTCCGACGCTCACTTCCACTGGCAGGCCATGACCGACCCCACCGAGAACCGTGTTGCCGCGAATGCGGCTGCTTCGTCGGACCCCTTGCTTCAGCCGTTCGCGCTCAAGCATCTCGTGCTCAAAAACCGCGTGATGAGCACCAGCCACGCAAGCCGCCTGACGCGCGATGAATTCCCGCAGGAGGTCTATCAACGGTATCACGAGGAAAAAGCCAGAGGGGGTCTCGCGCTCACGATGTTCGGCGGGTCATCGAACGTGAGCATCGACAGCCCGAACACCTTCCAGCAGATCAACGTGGGAAGCGATGCCGTGGTGCCGCATTTGCGGCGCTTTTCCGATCGCATCCATACGCACGGCGCGGCGCTGATGTGCCAGATCACGCACCTCGGCCGCCGCGGCGATGCTTATACGGAACCGTGGCTGCCCATGATCGCGCCGTCGCCGGTGCGCGAAACGCTGCACCGCGCCATGCCGCAGGCAATTCACGACGCGGACATCCGGCGCGTGATCCGCGACTTCGGCCTCGCGGCCAGGCGCTGCCGCGAGGGCGGGCTGGATGGCATCGAAACGCATGCGGGCGGCCATCTGATCGGCCAGTTCATGGACCCGACCGTGAACCTGCGCACCGACAAGTACGGCGGCTCCACGGCCAATCGCATGCGCTTCGCGATCGAGGTGCACGAGGAGATCCGCAAGCAGGTCGGCGACGATTTCATCGTGGGCTTTCGCTTCGCGCTCGAAGACGGATGCAGCTTTGAGGAAGGGCTCGAAATGTCGCGCATTCTGCAGCGCACCGGCCTGCTCGACTTCTTCAACGTCACCTTCGGGCGCATGGACACGAAGATGGCGCTCGCGCTCAACTCCATGCCCGGCATGTTCGTGCCGTCCGCGCCCTGGCTGCCGAAAGCCGCCGCGTTCAAGCGCGCGGTCGATCTGCCGGTCTTTCATGCCGCGAAGATCGCCGATCTCGCCACCGCGCGCTACGCGATTCGCGAAGGCCTGCTCGACATGGTGGGCATGACGCGCGCGCATATCGCCGAGCCGCATCTCGTCAGGCTCGTGCAGGCCGGCAAGGAGGACGAAGCGCGGCCGTGCGTGGGCGCATCGTTCTGCCGCAATTTCCGCGCGACCTGCATACATAACCCGGTGACTTCGCGCGAGACCTACCTCTCGCACGACATCCAGAAGGCCGCGCACCGCAAGCGCGTGCTCGTCGTGGGCGCGGGACCTGCGGGTCTCGAAGCGGCGCGCATCTGCGCGACGCGCGGCCATGACGTCACCGTGCTCGAAGCGAACGCCACGGCGGGCGGCCAGATGCTGCTCGCGGCAACGGGAAGCTGGCGGCGCGATCTCATCGGCATTGTCGACTGGCGCGTCGCCGCGCTGGAGCGGCTCGGTGTCGAGGTGCGCTACAACCACTACGCCGAGCTGAGCGACGTGCTCGATCACGGCGCGGACGTCGTCATCATCGCGACGGGCGGCTTGCCGAATCTCGACGCGCTGCCGGGCGGCGAGCTGTGCAAATCGGTGTTCGACGCGCTCACGGAAACCCCGCCGCGCGAGGGCAGCGTGCTCGTGTACGACGGCACGGGCCGGCACAACGCGTATCTGTGCGCCGAGCGCTATGTCGATGCGGGGCTCGCGGTCTCGCTCGCGCTGATCGACAGCACGCCCGCGCAGGAAACCGGCGGACGCGGCGACGATCAGGTCTGGATGCGCAACATCGCGCGCTGGGACGTGCCGGTGCGCGCGAACCTCGAACTGATCGAAGTGAGCGCGCTGGATAACGGCCGGCGCCGCGCCGTGTTCCATCATCACCTGACGAACGAGCGCGTGGAGCTGGAAGCGGATCACGTCGTGGCCGAGCGCGGCATGCTCGCGCTCGACGATCTGTTCGAGGCCGCGCGCATGTATTCGGTGAACGACGGCCACGCCGATCTCGAAGCCTTCGCCACGGGCCAGCCGCAGCCCGGGGTGCCCGAGGAGCAAGCGGGCGGGCAAGGGCAATTCCTGCTGTACCGCATCGGCGACGCGAGCGCGTCGCGCGACATTCACACCGCCATCTACGACGCCTGCCGGCTCTGCCTGGCGCTGTGAAGGCACGTTCCATCATCACGCCATGAAGACCCGACCGAGCGAGGCTGACATGAGATTGCCGAAGCAACCCGCTGTTGCCGATCCTGGCCGCCGCAAGGCGATGAAGACGCTGGCCGTGGCGGGCGCGGCAACGCTCGTTCTGCCGGGCGCCGCGCCGCTCGCGTTCGCCGCGCCGGAGCCCGCGCCGCAACGCGGCGGGCGCATTCGCGTGGCGCTGGCAAACCAGTCGCTGATGGATACGCTCGATCCCGCGAAGGGCACGCACACCGGCGACTATTCGCGCGCCTACATGTTCTATAGCGGCCTGACCGAGCTCGACGAAAACTTCAAGGCGCAGAACGCGCTGGCGGAGAAGCTCGAATCCGACGACTTCGTGAAGTGGACCGTCACGCTGCGGCCCGGCGTGCACTTTCACGACGGCAAGCCGTTCACGTCGGACGATGTGGTGTTCTCGCTGATGCGCCACAAGGACCCGGCCACGGCATCGAAGGCGAAGTCGATCGCCGACGGCATCAGCTCGGTCAAGGCGGCCGGCCCGCTCAAAGTCGAGATCACGCTGACCGAGCCGAATGTGGATCTTCCCGCGCTGCTTGCGATTCCGCACTTCGTGATCGTCGCCGCGAACACGACCGACTTCTCGAAGGGCAACGGCACGGGGCCGTTCGTCTGCAAGGTGTTCACCGCCGCGCAGCGTTGCATCGGCGCGCGCAATCCGAACTTCTGGAAGCCGGGGCGCCCGTATCTGGACGAAGTGGAGATCATCGGCATCGGCGACGACGCGGCGCGCACCAACGCGCTGCTCGCGGGCGACGTGCAACTCGTCTCGCCGCTGCCCGCGCGCGATGTCGAGCGCGTCAAGCAGTCGGGCAAGGCAACGATTCTCGAAAGCCCTTCGCAACTTTATTCGGATCTGGCGCTGCGCCAGGACATGAAGCCGACGAGCAGCATGGACTTCAACGAGGGCATCAAGTATCTGCACGACCGGCAGCGCATCGTGACCGTGATGCTGCGCGGCCACGGCACGCTCGCGAACGATCACCCGGTGCCCGAGTGGCATCCGTATTTCATGAAGGGATTGCCGCAGCGCGCCTACGATCCGGACAAGGCGCGCTTTCACTTCAAGAAGGCCGGCGTGCCGGGCGTGCGCGCGGAGATCGTCGCGCCGCCTTCGGTGGAGACCGCGCTCGATTCCGCCATGATGATCCAGCAGGCCGCGCGGCAAGCGGGCGTGGAGATCAACGTGCGCCGCGTGCCGGCGGACGGCTACTGGTCGACTTACTGGATGAAATACCCCATGACCTACGGCTCGATCCTGCCGCGCCCGACGCTCGATCTGCTCTACACGCAGTTCTTCCGCTCGAATGCGAACTGGAACGAGTCGGGCTGGAAGAATGCGCAGTTCGACGACCTGCTGCTCCAGGCGCGCCGCGAGCGCGACGAAGCGAAGCGCAAGCAGATGTACGGCGACATGCAGACCCTCGTGTTCGAGAAGAACAGCCTCGTGATTCCGGCGTTCATCAACTTCATCGACGCGCAGAGCTCGAAGCTGCGCGGCTTGAAGGGCAGTCCCTCGGGCCGCGTGATGGGCTATCGCTTCGCGGAATTCGCGTGGCTGCAGCCGGCGTGAGGGTCATCCGCGCGATGCTTGCGCGCGGCTCACCACAGCGCCTGGCTCGTCAGCGCGAACTGCGTGAGCGTGTCGTCGGCGGGCGGCGTGCCGTTGAGCGCCATTTGCTCGATGGTGTCCACGAGCGGCAGCCCGAGCCCTTCGAGCCACGCGGAAAGCCCGTGGCGCAACGGCGTGTCCACGCGCACGAACATGCCCGCGTTCAGCGCGAGCCAGTAGCTGATCAACGCCTTGGCGCGGCTCTGGTCCGGCGACTCGGGCGCGACCACCGGGCCGATCACGTGGCCGTCGCCGAAGCGCCGGAACAGCGCGAAGCCAATCAGCTCGCCATCGCGATCGAGCGCGATGCCGCTCGCCACATCGAGCAATTGCGGCAGCATTTCGCTGCGATCCATGCCGCTCGCGCGCGACGCAAGCTCGGCCAGACGCGGCGTGTCCTTCGTGCCGATCGGGCGCAAGCGCTCGCCGGGCGGCAGCGACACGAGCGGCGGCTGGAAGGCTGCGCCCTGGTGCTGATGAATGGTGCCGATATGCGCGAAGCCGCGCTCCTCGCACAGCGGCCGGCCTTCGCTGGAGGCGTGGATCAGCAGCGTGCGCGTGCCGAGCTTCGCCATCAGCCGGTCGAGCAGCGCGCGCCCGATACCGTGCCGCTGATGCGCGGGCGACACGATGAACATGCCGAGCGTGGCCGCGCTCGCGCCGAAGCGCCAAGCGAGCGCGGTGCCCACGAGCGCGCCGCTCGCGTCGACGGCGGCGAAGCCGCTGCCGTGGCGCGCGGCGAAACGCCAGTCTTCGACGCGGTGCCGCCATTTCACGGACATCGAGAGCGCATGTCCGGCCGGAACGTCGTCGAGCGTGAACGCCCGGTATTCGATCATTTCGTTTTTGTTTGGCTGGGCCACGCAGGCCTCCTCGCTCCAATGACAGTTACCGTGACTGTGACACCGCGCGGCGCGCATGGCTAGGACGATCTTCCTGTCCGGTTCGCTGCGGGGCGTAGCGCAGGTGGTGCAACGCAAAAACGCGGATTGTCGCGGCAAGAACGCGCGGGTTGTGCTGAATCGGCAATTTTGTCGGTGAAAAATGCCGGGGCGCCGGTCCTACGATGATGTCATGCCAACGCAACATCCCGGAGGAGGACTCACGCATATGGACCGTTTCGATCCCGCCAGCATCGGCATCCGAAGTGGGCATTTCATTGGCGGCCGGTTGATCGATGAGATTGACGAGGGCGCGGCGCGCATCGATGTCGCGCGCCCTTCGGACGGCGTCGCCTACGCGTCCGTGCCGGTTGCCGACGAAGCGGTGATCGATCATGCCGTGCAGAACGCATGGAGCGCGTTTCGCCAGAGCGACTGGGCGCGCCGCGCGCCGCGCGAACGCGCCCGCGTGCTGCGCAAATTCGCCGATCTGGTGGCCGCCGACGCGGCCAACCTCGCGCCGCTCGAAGCGCTCGGCTCGACCCGGCCCGTGCGCGACGCGTACAACTGGGACGTGCCGTTCACTGCCGAAAGCATCCGCTTCTATGCGGAGCTGGCCGACAAGATCGGCGGCGAGGTCGCGGCGACCGATCATCGTCACTTGGGCATGATCATCGCGGAGCCGTATGGCGTGATTGGCGCGATCGCGCCGTGGAATTTCCCGCTCGTGATGGGCATCTGGAAGACCGCGCCCGCGCTCGCGGCGGGCAATGCGGTGGTGCTGAAGCCTTCGGAGCTGACGCCGTTTTCCGCGTTGCGCCTTGCCGAACTCGCGCTGGAGGCGGGCGTGCCGCCGGGCATCTTCAACGTCGTGCAGGGCGATGGCCGCGTGAGCGGCGATGCGCTCGTGCGGCACCCGCGCATCGGCAAGGTGACCTTCACCGGATCGACGCACACCGGCGCCGCGATCATGGCCGCGTGCGCGCAGACCGGCACCAGGCCCGTCACGCTCGAACTGGGCGGCAAGAGCCCGCAGATCGTCTTTGCGGATGCGCCGCGCCTCGACGCAGTGGCGCGCCGAATCGCAGGCGCGATCACGGGCAATGCGGGGCAGGTTTGCGTCGCGGGTTCGCGGCTGCTCGTGCAGCGCGCGATCGCGGACGAACTGATCGAGCGCATCGCGCAGGCCTTCGGCGAACTCAAGGCCGGGCCGACGTGGGCCGCGGGCACCACCTTGCCGCCCATCATTTCCGAGCCGCAGGCGCAGCGCATCGACGCCATCGTCCAACGCAGCATCGCGAGCGGCGCCGTGCTGCGCTGTGGCGGCAAGCGCGCCGATGCGGCCACGCCCGGCGCGTTCTATGAACCGACCCTGCTGTGCGGCGTCACCCCGGAAAGCGAGGCCGTGCGCAGCGAAATTTTCGGGCCGGTGCTGACGGTGCAGACCTTCGAGACCGAAGAAGAAGCGCTCGCACTCGCCGCGCATCCGGAATACGGCCTTGCGGCGGGCGTGCATACCGCCGATATCGGCCGCGCGCTGCGCATGGTGCGCGGCATCGAGGCGGGCACGGTATGGGTCAACCGCTATGGCCGCACGAGCGACTTCGTGATTCCCACGGGCGGCTACAAGCGCTCGGGCATCGGCAAGGATCTCGGTCGCCAGGCCTACGAGGCGAATCTGCGCTTCAAGAGCGTGCTCATCGACACCGAAGCCTGAAGCGCATGACCGTGCGGGATGGCCGCGAAAACGCTGCGAAAACGTG
Organism: Paraburkholderia sp.; assembly: GCA_031286755.1. Taxonomy (GTDB): domain Bacteria; phylum Pseudomonadota; class Gammaproteobacteria; order Burkholderiales; family Burkholderiaceae; genus Paraburkholderia. Next base: position 13,117 of record JAITTX010000440.1, read on the forward strand.
AGGAAAACGCCGCCGTATTTTCTGCTGTAGCGGAGCCGCAAAACGCGTGATTTATGTTGTGGCGAGACACGCATTCAACGCCATCCGTCATTTTTGCCTTGTTTAAATTTTTGCTGGTAATTCGCTGTTTCCTGCTTTCACTACCGAACTCCGGACGGGTTCATCACACGACAGGACTGAAACCATGATCGATTTCGAGCCGAAATACATCACGTTCGACTGCTACGGCACGCTCACGAAATTCCGTATGGCCGATATGGCTCGCGAGATGTACGCCAACCGCCTGCAGGGCGACGCGCTGGAGCAATTCGTCAGATTTTTCGCCGGCTATCGCCGCGACGAAGTTCTCGGCGCATGGAAGCCGTACCGCGACGTGATCGTCAATTCGGTGCGCCGCACCTGCGCGCGCATGAACGTGGAGTTCAACGAAGCCGAAGCCGAAAAGTTCTACACCGCCGTGCCCACCTGGGGGCCGCATCCGGACGTGCCGGAAGGCCTCTCGCGTCTCGCGAAGAAGTACAAGCTGGTGATTCTGTCGAACGCTTCGAACGACCAGATTCAAAGCAATGTGGACAAGCTGGGCGCGCCGTTCCATCGCGTGTTCACCGCGCAGCAGGCGCAGTCGTACAAGCCGCGCATGCAGGGCTTCGAGTACATGTTCGACCAGCTCGACTGCAATCCGGAGGACGTGCTGCACGTTTCGTCGAGCCTGCGCTACGACCTGATGACCGCGCACGACATGGGCGTCAAGCACAAGGCCTTCGTCAAGCGCGGCCACGAGCCGGGCACGCCGTACTACGAGTATTACGAAGTGGACACCATCGGCGACCTCGCCGCGCAGCTCGGTCTTTAAACGCGCCACCTCACGCCACCTCACGCGAGCGATGCCGATGAAACTCGACTCCTACTGGCTCGACACCGCGCCCGCGATGACCTCGGCCTGCGAGGGCCCGGCCGAAGGCCACGCCGATGTCGTCGTGATCGGCGGCGGGTTCACGGGTTTGTCGGCGGCGCTCGCGCTGGGCCGGCGCGGCGCTTCGGTGGCCGTGCTCGATGCCGCGCGCATGGGCGGCGGCGCGTCGGGGCGCAACGGCGGCCAGTGCAACACCGGCGTCGCGCAGGACTATGCGGCGCTGCGCGCGCAACTCGGGCCCGAGCGCGCGCAGGGCTGCTATCGCGCGTATGCGGCGGCGGTGAGCACGGTCGAGCGCCTGATTCGCGAAGAGGGCATCGATTGCGACTATCTCGCCTCGGGCAAGCTCAAGCTCGCCGCGAAGCCGCATCACCTCGAGCACATCGCGAAGACGGCCGAACTGATCCGGCGTGAAGTCGACCCGGACATCGACCTGCTCGATCGCGGGCAGATCCGCAGCGAAGTGCAATCGGATGCTTTCCACGGCGGGCTGCTGCAGCGCCATGGCGGGCAGATGCACATGGGCAAGTTCGCCGTGGGCCTCGCGCAGGCCGCCGTGCGCCAGGGCGCGCGGCTCTACGAGCATGCCGAGGTGACGAACATCGTGAAGGAGGGCGGGGCGTGGCGCGTGGATTCGAAGCGCGGCTCGCTGCGCGCACAGCAGGTGCTGATTGCAACGGGCCCTTCGAAGCACGGTCCGTTCTCGTGGTACCGGCGCAGGATGGCGCCCGTGGGCTCGTTCATCGTCGTGACCGAGCCGCTGCCCGAGGCGCAATTGATGCAACTGCTGCCGAACCGGCGCTCGTACACCACGAGCCGGCTGATGCACAACTATTTTCGCGTCACGCCCGACTCGCGCCTGCTGCTGGGCGGGCGCGCGCGGTTCACCGCGTCGGAGCAGCCATCGGACGCCAGGAGCGGCCGCATTCTCCAGGCCAATCTCGCCGCGATTTTTCCGGGGCTCGCCAACGTGCGCATCGACTATTGCTGGGGCGGTCTCGTGGATATCACCGCCGACCGTCTGCCGCGCGCGGGCCAGCACGACGGCATCTACTTCTCGATGGGTTACAGCGGCCACGGCACGCAAATGTCCACGCACATGGGCCAGGTGATGGCCGAGGTGATGAACGGCAATGCGCAGGCCAACCCGTGGCGCGATTTCGCCTGGCCCGCGATTCCGGGCCATACGGGCAAGCCGTGGTTTCTGCCGCTCGTCGGCGCGTATTACTCGATCAAGGACGTTTTCTATTGACGTAACGAAGCACCGGAGCAGCGAAGCAAAAGACAGCGGCACAGCAAAAAGCGCAGCAAAAAAAGCAGGCGGCCTTCACGCAGCGATCGAGCCGCCGACCCTACATAAGCCCCAACATAGTCTCTATCGCGGAGAAGTTCATGAGCATCGACCAATCGCCAGAAGCACTCGCCCACGCCGATGCAGGCAAACGGCTCGAAGAACTGACGCGCCGTGGCGCGTCGCGGCGCAACGTCCTTCGCGCGATGGCCGCGGGCGGGCTGCTTTCGGTGACGGGCACGGGGCTGCTCACCGCGAGCGGCGCGGCGTTCGCGCAGAGCAAGCCGAAGCAGGGCGGCCGCATTCGCGTGGCGACGCAATCGTCGTCCGCCGCCGATACGCTCGATCCGGCCAAGGGCGCGCTCGGCACCGACTACGCGCGCGCGTTCATGTTCTACAACGGCCTGACCGAGCTCGATTCGCATCTGGGCGCGAAGATGGCGCTGGCCGAATCGCTGGATACGAAGGACGCCACCGTGTGGGTCGTGAAGCTGCGCAAGGGCGTGCAGTTCCATGACGGCAAGTCGCTCACGCCGCAGGACGTGATCTACTCGCTGATGCGCCATAAGGATCCGGCGGTGGGCTCGAAAGCGAAGACGCTCGCCGACCAGTTCAAGGACATCAAGGCGAGCGGCCCGAACGAGCTCACGATCACACTGAGCGGCGCGAACGCCGATCTGCCGGTGATCCTGGCGGACTCGCACTTTCTCATCATCAAGGACGGCACCACGGACTTCAAGACGGCGGTGGGCACGGGGCCGTTCAAGCTGAAGTCGTTCTCGCCGGGCGTGAGCACCGTGGGCGTGCGCAACGACAAGTACTGGAAGCCGGGCCTGCCGCACCTGGACGAAGTGGAGCTGATCGGCATTGCCGACGAGCCCGCGCGCGTGAACGCGCTGATGTCGGGCGACGTGCAGCTCATCAACGCGGTGAGCGCGCGCTCGACCGAGCGCATCAAGAGCACGCCGGGCTTCGAGGTGCTGGAAACGAAGACGGGCCAGTACACCGACCTCATCATGCGCGACCAGGGCGGCATCACCGCCAACCAGGATTTCCGGCGCGGCATGATGTATCTGCTGAACCGCGAGCAGATGCGCAAGACCATCTTCCTCGGCTATGGCGCGATCGGCAACGATCAGCCGATCGACCCCACCAACAAGTACTACCTCGCGGGCCTGCCGCAGCGCGCGTTCGATCCGGACAAGGCGAAGTTCCACTTCCAGAAGGCGAAGGTGGGCAGCACGCCGCTGCAGCTCTATGCGTCGCCGGCGGCGGAAGGCTCCGTGGAAATGTCGGTGCTGTTGCAGCAGATCGCGCCGCAGGCGGGCATCAATCTGCAAGTGGTGCGCGTGCCGGCCGACGGCTACTGGTCGAATCACTGGATGAAGCATCCGCTCGGCTTCGGCAACATCAATGCGCGCCCGAGCGCGGACGTGATCTTCACGCAGTTCTTCAAATCCGACGCGCCGTGGAACGAGGCGAACTGGAAGAACCCGCAGTTCGACCAGATGCTGCTGGCCGCTCGCGGCGAGCCCGACGAGGCGAAGCGCAAGAAGATCTACGGCGACATGCAGGTGCTCGTTCACAACGAGGGCGGCGTGGGCATTCCGCTGTTCCTGAGCTCGCTCGATGCGCACACCTCGAAGCTGAAGGGGCTGAGCGGCATTCCGCTGGCGGGCCTGATGGGCTGGATGTTTGCGGAGAACGTGTGGCTCGAGGGTTAAGCCCGGACGTTGAAGCGCGCTGTTAAACCCCGACGTTAAACCCCGACGTTAAACCTTTTAACGAGAGGCGATATCCGATGAAAGTTCACGCGCAACGACTCGTCGCCGCGCGCCTCGGCCTCGCGCTGCTCACGCTGCTGATCGTCTCGATCGTGGTGTTCGGCATCACCGGCCTGCTGCCGGGCGATGCCGCGCAGCAGGCGCTCGGCCAGGCCGCGACACCGGAGCAGGTGGCGGCGCTCAGGCATCAGTTCGGGCTCGATCAGCCGGCGCTCGTGCGCTACGGGCAATGGCTCGCGCATGTGGTGACGGGCAACTTCGGCACCTCGCTGTCGAACAATCTGCCGGTGAGCGAGCTGATCGCCACGCGCCTGCCGAACTCGCTCGTGCTCGCGGGGCTCACGGCGCTGGTTTCCGTGCCGCTCGCGCTGTTCATCGGCATTGTCTCGGCGATGTTTCGCGGCTCGCTGCTCGATCGCGTGCTCAACGTCCTGACGCTTTCGACGGTGGCCGTGCCCGAGTTCCTCGTGGCCACCATCGCCGTGCTGATCTTCGCGGTCAAGCTGCGCTGGCTGCCGGCGCTCTCGTATCTCTCGGACGTGTCGTCGTTCGGCGGGCTCGTGCGTACCTACGCCATGCCGGTGATGACGCTGTGCTGCGTGATCGTCGCGCAGATGGCGCGCATGACGCGCGCGGCGGTGCTCGACCAGCTCAACGCCTCGTACGTGGAGATGGCCTTGCTGAAGGGCGCCTCGCCCATGCGCATCGTGCTGCGCCACGTGTTGCCGAACACCATCGGCCCGATCGCCAACGCTGTTGCGCTGTCGCTCTCGTATCTGTTCGGCGGCGTGGTGATCGTCGAATCGATCTTCAACTATCCCGGTCTCGCGAGCCTGATGGTGGACGCCGTCACCAACCGCGACATGCCGCTCGTGCAGGGCTGCGTGATGGTGTTCTGCGCGGCGTATCTCGTACTCGTGCTGATTGCCGACCTTTGTCAGATCGTATCCAACCCGAGGCTGCGTCAACGATGACCCGACACGCTTCTTCCCACGCCACCACCGTGCTCTACGACCCGCCCTCCGCCGAGTCCGCCCAGCAACCGCCGAGCGTGGCGCGGCGCGGTCTGTTCAGCCGCCTCGTCAGCCGCTTTTCCGTGCTCGGGCTGATCGGCCTGTTCATCGTCGTGTTCTGGCTCGCCGTTGCGTTCGTCGGGCCGGTGGTCGCGCCATACAAGGGCGGCGCATTCACGTCGACGGAAATCTTCGGCACGTATAGCGCGGCGCACTTGCTCGGCACCGACTATCTGGGCCGCGACATGCTGAGCCGCATTCTCTACGGCACGCAGTACACCGTCGGGCTCGCGCTGGCCGCCACCGTGCTGGCGAGCACGATCGGCACGTTCTTCGGCTTGATGGCGGCGGTGTCGGGGCGCTGGGTGGACGAGGTGCTGAGCCGCCTGTTCGATGCGCTCATCTCGATCCCGAGCAAGATACTCGCGCTGGTGGTGATTGCCGCGTTCGGCTCGTCGATCCCGATGCTGACGATGGTGGCCGCGCTCGCGTACATTCCCGGCGCGTTCCGCATCTCGCGCTCGCTCGCGGTGAACATCATGACGCTCGAATATGTGCAGGTGGCGAAGGCGCGTGGCGAGAAGCTGTTCTATATCGCGCGCGTGGAGGTGCTGCCCAACATGATTCATCCGATGCTCGCGGACTTCGGCCTGCGCTTCGTGTTCATCGTGCTGCTCCTGAGCGGCCTGAGCTTTCTCGGGCTCGGCGTGCAGCCGCCGAACGCGGACTGGGGCTCGCTCGTGCGCGAGAACATCGGCGGGCTCGCGGAGGGCGCGCCCGCGGTGCTGATGCCCGCGGTGGCCATTGCGACGCTGACCGTTGGCGTGAATCTGCTCATCGACAGCCTGCGCCGTCATGGCGCGCGTTCGCAGGGAGGCCGCCAGTGAACATGATCGAAGTGAAGGGCCTGCGCGTGGTCGCGGGCGTGGCGCCCGACCCCGTGGTCGAGATCGTGAAGGACGTGGATTTCACGGTGAAGAAGGGCGAAGTGCTCGCGCTGATCGGCGAGTCGGGTTCGGGCAAGACCACCATCGCGCTGGCGCTGCTCGGCCATGCGCGCGGCGGCTGTTCGATCGCGGGCGGCGCGGTGCGGATCGGCGATGTGGACGTGCTCTCGCTCGACGAAAAGGGCCGCCGCGCGTTGCGCGCGCGCACGGTTGCGTATGTCGCGCAAAGTGCGTCGGCGGGGTTCAACCCGGCGCGCACGATCATGGACCAGGTGACCGAGCCCGCGCTGCTGCACAAGCTGATGACGCCGGCCGCCGCGCGCGAGAAAGCGGTTCGCCTGTTCCGCTCGCTGGCCTTGCCGGGCCCCGACACCATTGGCGAGCGCTACCCGCATCAGGTCTCGGGCGGGCAGTTGCAGCGCCTGATGGCGGCCATGGCGCTGATCACCGACCCTGCCGTGGTGGTGTTCGACGAACCCACCACTGCGCTCGACGTGACCACGCAGATCGAAGTGCTGGCGGCGTTCAAGGGCGTGGTGCGCGAGCTCGGCACGACGGCGGTGTATGTCTCCCACGATCTTGCCGTGGTCGCGCAGATGGCCGACCGCATCGTCGTGTTGAACGGCGGGCGTGTGCGCGAGAATGGCGCGACCGCGCAGGTGCTCGATGCGCCCGCCGACGAATACACGCGCCAGTTGCTCGCGGCAACGCGCCGCCCCGAAGTGGAGCTGAGCGCGGCGGCTGAGGCCACGGAAGCGCCGCTGCTCGAAATCCGCAACCTGAGCGCGGGCTATGGCCGCGTCGACGCGCATGGCGTGCCCGCCGTGCGCGTGCTCGACGACGTGAGCCTGAAGATCGCGCGCGGCGCGACGCTGGGCGTGATTGGCGAATCGGGCTCCGGCAAGACCACGCTCGCGCGGGTGATCGCCGGGCTCGTGGACCGCGCGCGCGGCGAAGTGCTGCTCGATGGCAAGCCCCTGCCCGCGAAGCTCTCTGAGCGCACGCTGGAGCAATATCGCCGCGTGCAAATCGTGTTCCAGAACGCGGATACCGCGCTGAACCCGAGCCACACGATCGCCGACATCCTCGCGCGGCCGATGAACTTCTATCACGGGCTGCGTGGCGCGCCGGCGCAAAAGCGCATGCTCGAACTACTCGATCTGGTGAAGCTGCCGGCCTCGATCGCGAAGCGCCAGCCGGTCGGCCTGTCGGGCGGACAAAAGCAGCGCGTGAATCTCGCGCGCGCGCTCGCGGCGAAGCCCGAGCTCATTCTCTGCGATGAAGTGACGTCAGCGCTCGATACCGTTGTGGGCGCAGCCATTCTCGACCTGCTGGCCGAATTGCGGCGCGAGTTGAACGTGTCGTACATGTTCATCAGCCACGACATTTCGACGGTGCGCGCCATTTGCGACGAAGTCATCGTGCTCTATGCAGGCCAGTGCGTCGAGGCGGGGCAGCGCGACGCGCTTTCGCGTCCGCCGTATCACCCGTACACCGGCTTGCTCGTCGATTCGGTTCCCGCGCTGCGCCCGGGCTGGCTCGATTCGCGGCGCGCCATGGCGCTCGCCGCCTTGCCGGTACTCGGTCCCGAAAGCGATGCGCACGAGTTGTGCAGCTTCCGCTCGCGCTGCGCTGCGCGCATCGACGGCAAGTGCAACGTGGAGCCGCCCGCGAAAAAGACCTTGCCTTCGGGCGCGCAGATCCTGTGCCATCACAGCGCCGAGGATCTCGCGCGCATGCAGGCGATGGAAACGGTGACGGCATGAGCGCGCGCTTCGTGAGAGTCGCGGAGACAGGGCGCAGGACCTTCGAGATCGTGATCGACGGCAGGCCCGCGCTCGCCTGCGAGGGCGACACGCTGATGGTCGCGTTGCTGACCGCGCAGCAAGACTTGCGCGATTCCGAATTCGGCGATGGCCGCCGCGCGGGCTTCTGCGTGATGGGCGCGTGCCAGGACTGCTGGGTGTGGACCGCGCACGGCGAGCGCGTGCGCGCGTGCACCACCCAGGCGGTGGCAGGCATGTCCATCGTCACGCGGCTTTCGCAGGCGCGGGAGGGCGTATGGCCGCGACTGTGATCGTGATCGGCGCGGGGCCCGCGGGCGTGCGCGCGGCGCAGGCGCTCGTGCAGGCGGGCGTGCGCCCGGTGGTGATCGACGAAGGCCGGCGCGATGGCGGGCAGATCTATCGCCGCCAGCCCGAGGGCTTCACGCGCCCCTACGAGACTCTGTACGGCACCGAAGCGGAGCGCGCGCGCGCATTGCATGCGTCTTTCGACGCGCTGCGCGCGCGGATCGACTATGTGCCCGACACGCTCGTCTGGAACATCGAGCCCAATGCGGTGCATGTGGTGACCGGCACGCGCTATCGCAAGCTCGCGTTCGACGCGCTCGTCATTTGTAGCGGCGCGACCGATCGTTTGATGCCGGTGCCCGGCTGGCATCACGCGGGCGCCTATAGCCTGGGCGGCGCGCAGGTCGCGCTGAAATCGCAGGGCTGCGCGATCGGCTCGCGCGTCGTGATGATGGGCACGGGGCCGCTGCTCTATCTCGTTGCCGCTCAGTATGTGAAGGCGGGCGCGACGGTGGGCGCGGTGCTCGACACCTCCACGTTCGGGCAACGTTTGCGTGCATTGCCGCAGTTACTCGCGATGCCTTCGGCGCTCAAGAAGGGCGTCGCGCTGATGAACGTGCTCAAGGAGGCGCGCGTGCCGGTTCATCGCGGCATCACGCCGGTTGCGATCGACGGCACAGCCGAACAAGGCGTGCAGGGCGTGCGCGTCAGGCAAGCCAACGGCGCGACGCTCGAAGTGAAATGCGACGCCGTGGCGCTCGGCTACCACCTGCGCCCCGAAACCCAGCTCGCCGATCTGGCCGGATGCGAGTTCCGCTTCGATCCGGCGTTGCAGCAATGGCTTCCGCTTGCCGATGAAGACGGCCGTAGCAGCCAGAAGGGTGTCTATCTCGCCGGCGATGGCGCACGCGTGCGCGGCGCGGATGCGGCCGAGTGCGCGGGACGGCTCGCCGCGCTGGCGGTGCTGAACGACATGAAGCTTCAGCACGACGCGGCGGAAGCCAACCGGTTGCGCGCGCAACTTGCGCGCTTCACGCGCTTCGCGGCGGGATTGCGCACCGCGTTCCCGTGGCCCGCGCGTTTCGCCGCCGCGTTGCCGGACGAAACCATTGTCTGCCGTTGCGAGGCCATCACGGCGGGCGAGCTGCGGCGCGTGGTGAACGAAATGGGCGCGCAAGAAGCGAATCGCGCAAAGGCGTTTTCGCGCGTGGGCATGGGCCGCTGCCAGGGACGTTTCTGCGCGCACGCGGGCGCCGAGGTGATCGCGGCGCAAGCACGTGTGCCCCTGGAAGCCGTTGGCAGACTGCGCGGACAAGCGCCGGTCAAGCCGTTGCCAATGGCGCTTGCGCCGCACAAAGACACGGAGACGAGCGAATGAACGAGCGCGCCGATGTGATCGTGATCGGCGGCGGCATCGTCGGCACGACGACCGCTTTTTTCCTGCGCCGCCGCCAGCGCTCGGTGGTGCTGCTCGAACGCGGCCTGACCGGGCAGCAGGCGAGCGGCGTGAACTTCGGCGGCGTGCGCCGGCAAGGCCGCGCGCTGGAGCAACTCGCGATGTCCAATCGCGCGCTGGAAACGTGGCGGCGCTCGCGCGAATGGCTCGGCGAGGATATCGAGTTCATGCCTTCGGGCCATACGCGCGTGTGCTACCACGCGCACGACGCCGAATATTTTCATCGCTATGCCGCCGAGGCGCGCGCCTACGGCCTCGATCTCGAAGTGCTCGAAGGCGCGGCCATGCGCAAGCGCTTTCCGTTCCTCGGCCGCGACGTGCTCGCCGCATCGATCTCGCCGCTCGACGGCCACGCTAATCCGCGGCTTGCCGCGCCCGCGTTCGGCCGCGCGGCGGCGCGTCTTGGCGCGCGCGTGATCGAGAACACGGAAGTGGCGCGCGTCGAGAAGGAAGCGGGCGGCTTCCGGGTGGAGAGCGCCACGGGTGAGGTGTATCGCGCGGAGCAAGTGCTGATTTGCGCGGGCGCGTGGGCCAACGCGCTATCGACGCAATTCGGCGAGCCCGTGCCGCTCGTCGCGCGCGGGCCACAAATGGCCGTGACCGAGCCCGTGCCCTATGTCTTTGCGTCCTCGATGGGCGTGTACACGTCCATCAAAGAGGAGAGCGTGTACTTCAGGCAGGTTGCGCGCGGCAACATCGTGCTGGGCGGCGGCCCATCCGGTCCCGCCGATGCCGCCACGCGCCGCGCGGGCGTGCTGCCCGAAAACACGGTCGCGCAATTGGCGCAGTTCCGCCGCATGGTCCCCGCGCTGCGCCCGCTGCATGTGATTCGCGTGTGGAGCGGCGTGGAAAGCTATCTGCCGGATTCGGAGCCGGTGATCGGCCCGAGCGCGAAAGCGGAGGGCCTGTTCTATGCATTCGGTTTTTCCGGCTCGGGCTTTCAGATCGGTCCGGGCGTGGGCGAAACGCTTGCCGAGCTGCTCGACACCGGCAGCACGCCCATCGATCTGGGCTCGTTTTCCATCAGACGATTTCAGCGCGCCACGTCGATGCGCGCCGAATCGGCCACCTCCGAGACTTAGCCCCGGGACTTAGCCATGAGTCAAGCCAATCTCATCGACGCGCTCGCCTATATCGAATCGAATTTCCACCAGACCGTGAGTCTCGCGCAACTCGCGGATCTCTCGGCGCTGAGCGTATCGCGCTTCGCCACCGTGTTCCGCAAGGAGTTCGGGCTTTCGCCGTACAAGTATCTGTGCGAGCTGCGGGTGCGGCGCGCGCAGACTTTGCTGCTCGCGGGCGTGCCCGGATCGGTGGTGGCGGCGGAGGTGGGCTTTTTTGATCAGAGCCATCTCGCGCGGCATTTCAAGCGCTTTTGCGGCATGACGCCGAGCGCGTTTGTCGAGCGCGCGAATCAAAAGCATCAAAGGAGCCAAAGGACTCCAGCGGCGCGCCCGGCCGGACATGAGGCCGGTTTGCGCGAGCGCGTCTGCTATGCCTGATCCGCTGGACCGCCGTTACTGCCCCTGAACGGAGGGGATGCGCCGCTCGATCTTGCCCAGCCGCACGACCGTCACGCCGGGACGCAACTGGCGCAGCGAAGGCATCACGAGCATGCAATCGTCGTAGGGCGTCTTCACGGGCGCGCCGTCCGACCAGCCGATCACGCTGCCCGCATGGGGAAACACTTCGAGTCCGGTGTAGTCGCCGGCGAAGCGGAAATCCATGCTCTTCGCGACCACGGGTTCCGTCACGCGCACAACGAGCATCTCCTGCGGCGACGGCTGTATCCAGCCCGCAGGCAGGTCTGCCTTTTCGACGACGCCGGAGAGCGCGAGAAAGCGCGCCGTCACATCGCGCGCGACCGTCACCGCACCCGCTTCCCAGTGCTGGCCGCATTCGACGAGCAACGCGTTCTTTGCGCTGGCGGGGTCGCCGAAGCCTTCGTAGTCGCGCATGCGCCGGCCTTCCGGATGGCCTTCGTCGCAGATCACCGTCGCGGGCGTGCCGAGCTGCGCCGACAACTCGATGCCCTTATCGAGCGGCCCCGCAACGATCAAGGGCTTGCTCTTCTCATGCATCGAATGCAGGTCGAGCAGCCAGTCCACGGTGTCGATCACGGGCCGCATCGCGCGGGCGCGGCGCAGTTCGCTCGAATCGCGCGAGGTGTCGTCGAGCGTCTTCGCGGTCCATACGCGATTGAAGTCCTGATCGACGAAGCGCGAGGCATCGGGCTGAGCCGCGTCGAAGCGCTGATAAGCCTCGACGTTGGCGAACGCGAGCGTGAGCTTGCCCCGGCGCGGCCGCAGTCCGGCGCGCAGCAACGCGTCGACGACGATCGCGCCGCACACCTCGTTGCCGTGCGTGAGCGCGTTGATCATCACGTGCGGACCCGCGATGCCCGAGTCGAACGTATGCACATAGGGCACGCCCGCATTGCCCGCGGCGTGCGCGCCGAGATCGGGAAACGCGATCTCGATGGGATAGGCATTCATTCGAGGCCTCCCTGGCAGAGGTATTTGATCGACAGATAATCGTCGAGGCCGTACTTCGAGCCTTCGCGGCCATAGCCCGATTCCTTCACGCCGCCGAAGGGCGCGGCCTCGCTCGAAATCGCGCCTTCGTTGATGCCCACGAGGCCCGTTTCCAGCCGCCGCGCAACGCGGTCGATGCGGCGCACGTTCTGGCTGTAGAAATACGAGGCGAGGCCGAAGGGCGTGTCGTTGGCGGCGCGGATAACTTCGGCTTCGTCGTTGAAGCGGAACAGCGGCACGACCGGGCCGAAGGTTTCCTCGCAGCTCAGTTGCATCTCGGGCGTGGCGTCCGCGATCACCGTGGGCGCGTAGTAGTTCGGGCCGAGCTCGGCGAGCGGCTTGCCGCCCGTGAGCACGCGTGCACCGCGCTGCACCGCGTCGCTCACGTGACGGCCAATTTTCTCGACGGCGCGCGCGTTGATCATCGGGCCGATCTGTGCATCGGGATCCGTTGCGGGCGCAACCTTAAGCGCGGCGACGCGCTGCGTCAGCAAGTCGGCGAATTTTTCGTAGACCGACGCTTGCACGTACACGCGATTCGGGCACACGCAAGTCTGCCCGCCGTTGCGGAACTTCGACGCCATGAGGCCGGCAACCGCCGCATCCAGATCGGCGTCGTCGAACACGATGAAGGGCGCATTGCCGCCCAGTTCGAGCGACAGCTTCTTCAGCGTGCCCGCCGATTCGCGCGCGAGATACTTGCCCACCGGTGTCGAACCGGTGAAGGTGATCTTGCGCACGCGGCCGTCTTCGAGCCAGTCCTTGACCGCATCGACCGCGTTCTCGCGCGATGCGCCGATGAGATTCAGCACGCCCGCCGGCACACCCGCTTCATGCGCGAGCATCACGAGCGCAAGCGCCGTCAATGGCGTGTCTTCCGCGGGCTTGCCGACCACCGTGCAGCCCACCGCGAGCGCCGGGGCGATCTTGCGGGCGATCATCGCCAGCGGAAAATTCCACGGCGTGATGGCCGCGACAATCCCTATCGGCTCCTTCACCGCGCTCATGCGCTTGCCGCGCTGCTGCTGCGGGATGAGGTCGCCGTAGACGCGCGTGGCTTCCTCCGCGAACCACGCGACATACGAGGCGCCGTACATCACCTCGCCGCGGCCTTCCGCGAAAGGCTTGCCCTGTTCGAGCGAGATGAGGCGGCCGAGCGCATCGGCGTTCTCGACGATCAACGCGTGCCAGCGATGCAGCACGGCGGCACGCTCTTTGGGCAAGGCATCGCGCCAGGCGGGCAGGGCGCGCGCGGCGGCATCGGTGGCGGCGCGCGCGTCGGCGGGGCCGCTGTCGGCCACTTGCGCGATGACTTCGCCCGTCGCGGGATCGGTGACGGCGAAGCGCTTGCCGCTTGCCGCGGGCACCCATTTGCCGTCGATGAAGTTATCGGCGCGAATCAGGTCGTTCAACTCGTAGCGTTGGATCATGAGAGTCTCCGGCAATGTCAGGCGAGCAGGTGCGCGATGGCCGCGCCAACTTCGGCGGTGTTCGCCTTGCCGCCCAGATCGCCGGTATGCGGCCCCTGCTTCAACACGGTTTCGATGGCCGACAGCATCGCATCGTGCGCCTCGCGCTCGCCAAGGAAGTCGAGCATCATGGCGGCGGACCAGATCATCGCGACCGGATTGGCGATGCCCTTGCCCGCGATATCGGGTGCCGAGCCATGCACCGGCTCGAACAGCGACGGGAAATTGCGCTCCGGATTCATGTTGGCCGAGGGCGCGATGCCGATGGTGCCCGTGCACGCCGGGCCGAGGTCCGAAAGAATGTCGCCGAACAGATTGGTCGCGACCACCACGTCGAAGCGATCGGGGTTCAGGACGAAACGCGCGCACAGAATGTCGATGTGCTGCTTGTCCCATTTGATCTCGGGATATTGCTGGGCGATTTCGGCCGCGCGCGCGTCCCACCACGGCATGCTGATCGAAATGCCGTTGCTCTTCGTCGCGACGGTGAGCGTCTTGTCGCGCTTTTGCGCGAGATCGAACGCGAACTTCAGCACGCGCTCCGAGCCCTTGCGCGAGAAAATCGAGGTCTGCGAGACGAACTCGCGCTCGGTGCCTTCGAAGCTCACGCCGCCAACCGACGAATACTCGCCCTCGGTGTTCTCGCGCACGATCATGAAGTCGATATCGCCCGCCTTGCGGTTCGCGAGCGGCGACGGCACGCCGTCGAACAGGCGCGCGGGCCGCAGGTTGATGTACTGGTCGAACTCGCGGCGGAACTTCAGGAGCGAGCCCCACAGCGAAACATGATCGGGCACCGTGTCCGGCCAGCCGACCGCGCCGAACAGGATCGCGTCGACGTCTTGCAACTGCGCTTTCCAGTCGTCGGGCATCATCTGCCCGTGCTTTGCGTAGTATTCGCAACTCGCCCATTCGATCTGCCGGTATTCGATCGCGAGATTGAAGCGCTTCTTCACGGCGTCGAGCGCGCGCAAGGCTTCGGGCATGACTTCGCGGCCAATGCCGTCGCCGGGAATGACGGCAATACGATAGGTGCTGGACATGGCTGACTCCACATCAGATTGAATAGACGAGAAAAAGCACACACGTGCTGGCAGCGCGTGCGTGCGTTCGAACGGAAAGAGAATGAGGCGCGGCCGTTAGTGATGGTGCTGCGAGAACAGCGTTTCGAGCGGGTAGTGCGTCTTCACGAACGCCGTCTTGATGATGACGTAGCTGAAGTATTTCTCGATGCCGATGCCGCGTTCCAGCAGCCCTTCCACAATGCTTTGATAGTGGCTCACGCTGCGCGTGACGAACTTGAGCAGATAGTCGTAACCGCCGCTCGCGAGGTGACATTCGACGATCTCGTCGACATCCTTCACCGCATTGACGAAGTTGATGAAGTCCTCGCGGCGGTGATCGGCGAGCGTGACCTCGGTGAAAACCACCTGGACGTCGCCGAGTTTTTCCAGTTGAATCTGCGCGCCGTAGCCGGCGATATAACCCGCTTTTTCCAGCCGCTTCACACGAATGAGGCAAGGGCTGGGCGACAGACCGACTGCATCGGCGAGCTCCACGTTCGTGATGCGGCCGCGCTTTTGCAGTTGCGCCAGAATACGCAGATCGATTCGGTCCAGCTTGCTGTCGGTGTTCATCGCGGCGGGTTCGGTCTCGCATGTCGGCGGTCGATCGATGTTATCACGCAGCCGCGCGGGAATTGAAGTCCGATCCGCCTTTCAGTGCAGCGCGCACTTCGCTTTGCGCGAGCACGTCGTCGAGCGTTTTCGTCAGGCGCTGGAACAGCAGGTCGAAGTTCGCGGCGGTGTAGCAGAGCGCCGGCGCGAAGCCCAGAATGCTGTCGCCGAACGCGCGAAACACGAGGCCGTTGCCGTAGGCCGCGGCGGCGATGCGCTCCGGCAGTTTCAGCGCCGCGTCGAAGCCGCGCTTGCTGTCCTTGTCGGCCACGAGTTCGAGCGCGCCGAGCAAACCGCGATGGCGCGAGTCGCCCACGAGCGGGTGGTCGAGCAATGCGTCGAGCCCTTG